>JAHEHN010000041.1 GCA_024644515.1 Gammaproteobacteria bacterium
CATGCCAGGAACAACAACCTTGATCGGGTTTTTCTTGGTGCCCAGATCAGTGCTGTGCCTTTTTATGAAAAGCTCGGCTTTTGCCGTAGTGGTGAAGATTATATGGAAGCCAATATTCTTCATACTCCAATGGCGCTTGGTTTATAAATAAAGAAAATAGAGTGGGCTGAAAACAATCATGAACATTCGTATTGCGTCATCTGATCAGGATCTATTATCTCTTGCTCCTGTATTGCTCCAGTTACGTCCCAAATACAATACAGCGTCGCTGATAAGTCAGATCAAAAAACAGCAGCCCGATGGCTACCAGGTCGCCAAAGTGGAAATGGATAATACTGTCGCCTGTGTTGCCGGTTTTGTCATGAACGAAAAACTCGCCTGGGGAAAATGCCTTTACGTTGATGATCTGGTTACGAGTGAAACCATGCGTTCCCGAGGCGCCGGCAAGGCCATGATTGGCTGGTTAAAACACTATGCCAGGGAACAGGGGTGCCGGGAATTACACCAGGACTCGCGGATGCATCGTATCGATGCCCACCGCTTTTATGACCGTGAAGGCTTTGATCGTAGCTCTCTGCATTTTTCAATAACCGATCTTTCTGAAAAATTCTCTCTCGTTAGATAGCGCGAACTATCACTGACATCAGTTATAATCGATCATTATTTTCCGGATCAAAGTCAGCATGTCGCAGAAAGAAAAGAACCTTGTTCTCATTGGTATGCCCGGCTCAGGGAAAAGTACTATTGGTATTATCCTTGCCAAGAACACCTCGCGTGATTTCGTCGATACCGACGTGGTAATCCAGACCCATGAGCATCGTTCCCTGCAGGATATCCTGAATAAAGAAGGCTATATGGCCTTACGGGAAATTGAGGAAAAGTGGGTGATGACTCTTGATGTGCAAAACTCGGTCATCGCTACGGGCGGCAGCGTAGTTTATAGCGAAAAAAGCATGACCCACCTGTCAGAAAACGGCACTATCATCTTTCTTGATGTTAGTCTGGAAACGCTTAAACAACGTATCACAGACTACGACCAGCGCGGTATCGCCCGACGTCCGGATCAGAGTTTTGAGGACCTGTTTGAAGAGCGTTCCATCCTCTACAGAAAATATGCTGACATCACTATCGCCAGTGACACTTTGGCCCAGGATGCAGCCTGCAGAACAATTATCAAATCGCTTGATTCGGGCTGATTATTCATCACCTTGAAATTCTGAAGCTATGGCTGTTGATGCAAATCAAGCCAGTATGATTTCCGGCTTTTTTAGAATAAGCGCAATTGAAATAACAAAGCCTGTCGGGTTTAATCAATAACGAATTCACGGAGCAAGACTATGGCACATTTTCCAGAAACCCGGGCCTTCACCGGCATCCTGAACATGCTGCGCTTTGAAGGCGACATTATGGATTGCGAGGTGGAAGGTGAAATTCCATCTCAACTCAATGGCACTTTTCATCGGGTTCATCCAGACCAGCAGTTTTCTCCTAAGTTCGATGATGACCAGTTCTTCAATGGCGACGGCATGATCTCACTTTTCCGTTTTCGTAACGGTAAGGTGGATTTCAAACAGCGCTATGCACAAACCGATAAATGGAAACTGGAGCGCGAAGCAGAACACGCACTGTTCGGCGCCTACCGTAATCCACTAACAGATGATCCCTCGGTCAAAGGTCAAATTCGAAGTACTGCCAATACCACGCCCATCGTGCATGCCGGAAAACTGTTCGCCCTCAAGGAAGACAGCCCTCCTTTGCTGATGGACCCGTTGACGCTGGAGACTTTTGGTTTCACTGATTTTGACGGCAAGATGACCAGCGAAACTTTTACTGCTCATCCTAAAATTGATCCGATTACCGGCAATATGGTGGCCTTCAGTTATGGCGCCAAGGGACTTTGCACCAAGGAATGTACCTATATGGAAATCAGTCCGACCGGGGAATTACTCAAGGAAGTCTGGTTTGATGTGCCCTATACCTGCATGATGCATGACTTTGGTGTCACTGAAGACTATGTCTGCTTTCATCTGGTACCAATCATCTGCAACTGGGAGCGTGTTGAAAAACGAATGCCCTATTTTGGTTTTGATACCACCATGCCGGTTTATTTAGGTGTTATGCCAAGAGATGGCGATGCCAAGGATATGAAGTGGTTTAAGAGCCCCAACCTGTTTTGTTCACATGTGATGAATGCCTTTAATGATGGCAGCAAAGTCCACTTTGATGTTCCGGTGGCTAAAAACAACATGTTCCCTTTCTTCCCTGATGTGCATGGCAACCCTTACAAACCGGACGAAGCTGCGTCATACATGACACGCTGGACGGTGGACTACAACAGCAAGGGTGATGAATTCGAAAGCTCGGAAAGAATGACTGACATGATGGGGGAGTTTCCCCGCATCGACGACCGCTACGCCACCCAGCAGCATGACTATGGCTGGTTACTGGTGATGGATCAGTCATTGCCATTCAATGGTCCCGGTGGACGTGCTTCCGGCCTGATGCTGAACAAGCTTGGCTATATGGATTTTCTCACTGGCAAACAGTCTGAATGGTGGTGCGGTCCTGACAGCGTCATTCAGGAACCCTGTTTTGTTCCGCGGTCCCCGGACTCGCCCCAGGGTGATGGTTACCTGATCGCTTTGGTGGATGATATCGTGAATAATTATTCTGCTCTGGCCATTCTGGATGCGCAAGCCATAGAGGAAGGTCCCATCGGCAAGGTCAAACTACCTTTCCGTCTGCGCCAGGGGTTACATGGCAACTGGGCAGATGAGCGCAAACTCAGTCAGGTTTGAAAACTGATTCCATCAACTTTCGTTCCGCAAGCAGGAACGATGCCAGGCGCATTGCCGAATTATATTCCATCGCATCCGACGGGGTCTCTGACTACATCTGGTCAAAGATTTCCAAACCTGGTGATAACCTGCTGGATATAGGTCAGCAACGTTACGAACGCCGAAACACGCCTTTCAGTTTTGAAAACTGCCTGGTGGCCCAGGCCAATGACAAGGTAGTCGCTGTCCTTCTTTCCTATGAAATGAAAGAAGATGATGACTATGTGGTGGAAGACCCTGTGCTGAAGCCGTTCTGGCTCCTGGAAGAACCCGGAAGTTTGTATATCGCCGGCGTTGCTGTGGATCCGAATTGGCGCCAGCAGGGGATTGCTTCTGTATTAATGAGAATGGCCGAAAGCAAATGTCGGCAAAAGCACTTACAAAAAATGTCGCTTATTGTGTTTGAAGCCAACACCGTCGCATACGATTTCTATCTACGCCTTGGCTTCCAGGAAGTAATGCGAAAACCCGTTGTGCCCCACCCCCTGATTAAATTTACCGGGGATGCACTGTTGCTGGTAAAGAATCTCTGATTGCCCCTGTTTCTAAAGCAGTTAATTCGCAGGCCAACATTCTATACAATCGTTACTATAAATCTGGCTACCCCAAGGAGTACTTGCCGTGAGTAAACTCAATTCTATTATCCTGAATGCCCTGCTGTATTCATTGCCGTTTGTTTTTTCTTCGACACTGCAGGCTCAGGAAAACATCGGCGTTGCCAGATTCGAGAACAACGAACTGTTTTTTCCCAAACGTACCGACGAATGGATTCATATGGGCAGCTCTCTGGGTAGCGAATACAGCGATAATCCCTTTGACCCCGGTAACCCAGGCACCATAGGCGTTGTCCACATGGAGCCAACCGCCTACCGTTATTTCCTGGATAACGGTGAGTATGCCGATGGCACCATGTTTCTGCTGTCTTTTTATGGCGCAGCAGCAGAATCCAGTCCCCAGTTACCAGGTTTTGTACAGGGAGAACTGCAGGCAAAGGAAATTCATATCATCGACAGTGAGCGTTTTGCCGAAGGCCGCGCTTTTTTCCTCTACTCCGCTGAAGATACCTCCGCCAATGCCTCAACTAAAATGCCGGATAACAGCGAATGTTTTCAGTGCCATATGGCTGAAGCCCAGTTTAATGGCACCTTCACCCAGTTCTACCCCACCATTCGCAACCTGATCAATGAATAAAGCAATACTGATAGCTAATATATTATATTAATAATTTTAGATAGTAATTAGCTATCATTGTTCACTATTAACATTGGGACCATGGATTGAAAACAAAAAAGGGCAGATCTGCTGACCTGCCCTTTCTTCCTGCAACTTGAGACTTGTGACTTTTTTACTGACAAATAGACACCACACAAATCGAATCCAGCGTTCTGCCTTCAGGTGGCACTTCCAGGCCTCGCTCAAGCATCAACCTGCGCAGCAAAGCCGACGTTTCCGGGTGTGATTCTGCAGACTGAACGCCAACGCGAACCAGTCCTTCTGCATAGTCTATCGCCTGCCAGGTAGTTCCCGCCAACTGGTACACTGAATCGCGACTGCCGATATCTCTTAATGACAGGTCAGCGCCGGCATCAACCAGCATCTGTACTGCGTAGTTGCGCCCCTTATGTGCTGCGCCCATTAGTGCGGTGCGCCCGTCTTCGCGGTCCTGTGCGTTTACATCATTGCCAAGGTCAATAAGCATCTGAATGGTTTCCCGGTTTGCCTGCTCAGACCATTCAAAGGTAACCCCTTCTACCCAGGCGATGCCCGCTGCCACCATCAGCGGCGTGACACCGACACTGGTATTGATATTGGGATCAGCCCCGTATTGCAGGAGTAGCTTCATCAATTCCAGATCGCTGGATTGTGCTGCGCGCAGAAAAGGCGTGGCGCCTTCCTCCCGCAACCACTGATGGGTAAAAATGGTTCGGGTTTCGGTACTTGATGCCATGCGCAAATTCGGATTAGCGCCATTTTCCAGTAGCAAGCTGATGAAATCCAGATGCGGCATATCGGGCTTGCGGGTAGGATAATCGCCACCTTCGATATTACGGTTATCGGTGGCTATATAGAGCGGATTCCAGCCACCCTCATTGGCAATATTGGGATTCGCACCGTTCTCCAGCAGAAATTTCCCAATCCTGTAATAGCGGTTTTGCGTCGCCGTAAGCAATGGCGTCCAGCCGAATTCGCTGACCTGATTAACATCAGCACCTGCCTCCACCAACACCTTGACGGCATCCAGGTCACCTTCACGCACAGCAAAGTGCAATGCAGTCAGCCTACCCCATTGTTTGGGCGGAGCCGCACTTATAGACTCGCCAAAATCGCCGACCTCAACAAATTCCTTCTCAAATTCCTGAACCAGCTGCTCAGGCAGTCTGGCAAGCATTTCCTCGCGGGTAATACTCAGTTCAAGATCCTGATTGGCAAGCTCACCTTCAGCACCAAAGTCTCCGCCCTGACCCACACCCTGATAAAAACCGCGGATACGGTTACGTGCAGTCGGAGCAAGATAGGGATTCCTGCCGGGAGGAGCATCAGCTGAATTCATGGCCATGTCGGCACCGTTCGCAAGCAGCAGTTTTACCGCCTGTGCATTTTTGTTTGCCGCAGCCCACATGAGTGCAGAAGTACCGCGCAAATTTTCTACAGCATTTATTTCGGCACCCCGATCAAGAATCAACTGGATGGTTTCAAGGTTACCTGTGCTTGCCGCCATCATCAGAGGGGTCTCACCATTTGCCAGGGTGCGGTTAACTCCAGCACCGGCATCAAGCAGTACCTCTACCAGCTCAACATTGCCGCTCATGGCTGCGAGAACCAGTGGCGTCATCCCTTCACGATTTGCAGCCTCGGGATCGGCACCTGCATTCAACAGATTACGTACGATAGCTAAATTCTCGTTATATATTGCCCATTGCAGGGCGTTGGTGCCATCGCGCTCAATGGCATTCACATCTGCATTCTGGCGAATTAGACGACTGACAGTTTCCGCGTCCCCATTCATTACTGCCGCTGTTAACTCACCTTGTGCCAGCACAGGTGAACACACACAAAAGGACAGCAGTAGAGAAAAAACTAATTTGGTGATCCTCATTCTCTTTCCAACCAATGTTTTAAGGTGGTTAATTTTTATTCCAACATCAACTACTGGATAAACAAATACAACAATTCCAACTTACCCAAGACCAGGAAGTCGCCCCGTGGAATCACCAAGGCTATCTCTCTCAATACCAAACATGTCGAGTACACTCAGCAACATATTGCTGGTGGGGACGGTTTTGCTTGCAAAGGCAAGGTACCTGTCACCTTTCAGCTTGCCACCTGCGCCGCCCACCAGAACCATTGGCACGTCGTAATGCAAATGCTGGTTGGAGTTCCCCATGTTTGAACCATAGAGGGTGACAGAGTTATCGAGCAGGGTACCTTCGCCCTCTTCGATGGAATTCAGTTTATCTGCGAAATACGCCAGCATACTGGCATGATAACGATTAAGAATGGCGTACTGGGCGATACGACCCGGATCTTCCGCATGATGGGAACCGCCATGAAAGCTCACATCAGTGCCTGATTCAGGATATACCCGACCAGTAAGGTCACGCGCCATCAACAGGGTGCCTACACGGGTTATATCTGCCTGGAAAGCCAGTGCCAGCAAATCAAACTGCAGCTTCACATGTTCATCAAATGATTCCGGCACGCCATAGGGCACTGCCATGGAAGGTACCGCATCGGATTTCTGCATGGCGATTTGCAGACGTCGTTCAATTTCACGCACATCAGTAAAGTATTGATCCAGACGAATCCGGTCAGGAGCCGCTACCTGGGTTTTCAATTTGGCAAGATCTTCTGTGACTGAGTCAAGAATGCTGCGTTGTTGTGTCCTGCGCAAAGCCCGTTCCTCGGCGCTACCGCCGGAGCCAAACATGCGCTCAAACACTACCTGGGGATTAATCTCCATCGGCAACGGGCGCGTTGGCGAAGACCAGGAAATAGTATTGGTATAAACACAGCTATAGCCCTCA
Organism: Gammaproteobacteria bacterium; assembly: GCA_024644515.1. Taxonomy (GTDB): domain Bacteria; phylum Pseudomonadota; class Gammaproteobacteria; order Pseudomonadales; family Pseudohongiellaceae; genus Eutrophocola. The sequence continues at coordinate 6,863 of JAHEHN010000041.1, forward strand.
CCGCAGTTGGTTGAATTTGAACCCGGGTCTTCCACGGCAAGCTGCAATGACGGCAAAAGATTGGTCTGACCAATTTCCTGGGCAAGAATCTGGTCAATTGTGGTCCCTACCTGGACATCCGCACCGGAAGTTTTTTTTGGTTTTACACCGGCCAGAAAAGCTGAGGCGACAAAATGATCAGCGCCTGTTACACCGGGAGGATTCTGCGCGGATGTTGACCACATGCCAGAAGTCAGCACAACCTGTTGGCGCAGGTGTTCCAGCGGCTTCCAGATGTAAGGATAGGTAAAACCTGCCGCGCTAGTATCCGGCTCCCTATAACCCGGCGCCGCACCATGGGGAATGAAAATCCCGGTAAATCGTTTTGGCTGCAGGGATTGCGCCATTGCCATGGAGGCAAATGCCGGCAACATGGACTCCAGCATAGGCAGAGCAAGGGTGGCACCTACGCCTTTCAGAAAGGTTCTTCTGGGCAGTGATTTTTTGGAAATAAACATATCTGATCCTCCGGAGGCACTTTATAAACCAAATTTGCCGAAATACATTTGATCTCTAACAAATGCTGCGTTTTCTGTTTCCGGATTTGCATGAGGTGCAGATATTTTTGACCAGCAGGCTGCAAGCGATTAGTAGCATTACCGGTTTTTGGCAGGAGTAACCGTTAAAGATTTGATTATCGCGGACATAGGCAGCATGGATCTGGCCCAATGGATGGCAAATTCAGCGGGCTGTATACGATAAGGCTAAAACATGCCTTTCCGGAGAAGGCATTTTTAATGATTTTAAGCGATCTTTGGTTATATTTATTGAATTATAATAGCATTTAGCCGCATTTTTTCACCAAGGGATTATCGAGCCATCATAATTGAAAAAGCCACCGCTACCCGAGGCGTTCAGATTTTCAATGACAGACCGCAGGCCCGTCACACTGGTGAACGTATCAATATCAGCACCCGGGCCACCCATATCTGTCTGCACCCACCCCGGGTGCAGTGCTGCAACCAACAAGCCCTCACCAGCAAGGTCAATGGAAAGACTTTTGATCACCTGATTCAGCGCGGTTTTTGATGTTCGATATATATAGATACCGCCGCCTGAATTATCCGCAATGGAACCCATTTTCGAGCTTAAATACACCAGCTTTCCTGGCGCCTGGCGATCCATCAATGGCAACAGCGCACGAGTCAGCAATAATGGGGCAATAGTATTAACCCGAAAAACCTCAAGCCATAGCTCTTCCTCAACTTCGTCCAGTGACTGCCTTTCGCCATAAACTCCGGCATTATTAATAAACAGGCTGATTGCCCTGCCAGAGAGCAAACCGGGCAACTGTTGGATGGAACCGGCATCCGTTACATCAAGGGGCAGAACCTGAAGCTCTGAACAGGTCAGCGCCTGCAGGCTTTCAGCCTTGTCCGGTTCCCTGCAACAGGCTACTACCTGATAGCCGCAGGCAAGATATTGTTTAACGAATTCAAGGCCAATACCTCGATTTGCACCTGAAATGACTACTGTTTTCATTTTACTCACTCCACATAGTATCCAGCGCCAGGATGGCACGTGGCACTGGTTTTTCCTGTCTCCCGGTGTAACATTGGAGACAAAGTCCGGTCTCATCTAAACAATCTGGCAGGACCATGAATGGCGTAGATACTACTATAACTTTATGAACGACTTCTTCCTGTGCCAGCGTAACCAACTTGTCGTTGCGGGAATTCAGACTTACATTCAGAAGACGGCCCAGATGAGAGTTTAAATGATAGTTCAAACAGAAAAGTATCCTGTGTAATGCAATATTACTGATTTATGCTAAAAAAGCTGTATGCCACATTAATTAATATACTTTATCAGTCATCGATACAGGTTCTGACTGCGTTGCGCCCTGTGTCTTTAAACCTGCTTTCTTCTGTCATCATCTGTCTTCCTGCATCTATACCTGCTCTCTCTTATGGCCAGGCCAGAGAAGAGTTAAGAACACTTTTTTTTGAGGGCGTTTACCTGGAGAAGCCTGATGAAATCCTACTTTCATCCGGGGCTGGTAATGATTCAGCAAAACCCTTGCCAGCTGCCATGGCATCTCCTGCCCGCGCGGGTTCGGCTACCGAGTTATTTGAGGACATTCAGGACTATGAAAACAGCATTAGTAACCTGATTGAAAATGGTGGCGCGTTTGAGTCACAGCTGGCACAGGAATATCTGGCTATCAGCGCGCTTTATCAACAGGCAGGCGACTTTGAAAATGCAGTCCAGGCGCTGGAAAACACCATGCATATTGAAAGGGTCAATCAGGGGCTATACACCCTGGCGCAGACTGATGCCGTCAAGCAGCTTATTCAGGCCAACAAGACTATTCGAAATTTTTCGGAAGCGGACCAATACCATGAATATCTTTATTACCTGATGTCGCGAAATCTTGAGCCTGGCAGCGAAGCCTTGACGGAGGCGGCCCTGGAATGGGCAGAATGGAACGTTGAGGCTTATCGCAGGCTTAATTTTTACCAGGAAGAAGAGCTGGCCACTTCCGGTAGCGTTTCCAATATTGGCGCAACCCTGTTGCGTAGAGGCGAACTGGTCGCCATAGAAGATGATCAGTTCAGCGAAATAATGTTTATTCCTCGAGCCGCTTTTTTTGATAGTTCTGCCAGCGCCAGATTGCAGTCGTTTACCGCGGAGCAGCTTATCGACCCCAGGCTAAAAAGAGCTGAAAAACTATATGACACGATTCTGGAAAGTGATCCTGACAACATCGAGGTACTGGGAAAGAAAGCAAACATTACTCATCTATATAAAATACAGCTGGAGAAGTTTATTGGTAACAATATGATTGGCAGTAATATAAGTCCATCGTCCAGCCGCCTGCTTCGATCTTCACGGCACTTTCGACGTATTGATTCAGATATTAGTGACAGTATGCTCGCTTATATCGCTAAGCTTGAAAACGCTGATGATCCGGAAAAAAAATCCAATCCGGAAACCCTGGCCAACGCGTATATTCAACTGGCTGACTGGAATATTGCTTTTGAAAACAGACAAAAAGCCGAGCAGTATTACAATAAAGCCCGTGATATTTTACTGGCAAATGATTATTCCGAAGAAGAAGTCACTGCATTTATTTCACCAGAACCGGCTCTTTTTATTCCGGAATATATCACCTATCCAGATACCAGAAGCTTTCAGAATATTCCGGAAAATATGGATATCCCTTACATAGGATATATTGATGTAAGCTTTAATAAACAAAGAAGCGGTAATTTGCGTAATATAAGAATAGAAAATTTTTCCGAAGACGCTGGCAACCAGCTCAAAAACCGGCTTATGGAACTATTGAGGAGCGTCAAAGTCAGACCTTTATTTGTCGCAGGGGAAGTGCAGCCCCAATCTGATATAAAGGTTCGTTACTACTACACTTATTAATTGGCAGAATTAGTGAAATACACCCAGTATTCAATAATGTATTTAAATCGACATAAGAGTGATACCAATACCGCACAGGTGGCTTCCATCCCTACAGCCTTTGCAGGATCAAATTTTTCATTATTCTGCTCATTACTATTATTCACTATCGGCTGCATCTCAAGCTCATCGCTTACTGTCGCACAGGAAGATGACAATCTGGACTTTCTGATTTTCGAACCGGTATTAATTGAAACCCTGGAATCAGAGAGCAAAAGTCAAAGCGCAGATGAAGTCATTACTCAAGTTACGGTTACAGAATTAACGTCTTTACCCAAAGGCAACAATGCAGTAAGTGCTTCAGAATATATGCTTAAGCGTATTGCCGAGGAGAATGGCAATCAAGCCAGCACAAACGAAAACTCCATTATCGCCTATGAAGAAACTATCAAGGCCTTGGAACTGGACGGCGGGGCTTATGAGCCCGCACTGACCCAGGAACGGATTGCTGTAAGCAAGCTCTACCAAAATCAAAATGAACATGAAAAAGCTCTGAAATATCTTGACCAGGCTCTCCATGTAAATCGGGTTAATCTTGGACTTTATAATCTGGATCAGGAACAAATAGTCGAAGAAAAAATTCGCAGCCTTGTTGCTCTCGGCGATTTATATGAAGCCGACCAGCAGCAGGAATACCTTTTTAGTCTGAAGAGGCGGAACTACGGTGACACCAGTGTGAGCCTGCTCCCGGCACTGATTGATTATGCTGAATGGAATATTTTTGCATTTGACTCAAGACTGGTTATGAATCGCGGACTGAACTATGGCGCAGACTCCAAAGCCTTCACTGAAAATAAAGTCAGCAACTCCATTGGTCAAGAAGATTTCAGAATGGCCCGACTGGCTAATGCCCAGGTTATGTATAGAACCATTATTCAGATTTTGCTAAAAAATTATGGCTTCGCTGATCCAAGAATAGTGGAGATGGAAAAAAAGCTGGCATTAACAAACTATTTTTTCGCCACCAATCTAGGAGTGACGATGAATACTTTTGGCAGCAGCAGTAGTTCACCCTCATTAAACTCTCCGCCTGGCTTTTACGAAACTTCATCAAGGATTTCATCTAATTCCATGGGTTATCGCCATGGTCGACAGTCACTGGAAAGACGCCTGGAATATTTATATCAAATGGATAATATTTCTGCGGAACAAATTGCCAAGGCAAAGATTGAACTTGGCGATTGGCAACTGACGTTCAAAAAGCGCACGGTGGCACTGGATATCTATCAGGATGCCTATGATGAATTAAAAAATCAGGGCGTTGATCAACAGGATATTGACGCTTTATTCAGCCCGGTTATTCCCCAACCTGTCCCCGAATTTATTACCTATCGCTACAGCAGGGCAGCACACAACATCCCTGAAGACCAGCCCCTGGATTATCAAGGCTGGATAGATGTTCAAATGACCATAAATCGTTTCGGCCGTCCGCAAGATATATCAATTCTGGGTCAAAGTTCTGAAACCACTGAACTTCTTGAAGACAGGTTGTTACGATTCCTCAAGAGCTACACCACTTTTCGTCCAAGGTTTTCCAATGACGAGTTAATAAAAGAAGATACCCTTAAGGCGCGTTATTATTACTCGTATTAAACCAACTATCCTGGCTGATTATTCCTGTGACAATAGCTGATAATCTTTTAGGATTTTCTCACATAAAAAAAGGCCGGATGTTTATCCGGCCTTTTTTTGTTTTGGAAAATATGAACTGCGTTATTACTGCTTATACCAGCTTATAACCCAGCTCAAACAATGGCATTTTCCTGATGCGATCACCTGTTGCGTTATAAATAGCATTGGTGACTGCGGCCAGTACCGGTGGCATTGAAGGCTCACCACCACCTGTTGGAGAAAACTCCTCTGGCTCAAGGAAGGAAACTTCCAGTTCAGGTGCCTGAGGCATTCTCAACAGAGGATACTGATGGAAGTTCTGCTGCTGGATAATGCCATTTTCGAAAGTGATCTTGGCGTTAAACAGCTGACTGATGCCATCAATGATTCCACCTTCCATCTGATTTTCAGCGCCACTAAGATTATGAATAAAACCAAAGTCTCCAACTGCCCAGACTTTGTGTATTTTCACTTCTTTGTTGGCGTTTACAGAGACATCTGCAACCTGAGCGACATAGCCGCTATGGCAGAAGTAGAAAGACAGGCCTTTTGCACGGCCGGGCTCACTGGCACCCTGCTCATAACCGGAAATTCTGGCTACTTCGCTGATGACATTAGCTGCTCTTCCGGTATGCATGGACTGTGGATTTTCAGGATTCGCCAAACGTGGGTCGCCAAGAGTATCCAGCAGGAAGTCCACATGGCTTTTGCCTGAAGCAATAGCCAGTTCATGCATGAAGCCCTGGAAACTGAAAGCAAAAGCGTTGGACGCTGGTGCACGCATTGGTCCAGTAGGAATAGCATTGTGGAACATGGTTTGTGAAAGCTTCACATTATCAATGACGTCTTTCGGGAAAACGTTGGGATTAAGATCTGCACTGGTCATAGGAGCTGTATCGTTACCGGTAGAGGTAAAGAAATGATCCTGCCACGCAGTCAGGTTACCGACTGAATCCAGACCAGCTGTATAGGAATGGAAACCACCTGGACGGAAGTAATCACCGCTCATGTCATCTTCACGAGTCCACTGCAGCAATACCGGACGACCTTCCATTCTGCGTGCTATAGCAACTACTTCAAATACGTAATCGTTAGCCAGCTTTCTTCCGAAACCTCCACCAATACGGGTTTGATGCAGGACAACACGTTGTGCAGCTTCTTCCGCAGGAATACCCAGTAAGACAGCAGAACCAGATTCACCACTTTGTGGAATTTGTGCTGGTGCCCAGATTTCAACGTTGCCATTCTGGTACAGCGCAGTACAGGTTTCTGGCTCAAGCTGGGCATGGCTGACATAGGGATATTCATAAAAGCCAGACACTACTGTGGCAGCATTCTGCAATACAGCTTCAGCATCACCTTTGCTGGCGGGTACGGTAGTCGGTCCATTAGGTCCGCGGGAAGTTGTCATCAAAGGCTCGCCATCTTCATCTTTCATGGCGTAGGCGCGTTCGACAATCTCACTCCAGCTGGAGACCTCTGCATTGCTGAGATCCCATTCAATTTCAAGCTCACGCTTGGCTTTCAGGGCGGCCCAGGTGGACTCAGCCACAATAGCAACACCACTGAACATATCACCACCACCCGGATTGAACATTTTGGGGTTACCAAATTCATCCAGAATGAAGGCATCGACAACACCTCTGAGTGACTTGATGTGACTTTCGTTGAAAGAAAGGGCACGGCCACCAATCTGAGGGCATTTGGTGTAGGAGGCGAAAAGCATACCGTCCAATCGAGTATCAGCACCAAATAAAGGCTTGCCAGTAACGATGTCATGGTTATCAACACCGGTGAAACGTTTTCCCATCAGGGTAAACTGATCCTTGGTTTTAAGCGTCAGGGAAGCAGCATCAGGTACCGGCATGGTTGCAGCCAGCTCAGCAAACTCACCATAGCCCCACTCGCGGCCGGAAGTAGCATGAACAACCTTGGTGTTACTTGTTGACAGCTCTGTCAAAGGAATATTCAGTTGTTGTGCAGCCGCCGCCAGGATCATTGCCCTGCCAGTAGCACCGGCCTGACGCATGGCCATCCAGTTCATTGGCGTAGAAAGTGATCCGCCGGCAAACTGAGCTCCATATTTAGAGGCATCAATGTCAGCCTGTACAACGTCTACATCTTCCCAGGCACAATCCAGTTCATCAGCGATAATCAATGGCAGGCCGGTTTTGATACCCTGGCCACACTCCGGATTCTTGGAAAAAATATTGATGCGGCCATTTGGCTGTATCTGCACATAAGGACTCAGCGTGCTGGTAGCATCTGCAGCTGCAGACTGGGCTTTCGCCTTGTTGGAACCTGTGCCTAAAGCCAGGCCAATGACCAGGCCACCACCAGTGATACCTGAAACCTTGAAAAACTGACGGCGAGAAAGCTCAGGAATTTCCAGCTTCGGCGTGGAAGTTAAATCCTGGAAAAAACCGGGTAATTCCGGGGAAAGATTGTCTGTAATCAGTTTCATGCGATCTCTCCTGTCTGCACAGCATCGTAGAACGCAGTACCATTCATCTTGGCGGCAGCATCCTTGATGGCCTGACGAATTCTGGAATAGGTAGCGCATCGGCAAATATTGCCTGACATAGCAGCATCAATATCTGCATCGCTTGGGTTCTGATTATTGTTCAACAAGGCTGTAGCACTCATGATCTGACCAGCCTGACAATAACCACACTGTGGCACATCCAACTCAACCCAGGCTTCCTGAACCGGCGTCAATGTGCCGTCTGCAGCCGCCAGGCCTTCAATAGTTGTGATTTGCTGATCTGTCAGGTTGCCTACAGGTATCTGACAGGAACGAACAGGTGCGCCATTCATATGAACGGTACAGGCGCCACACTGGGCAATACCGCATCCATATTTAGTGCCAACCAAACCAAGCTCATCGCGCAATACCCATAGCAGGGGCGTGGAGGGGTCGATCTCACCGATGTCCATTGTCTGACCGTTAATGTTTAAAGTTGCCATAACAATTCCCTTGAATTTATTAAGTTACGAAAAATAGTGTTTCTTAATTCTGTAAATTAACCTTTACGATATTGCCCGGCCAACTTCTCAATAGGACCAGCTTCGTAAGTCGCTAATATTAATTAAAAAATGGTGTTCAAATTATACCACTCATTGTCAAGAATCAAGCAGTATATGGGGCCTGTAACCGCCATCAAATAGCAGTGGCCAACAGACAAATACAATAACCGCTTGAAGTTACTGAAAATTATAACGCAACGTCTTTCCAATTACCCCAATTTCCGTGAAAAAATTACCCTGCCTTGAGTCTTTTTGCCCTCGAAAATGCTGGGATCAAAACAAGGTAACTCATCCAGCATAGCCGCGCTCCAGCCTGCAAATTACGGCACCGCCAGTGGTGGAAAATATCTCATTCACAGCCACTGTTTAATTGGAGAACAATCCGCTTTTACGCAGTTGTGGCAGGCAGGGATTAATTGTGGCCAGGCATGCAGGGAGAAAGGCAGGTTACAGGCGCGTTCAGAGAAAGCTAAAAACAGAATTTTCGTCTCTTTAATCGGCTAAAAAAATATTTTAAGCCATGCATTTAAAGCTTCAGAATAGGTGTAAGCACTAGCTTTTTAGTTTGGGGGCATTTTTCAGAGCCCTGTGACGAAAGCAGTCTGTTGTATGATCATTCACCATGCCCGTTGCCTGCATATGTGAGTAGACGATGGTCGGCCCGACAAAACTGAAGCCTCTTTTTTTCAGGTCTTTTGAGATGGTTTCGGCCAGCGTTGTACTGGCCGGGAGTTCCTGCGTACCGGGCCATGCGTTTTGCAGGGGAATATTATCTACGAAACCCCATATATATTTATTGAAGGTCCCAAACTCTTCCCTGACTTTCAGAAATGCCCTGGCATTGCTGACCGCAGCATGAATTTTAAGCTTATTGCGAATAATGCCCGGGTTTTGCAAGAGCTCGTCTATTTTGGCCTGGTTGTAGTTGGCCACTTTATTGTAGTCGAAGGAGTCAAAGGCCTTACGGAAGGCTTCGCGTTTCTTGAGCACCGTTATCCAGCTCAAACCGGCCTGCATCCCCTCCAGGATAAGAAACTCAAAGAGTTTCTTATCCGAGTGGACGGGCACTCCCCACTCAAGATCATGGTATTTTTGATAAACGGGGTCGTCACCCGCCCAGGCGCAACGGGTTTTTGTCAATGGGGTTCTCCTGGACACTACTTATTTGTGTCGGTTTGAATCTGAACCTCAGGGACTTACCCTGAGTGTACCCATCATGCCAACTTCAGCATGATCCAGAATATGGCAATGATACATCCAGGTACCCGGTCGCTCATCAAGGTTTACGGCCAACTTCAGCTCTGTATGCACCGGTATATCTACTGAGTCTTTCCATTCCGGGATGCGCTCTTCATCAAGCACCTGAAAAAAGTATCCATGCAGGTGAAAGGGGTGGTTAAAGTCGGTGTCATTACGCACAGTCCAGACATGAGTCTCGCCAATTCGGGCTTCAAGGGGTTTCGAGTTCCAGTAAGGGATGCCATTTATGCCCATTTCAACAGTATTATCATCCGGAAATACGATTGTGAGATCAATCAGCAGCTCCCTGGCTACTGCCACATCAATCTGCTCAATGTGCCGAAGCTCGGTGGGAATTGATTCCGGCATCACCCCGGGCTCATTCACCGTAACAATTTCCATCATCTCCTCTGAAAAGCGGTTAAAGGTACTGCCATAGCCACGTTCTGTCGGATACCATTTCAACCAGTCCACGGTCCCCGGCTCGTCCTGGGGGGTAAAGACAAAATCGGTTCGCTCTGAAGGCGCCAGCTTTATTTGATCCAGGGTTTCACTGCGTTCTGCGAGACCATTATCGCCGCCCAGTCTTATAAACGGTTGGCGATTATGTCGAATCGTGTAATAGCGCGTTCTTGCAGCATTAATCACCCGCCACCGTTGCTGTTTGCCCTTACGCACTTTCAGGGATGGTTTAACCTTGCCATTGACGAGAATCACACCCCCTTCGCGCCCAAACAAATCACTAAAGGCTCCCCCGGTATCCGGTGGCAGGAACTGGCCCTCTTCATCAAGACTCATATCTGAAAAGACCAGCACCAGTTCATCACCAAACTCCTCGGGATCACTGGGATCTTCCACTACTAGTGCACCATACATACCCCAACCCACCTGGGCGGCAGAGTTGATATGAGGGTGGTGCCAGTAAGTCCCGGCATCCCTCAGCACAAAGTCATAGGTAAATTCACCTCCGGCGGGTACTGGATCCTGGGTAACCCCTGGAACCCCGTCCATGCGGATTGTGCAGGAGAAGAATTTTCCTGGTTAAGAGCACAACCGGCGAGCAACAAAACCGGCAGAGTCATGCCACAGATAATTTTCAAGGCTG
>JAHEHN010000046.1 GCA_024644515.1 Gammaproteobacteria bacterium
TCGATATAGGGAAGAATATCGTAGGCAACTTCATGAACAGCCTGGTGAAATTCTCTCTCGCTCGGGTTGCGTCGTTTCAGTCCAGACATGAAATGTGTCATGTTTTGTTTTGTTTTGTATTCATGAGAAATTGCCTTAATCAAAATTTTCCGGGTAGCAGATTAAGTCTGTTGCCAGACTCTGCAAACAATAGATAACTATAATTATGCTATACGGATATATAAATAATCAGATTGCTTAAAGAGAAAAGGAGTCCGGGACAAGATAGCTGTCCCGTAAATTTTTTAATTTTTATACAGGGGTGGCAAGCTATAATCTTTTCCTGTTTTTCCTTTTACCACCCCTTGTTTATGGAGACTGCTGATAATGGAAAACAGTGCCTTGTGATCGGCCTGTCCCTTGTCCTGATGTTTGTCGCTTATGTCACTGTACAGTGACTGTTCCAGTTGCTTTAAAAGGTCATTAAGCTCATCTTTGCCTGCGCGTTGTGCCAGTTGGGAAAGAGTCAGCAATGTTTCATCTTCGTAAAACGCCTGGGCCCAGGCAATCAGGCATCGTCTGATATCAGTGGCATTACCTTTATCAATGGCTGTCTTCAGTACTTTCAATGCCATATTGGCATTTACCGAGACAGGTTTGTCCTGTTTACGTTGTTTCTGCTGCGGCATCATGGCCGGTGTGGCGGTACTGATGAAAGCGAGCTGGCGTCTGCTACGCAGCCACATTGCCGTGGAGAAAAACCACGCCACAGCAAATACTGCGGTAGCGGTGATCCAGAACAGATACAGTCCCGATGTTTGCGTTGCCGGTAATGCGATTGCGCTGTCGAGCACCGGCTGATTCAGCGGGATGTTCGGTAAGTTGTTGCTAAAGGACTGGTTGCTGGTAACTCCGGGCTGGACCGTCAGGGTGCGTGCTGGAATCACGGCGCGTTCGAGAGAATCCGTGGTGGTATTCCACCAGGGAATAACCACTTCGGGAATGACAAAATCACCCGCTTCAGAAGGCACAATCGCAGTGCCTTCGGTGCGTGAACCAGTGACGCCGAGTTCATTGGCTGAATCCTCACTGCTCGGTTGGTCGGGATAAAACTTGAGACCGGGTAGATCGGCATAAGTTATTCCTGGCAGTAGCGAGCTGCTCAGGCCACTGGCACTGATCTGAATATTACGTGTTACTGACTCGCCGATGGAGAGATCATCAACCGGACCACTCCAGCTTTCAATAATGGCGATATTGGCCGCCGGTAGCCAGGTTTGTCCCGGGAAGCTGGCGGGTTTTCCCAGTACCTCAATGGCATGCAGGTCACTGGCCAGATTGATTTCACGAACAGTGGTGCGGTTGTTGAAAAAACGGGTGAGACCGCCACGCCTGCCCACGGTAGCAGTGAAATAAACCGGCGGGATGGTCAGCTCGCCACTGCTCTGGGGAAAAATAACAAACTTGCGTTCGGTAACGTTATAGCGCACACCATCGACGATTTCGGAGTAGGTTTCGTCGCTGCCCAGCTGCTGCACTACGGCATCAGCGACCTGTGGCGAAGTAAGCTGTGCGCCCTGATCAAAGCTGATGGAGTAATACAGTTTGATGGTGTACAGCAGCTGTTCCTGCACATAGACAGTCTCCTTGCTCACATCGGACAAAATAAATATTTCATCGCTGCCGCTGTTACTTAACTGGTCAGTTTCACCAACTAAGATGGTAATTGGGCTGGAGACTTCTCCACCGATTCTGAACGAGGGGATCGTCAGGGTGCCGGCAGAGCGAGCCCTAAGTTGCACGATGTAATCGACAAAGGACTGCACGGTGCCATTGATATTGGTGTAGGAACTGCGAGTACTGACATTGCCTATTTGTTCAAAATCACGGTTAAGGCCGGCAAGGGAGGGGCGTGCATTTCCCAATGAACTGTCAATCCTGATGGTCAGGGTGAGCAGTTCGTTCAGGCTGATGTCATTTCTGTCGACAAAGGCACTTAGCGGCTGGGTTTCAGTCTGACTCACAGCCAGCAGGCTGGTCAACAGCATGCAACTTGCGAGAAACAATTTCACTATTGATCGGTTCACCATATCTGTCCGTTTTCTTCCTGTTCAGCAAGGCTGGGGTTTTGAATCTGTTCAAAGCGGCGGCGTGCGGCCTGGTATTGAAATTTCCGCCTTAGAAGCTCACCGGGATCATCAGGAATTCTTCTCAACCATTGTTGCATAGCCTGTTCTTCCTCGGAATCTGGCTGTTCGCCTTCCTGGGGTTCCTGGCTTTCCTGGTCCTGTGGCTCATTTTCACTATCCTGCTCGGATTCCTGCTGCTCCTGATCCTGCTGCTGTTGTTGCTGCTGATCCTGCTCGGATTGCTCAGACTGCTGCTCCTGATTTTGCTGCTGCTGTTCCTGATTTTCCTGTTGCTGACTTTCCTGCTCCTGATCCTGGTTTTCGCCTTCGCTGTCCTGCTGTTGTTGCTCTTGCTGCTGTTGTTCCTGTTCTTCCATGATCTTTTCCAGCAGTTCCTTGTTGAACTGGGCATCTTCATGGTCAGGAGCCAATGCCAGTGTCTGGTCATAGGCCGCAATGGCTTCAGGATAGCGATTCATGCGGGCCAGGGCATTACCACGATTATAATGGGACTCGGCATCTTCAAGAAGTCCAAGATCGGCCACAGCATTTTCATAATTTCCCACACGGTAATTGGCCGCCGCACGCCATTCCTTATCCTGAAACAGATTGGCGGCTTGCTCGAAATCTTCTTCGCTAAACGCTTCTGTGCCCTGGACATCCTTTTTCACCCAGAGGTCTTTCAACTCCCAGGCATAGGCATCACGCTCTGGCACAAAGATAAAAGCCAGACATAAACCCAGCAACCAGCCGCGCCGAAAGGTGAGCGCTGCCAGCGGCAGTACCAGCAGTAATAGCCAGGGGCCGGCTTCGTACCAGATATCAAATTCGCGTTCTACATTAATGAGGTTTTCATTTTCGTCAAACACACTCTGATCCAGCAGGTAATTAATATCCTCATCGGTTAACAGGGCATCAGCGTAGCGACCGCTGGTTTCCTGGGCGAGCTCCTGCAACAGACTGCGCTGCAGTCTTGGGATCACAATGGCGTTGTTGTTGTCGCGCAGGAAGCCACCCTCGGCCATGGGGATTGGCGCACCGTCTTCGGTCCCGACACCCAGTACGGACAAGGTATGTTGAGTTCCGCGCAGGGTATTGCGAATGGCACCAATATCATTGGCATTGATGCCATCAGTGATAAGCAGAATCTGGGCCTGGGGCAGGCTGCTGTTTTCCAGCAATTCAATGGCCAGTTGAATACCACTATCGGGCCTGCTTCCCATCATCGGCATGATATTGGGCTCCAGCGATGACACCAGATTATTGATGGTTTCCACATCATCAGTCAGTGGCGTAACCGCATGGGCATCACCGGCATAAACCACCAGCGCGGTCTGACCTTCTTCCTTGCGAGTAGTCAGTACATCAATAATCTTGCGCTGGGTACGAATTGCCCGATTCGGAGCAACATCATTGGCATACATGGACAGTGACATATCTGCCACGATAACCAGCGCATCTTCCCGTTCCTGAACCGGCACGGGAATCTGTTGCCACACCGGTCCGGCCAGCGCAATAAGTCCCAGAGTCCATAACAGCAACAAGCCAAATAGCGGATAGATGCGACGTGGAGAGCTGTTTTTATCCAGCAGAAATGGCAGCAGGGAAGGGTCAATGGCCCTTGACCAGGTACTTCGGGTACTTTGGATAAACAGCAGTAAAAATACCAGGATGAGGGCAGGAATCAGTCCGTATAAAAATACCGGTCTGAGAAAATGGAAGTTCTCCAGCATTTCGGCACTCAGGAGGGGATTCATGCCTTGACCTCCATGCTGCTTTCTTCCGTCGCAGGGTTTTGGGCCGTGGCAGACTGACGGCCGCCTGCGAACAATATGCCCCAGGGCATGCGCAACAAAGCAATGAGAAAGCTGAGGGCAGCGGCTATGCCAAGTGGCCAGTAAAACAGGGCAGAGGTAGGACGGAAAGTTTCAGCTTCCTGTTCTACCGGCTCCAGTTCGTCAAGCAGGCCATAAATGTTTTCCAGTTCCTCGCGGTCTCTGGCCCTGAAATACTGGCCGCCGGTATTTACGGCTATCTGGGTCAGGCTGTCTTCGTCCAGATCAGCTGACGGATTGATGGTACGCGGTCCAAACAATGAGTTTGAGCTTGAAGCATCGGCGCCAATACCGATGGTATAAATTTTAATATTTTCCCGCGCCGCCAGGTCACCAGCCTGGGTAGGAGAGACTTCACCGGCATTGTTTACGCCATCGGTGAGAAGAATCAGAATACGACTGGCTTCTGGCCGCTCGCGCAAGTGTTTCACACCCAGCCCGATAGCATCGCCAATGGCGGTCGCGTTTTCCTCGATAATGCCGATCTCGGCTTCATAGAGCAGGGTTTCAACAGTTTCCCGGTCGAAGGTCAAAGGTGCCTGGGTATAGGCCCGGGCAGCAAACAGAATCAGGCCAAGACGATCGCCAGTGCGCCTTTCAACAAAGTCGCCTACCACGGATTTCACCACCTGCAGGCGCGTCGCATTCTGACCGCCCAACTGGATGTCCTGGGCTTCCATGGAACCGGAAATATCCACCGCCAGCATCAGGTCACGCCCTGTAGTAGGGAGCTGGATGGGCTCGCCCACCCATTGTGGTCGACTGGCAGCGGTGACCAGCAGCAACCAGCTGAGGATGGCCAGTACGGCGATCAGACGATTACGAGCACCGATTTTCGGCGCTGTTTTTTCGATGGTTGAAAGTGACTTGAAAAACGGCACATAGAGGGACGCATCACGGTTGGCAGCCCGTGGCAGCAGGCGATGAATAATCCAGGGCAGCGGCAAGAACAGAAAAGCCCAAAGCCAGACAAACTGAATCATGATGGTGACTCCGTTTGCGTAAAGCGTTGCGCATGAGCTTGCCGTTTTTCCTGGTAACGTTTCTCAACCCAGCCTTTGACCAGGGCATAAAGCGCCTCGGTATCGGCATCGAAACGGCGTTGGTAAACGCCATCGGCCAGCACCCGGCCAGCACCCTGGGAAAAATCAGAGCCAGCGTCAAAGCTGTCGAGAAATTCAAGCCATTGTGAGCCACTGAGCTTTTCTGAAGGTGATTCAGGAAACATGACAATGGCTACTCTGTTTAACAGGACGTTGATGCTGGCAAGAAATTCCAGGCCCGCCGCATTACGCTTATGGTCAAAGGCAGCCTGTTCATTGTAATGGTTGTAGGCCTGCTCCAGTTCATCCAGCACATTGGCCAGTTTTCGCCGCTGAATCATGGCAATAATTGCTTGCCGGTAGATAAAACCCAGACCAATAAGAATTAACACCAGCAATAACCACCAGCCAGGGGCGGGCGGCCAGAAGGTAACGGCTTCCGGTAAATGGATATCGCGCAGTTGGCTTAACGGGTCTTCAGCTTCCATGTTTCCAGTTGTTCCAGTACCACCTGGTCAGTCCGCAAGGGAATCAGAGGTACTTTCATTTTGTTAAATTCATTTCTCAGCATGTCCAGGCGCAACTCAAACTGGTCGTGATAGTGGGTTCTGACACTATTTTTGAACGTATTGATGGTACTGCGCTGCTGGCCGTCGGTAATGCTATAGACACCGGGAATCGGTAAGTTTTCTTCCAGTGCATCATAGACAAAAATACAGGTGACACTGTTATGCAGGGCCAGTTGATGCAGGTACTTGCGGCATTTGTCATCAAAAATCTGAAAATCACTGATCAGGTAAACGTTGGAGCCGGGGCGGGTAATACGATACATCTGTTCAAGGGCGCCGAGCAGATAGTTTTTCTCACTCAGGGCGGGATCGGTATGGTGTTCCACCAGATCCTGATTGTAACGCGCCAGGGTGTCCAGAAATCGCAGGGCAGAGCGTTTACTGCGACGGGGTTTGATGAGCTCATTGGTGGTTTCGTTGAACACTACGCCACCAACCCGATCGCCATTATCGACCGTAGTCCAGCAGATAATAGCAGCGGCCTCAGCGGCCACCACTGACTTGAATGCCACCTGACTGCCAAAAAACATATTGTGGCATTGATCAATGCCGATAATCACCGGGCGTTCGCGTTCTTCGCGAAAAACCTTGGTAAAAGGGCGTCCGACCCGGGCTGTAACACGCCAGTCAATTTGTCTGATATCGTCACCGGCCTGGTAGGCCCGGTATTCCTCAAAATCGACGCCGCGTCCCTTGTGCTTGGAAATATGGGAACCGGACATCCCCAGTCGACTGCGCGACTGGTAATCCAGTTCAAAGGATTTGGCGACATGACGCTGGTCAAATAATTGCTCCAGCGTAATGAACGCACCGCGACTGCGATACTGATCCTGTTGAATATTTAGCTGACGTTTACGAGACAATGCTTTCCTCTTGGTCCAGTGGACTTGATGGGGCTGGGTTAGGAAAATTCAATATATTCAGGTCTAGGCTGAAGGTACGAGTTCCAGAATCCTGGTCAGCACACTGTCAGGGTCGACGCCGGCAGCTTCAGCTTCAAAGCTCAACAATACGCGATGGCGCAGGACATCATGAAAAACCTCATGGATATCTTCCGGACTGACGAAATCCTTGCCCTTGAGCCAGGCATGGGCACGGGCGCACAGATCAAGAGAAATAGTGCCGCGGGGACTGGCACCAAAGTCGATCCATTTCTCCAGTTCCTCGGAATAAGGGCCTGGATTACGGGTCGCCATTACCAACTGCAGGATATATTCCTCAACTGTTTCCGCCATATGAATATTCAGCACTTCCTGGCGTGCCTGAAAAAGGGCTTCCTGGGGAACTATCGCGGGCGGCTCCATCACTTCATTGCGCGCCTCGTTTCTCACCAGGTTAAGAATTTTGCGTTCAGAGTCAGTATCCGGATAGCCTACGGTGACATGCATCAGGAAACGGTCAAGCTGGGCTTCCGGTAATGGATAGGTGCCTTCCTGCTCAATCGGGTTCTGGGTTGCCATCACCAGAAACAGCTTGGGCAGTTGAAAGGTTTCGCGACCGACACTGACCTGATGTTCTGCCATCGCCTCGAGCAGGGCAGACTGGACTTTGGCAGGGGCACGGTTGATCTCGTCGGCAAGTACCAGGTTATGGAAGATCGGGCCTTGCTGGAAACGAAAACTGCCATCTTCCGGACGGTAGATTTCTGTTCCGGTAATGTCGCTGGGAAGCAGGTCAGGGGTGAACTGGATGCGATGAAAGTCACCCTCGATGCCTTCCGAGAGATTCTTGATGGCCTTGGTCTTGGCCAGCCCGGGGGCGCCTTCCACCAGCAGATGGCCATCCGCAAGGAGCGCAATCAATAACCGGTCGATCAGTTTTTCCTGGCCAATAATCTGTTGTGACATCCAGGTTTGCAGTGTGGTAATTACTTCGAATTGCGTCATGTGGTAAGTCTCTTACTTCTTTATTAGTTCATTAGTTCTTATTTAATCAATCTCAAGTCAAATTTTGCTCAAAAGATGTCTGCTGACGTGGCATGCCAGCGGCATATCGCTCTATTACAAAAATGCCCCGGCCATAAAGCGCCGTAGGGCTGGGAGTAAAGAGGAGGCTATGCCTTTGATTGGTTGGGCAGCTTGCCCGGGTAAAACGTCGATTCTATAGTGAATCCCTGCGTATTGAAAATTGAAAATGGTCGCAACTGTCATATATGTGGGCAGTCAGGCCCGGTTGACCGCGCTACTTGAGGACAATCTGTCTGCTCTATATAGTGTGACCGCCAATACACTGTGTCTATCCCTGTATTGTGATTATTTTAAGGAAAAAAAAACCATGCCTGGCACCAGGAAAACCCTGATTCTATATTCAACACCGGCCTGTCATCTGTGTGAAACGGCCCATGAGCTTATCAAGCCGTTTCTCAGTCAGCTCGAGATGGATATTGAGGAAGTGGATATCAGCGAATCGGACGCCCTTATTGAACGTTACGGGGTTCGTATTCCGGTTATAAAGTTTGAAGATGGGGAGAAAGAGCTGGGCTGGCCATTTAGTGCAGAGAACTTCCTGGCCTTTGTCTCTGATCAGGTCTAGATAATCTTGATATGCCAGGGTTCATAACGGACCCCGTAGCGATTGGTATCGGTATAACGGATGTCCACATATCCCAGCGTAATCAGACGCTGGAACTCTTCGGTATTGGAAAAGTCGATAGTGAAATTCGCCTCCCCGAGACCGATTTTACCGACATCAAAATCGCCGATGCCATGGAAGGAGTAGCCTGGAGGCGCCAGGGAACGTGAGGCCTTGGACAGGTTGCCGTTGGACTGCCGGGTTTTGGAGAGAAACAGGTGCATCTGTTTCACTACAATGCGAATGCCCGAAGTGAGTAGCAGTTTTTCCCCCACATCTTTATGGATTAGCTGGTATTGGTTCAGGGAATCGCCCTTGAGCAGGTAATGGCCACTGCCACCAATTTTTTCTACTTCATTCTGGTTAATACGATGGGTCAGTTCGGGATTGACCTTTTCGCCAAAGAAGCCGTAATCGGTGGCATCGTTGAAAAAGATTTCTTCCATGAAAGCCAGTTCGGCAGGGTTAAACGCGCCAATCTCTTCCTAATTACGGGCAAAATAGAGCATTTCATCAAAAGCAATCAAGTTGAAATTGCCGTGACCGATAAAGCGTTGGACCCGTTCCAGACGCTCAATTATAGGATGAAGTAAAAGCTGGTTGATTTCGCTCAGGTAAACATCTCCGGCAAAGTCGCCGTCGAAGTTACGAATTTTCTCCAGGTAGAAATTGACCTCCTCATCTTCAAGTTGATCAATACCTTCAACATCCACTACCCGTTCAGTGTGTTTGAAACCATCCTGCAGATCGTTTTCCGGCGCCACTACAATGCCAGAGTCATTGGGGTCGGGTATGTCATCAATATTCACCGATGGCATGGACGCAATTTCTGCAGGATCCCTGTCGCCATTGGGATTGAAAGGGGCAAGATCGGGCAGGTCAGAGAAGTAGAGGCGATTATTCTTGTACTGATCAAACAGGCGTGAACTTAGGAAGGAAATGCCTCCTCCTGCCATCAGTGCTGCCAAGAAATCTCGTTTTTTCATAATTGCGACGAATATAGCAGAGTTTATAGAGCGAAAAAATCCCTAGCGTTCGTTGTTGTCAATTCAGCGATAATTTTTTCACTTCTACCCAAACATTGGGCCACTGTGGCCAGTACATGGACTAGGTTAGCCGGTACGTTTCTGCGCGAAGCGGGCTTCGGTCGAATGGTTCGTGGCAGCAGGTAAGGGGCATCCGTTTCCAGCATCAGCCGGTTTTCCGGAATCAGATGAATGAATTCATGCAGGTGATGCCCACGGCGCTCATCACAGATCCAGCCGGTGATACCAATATGCATATCCAGGTCAAGATAATCACGTAATTCTGCTTCCGTACCGGTAAAGCAATGGACCACGCCCCGTGGCAGTAAATTACGGTATTCACGCAAAATCTGCATAAAGTCTTCATGACCGTCACGCTGATGGAGAAATACCGGCATCTGGAGATCCACTGCCAGCTGAAGTTGTTGCTTCAGCGCGCTTTTTTGGTCATCACGGGGTGAATAGTCGCGAAAATAATCCAGCCCGGTTTCGCCAATGGCTTTTACACAATCTTGCTGTGCTAGAGCCTTCAGCTCTGCCGGCATGCGATCATGAAAGCTCTCGGCTTCATGGGGATGTACCCCTGCCGTGGCGGATAGATAGCCGTCAAACTGACTGCTCAGGGAGGCAGCATCCTGACTGCTGCTGACCGTGGTGCCGGTCACCATTATATGTTCAATCCCGACCTGCTGCGCCTCATCGATGATCTGATCAAGGTCGCCACTGAAACTTTCATGGCTTAAATTGGCGCCAATATCGATCAGCGGATACTCATTTTTCATGTTCATGGGGGGATATTCGATACAGCTTAATATTTTTGTGCATGGTACTTGTTCCAAGTCTCAAGTTACAAGGTACAAGTTACAAGTCTCAAGCACCAACATCGTCAGAAAGCAGAGTCAAACCTCCAGGCTAAACGCCCACCTTTATCCTTTATCCTTTTTCTTTTTTCCCACGCGTTAATATCTCGATACTTTTAACTATTCATTTATCTCTAAAAAATTAGAAGAATCGTCCGCATGCTCTGTATAATGGGCGCTTTTTTGAATCAGCCAAATCAGGATCCCATGAACGCGCAAGAGAAAAAGGCCATAGATTGGAAAAGCCTCGGGTTTGAGTACACGAAAACCGATTATCGGTTCAGTGCGCTTTATGAAAATGGCCAATGGTCAGAAGGGGAGTTGTCCACGGACGAGTTCCTCCATCTCCATGAAGGCTCACCGGCCCTGCATTATGCCCAGCAATGTTTCGAGGGCATGAAGGCGCAGACCTCCAAGGATGGTCGCGTGCTGTTGTTTCGTCCGCAAATGAATTGCCAGCGTATGCAAAATACCTCTGACCGTCTGTCCATGCCGCGGGTTCCGGAAGAGTTGTTTCTGCATGGAGTAAAAGAGGCGGTACGTGCCAATATCAATTGGGTTCCTCCCTATGGCAGCGGCGCCTCACTGTATATTCGCCCACTGCTGATCGGTATAGGTGAGAACATGGGGCTGCGTCCGGCCAAGCAATACATGTTCCGTGTCATGGTTTCTCCGGTTGGCCCGTATTACAAAACCGGCGGGCTTTCCGTCATCAAACTGGCAGTGTCGGATTTTGACCGGGCAGCTCCCCATGGCACTGGTGATGTAAAGGCTGGTGCCAATTACCCTGGCGGACTTTATGCCACTCGCAAAGCCCAGGAACTGGGTGCGAATGAGGCACTTTATCTAGATGCGGCAGAACGTCGCCATATAGAAGAAGCAGGATCGGCGAATATCATTATCTGTACCCGGGATAATAAGCTGATCACGCCCAGGTCTGCGGCCATTTTGCCCAGCATTACCCGCCGTTCAATCATGGACATCGCCAGGCAAGAACTGGGCATGGAAACCGAGGAGCGCGCCATCGATCTGCGCGCCGAGCTGGACTCATTTGTTGAGGTTGCCGCCTGTGGAACTGCCGCTGTACTGTCGCCTGTCGGGAAAATATGGTTTGATGATGCGTGGCACAGCTTCTATGGTGAAGGCGAGGAAGTCGGTCCAGTGATGCAGCAGTTGTATGATCTTCTTTGTCAGATTCAAAGTGGCGAAAAGGAAGATAATTTCGGCTGGACCATGGAAGTGCCGATGTAATTTTGCCTGTCCGGCAAAATATTTTTCACTTTTCTTTTCCTAAATCCGATGGTTTAATGCCCGCCTTTTTAAAGGAGAGGCTGTTAAATCTTTTTTCCTGTCAAAAAAATGCCTGTATTTAAAGCATATTTCTGTTTGTAGATGTATGCCGCCAGACACTTTTTTGATTTTTTTTCAATACAGCCCTTGACCGAACATACGTTTCTCATTAATGATGGCGCCTGTTTTTGACGCCATAAGCAATTAAAAATGGCGTAAAACTTCTGAATTCAAATGGGATATAAACGCTAAATGGGTAAATCACTGGTTATTGTTGAGTCGCCAGCCAAGGCCAAGACAATTAACAAATATCTGGGAAATGACTTCATAGTCAAGTCATCTGTGGGCCATATTCGTGATCTGCCCACCAGTGGCTCCAGTGGTGCTGTTGACACCAAAGCCAGAGCAAAAGCGGCTGCTGAAACCCGCAAGATGGATCCCGAACAGAAGAAAGTTCATAAAGCTAAAAAAGCCAAAGCCCAGTTAATTGCCCGCATGGGTATCGATCCTGAACACAGCTGGAAAGCCAACTATAAAATCCTTCCTGGTAAGGAGAAAGTGGTTAACGAGCTGAAAAAGTTTGCCAAGGATACCGAGACCATCTATCTCGCAACTGACCTCGACCGTGAAGGGGAGGCCATTGCCTGGCATCTGAGAGAAGCCATCGGTGGTGATGATTCCCGCTATAAACGCGTGGTGTTTAACGAAATTACCAAAAAGGCGATAGAGGAAGCATTCTCCGATCCCGGTGAAGTGGACATGAAGCATGTTGAAGCCCAGCAGGCGCGACGCTTTCTCGACCGCGTTGTCGGATTTATGGTCTCGCCCTTGCTTTGGGCCAAAGTGGCCCGAGGGCTTTCTGCCGGTCGTGTTCAGTCCGTAGCCGTGCGCTTGCTGGTAGAGCGAGAGAATGAAATCCGTGCTTTTGTGCCCGAAGAATACTGGGAACTGTTTGCCAACCTGCTGACACCCGAGAATGCGGCGAAAAAATCCAGCGCAGAAGAGATTGATCCCCTGCGGTTTGAAGTAGTGAAATACCAGAACAAGGAATTCAAGCCGAGAAACGAAGAGCAGACCCGCGCTGCCATGGCGACACTGGAGCCGGCGGACTATATTGTTACTGACCGCGAAGACAAGCCGACCTCATCCAAGCCACGCGCCCCTTTTATTACCTCAACCCTGCAGCAGGCCGCTTCAACCCGGCTCGGTTATAGCGTTAAAAAAACCATGACCATGGCCCAGCGTCTTTATGAAGCAGGCTTTATTACCTATATGCGAACGGACTCCACGGCATTGAGTAATGATGCCCTGGCCATGGCGCGTGATTACATCAAGAAACAGTTTGGTGACAAGTATCTGCCGGATAACGCCATCCGTTACAGCAGCCGCGAAGGAGCCCAGGAAGCGCATGAAGCGATTCGTCCTTCCGATGTCAGTGTGCTGGAAAACTCCAGCCGTATGGATGGCCTGGACCGAGATGCCGTGCGTCTTTACAACCTGATCTGGCAGCAGTTCCTGGCCTGTCAGATGACACCGGCGCGCTATAAAAGCAGCACCATTAAAGTAGAAGCGTCCGGCTACAGCATGCGCATCAAAGGCCGCATTATGGAATTTGATGGTTATACTCGGGTATTGCCGGTAAGCAAGGATGGCGATGTGGAGCTGCCTGATCTGAAAATGGGTGACAAACTCTTGCTGCAGACCCTGGATCCGGTACAGCATTTTACCAAGCCACCACCGCGTTACACCGAGGCCAGCCTGGTAAAAGAACTGGAAAAACGCAGCATTGGCCGACCCTCTACCTATGCCGCGATTATTTCCACGATTCAGGATCGCGGTTATGTGAAGCTGGAAAATCGTCGTTTCTATGCCCAGAAAATGGGGGATATCGTCACCGATCGGCTGGTGGAAAACTTCAAGGATCTGATGGATTACGAATTTACCGCCCGCATGGAAGATAACCTGGACGATATCGCCAAGGGCAAGCGCCAGTGGCTGGATGTATTGAATGCGTTTTATGATGACTTTACCCGTCAACTGAAACAGGCGCAGTCAGAAGAAGGCGGTATGCGGGAAAACAATCCCACTGAAACTGATATCAAATGTCCGACCTGTGAACGCAATATGCAGATTCGTACCGGGTCTACCGGCGTCTTCCTGGGTTGCTCAGGCTATAACCTGCCACCGAAGGAACGTTGTAAAACCACACTGAATCTGACACCCGGTGATGAAGCCATCAGCGTGGATGCCGATGATGAGGCCGAATCACGTCTGTTGCTGGACAAACATCGCTGCAAGATTTGTGACGCCGCCATGGATTCCTACCTGATCGATGAGGAAAGGAAACTACACGTTTGTGGTAATAATCCGGGTTGCTCCGGCTTTGAAGTGGAAGTCGGCAAGTTCAAGCTGAAAGGCTATGACGGGCCAACCCTGGAATGTGACAAGTGTGGCGCCGAGATGCAGCTGAAGAACGGCCGCTTTGGTAAATACTTTGGCTGCATGTCAGAGGACTGCAAGAATACGCGCAAACTGCTGCGTAACGGTGAAGCCGCACCACCTAAAATGACACCGGTACCGATGCCTGAACTGGAATGTGAAAAGGTGGAAGACACCTATATTCTGCGTGATGGCGCTGCGGGTCTGTTTCTGGCCGCCAGCCAGTTCCCGAAAAACCGGGAAACCCGTGCGCCTCTGGTGGAAGAGCTGCTTCCCCACAAGGACGAGATCGATAAAAAATATGCCTTCCTGATGAAAGCGCCCACAGAAGATCCCGATGGTCATAAGACCGTGGTCAAGTTCAGCCGAAAGAATAAAGAGCAGTATGTGCAAAGTGAAATCGACAGGAAGCCTACCGGCTGGAAATCATTTTATCGCAAGGGCGTCTGGACTACAGACAGTGAAGGCACGCCAGCGACTATCAAATACTAGAACCTATTCATCAGCAATGACTGAATCCCGGCAGCAATAATGGAATCACTATTCAACTGGATCGAACAGAACAACTGGGTAATCCATGTCTTTGGCGTGGTGTTGGCCACCGTGCTGACCAACTTTATTCTGCGTCGCATTCTTCATCGTCTTCACCTCAAAGCTGAAGCAACAGACAGCCTTTGGGATGACACCTTCCTTGAGTCTGCCAAACGACCGTTGTTGCTGTTTGTCTGGGTCATTGGTTTATCCATTGCTGCAGAAATAGTCGAAGCGGTTTCTCAAAATGAACTTTTCCAGCTGACCCCGCTGGTGCGTCATATCGCCATTATTTTGTTGCTGGTAATGTTTCTGGTCAAGTTGATCAGCAATGTCGAAGAATCCATCATAAAAAAGCGTACCCTGAAAGAAGTGGATACCGATGAAGTAACGGTGAAAGTCATTGGTCGCCTGTTACGCATCACCGTGCTTATTACCGGCACGCTGGTCATCCTGCAAACCCTGGGTATCAGTATCAGCGGCGTTCTGGCCTTCAGTGGTATCGGGGGTATCGCGGTAGGTTTTGCCGCCAAGGATTTACTGGCCAACTTCTTCGGTGGTCTGATGATCTATCTTGATCGACCGTTTTCCATTGGCGACTGGGTACGCTCTCCGGACCGTGAAATCGAAGGCACTGTGGAAGATATCGGCTGGCGTCTTACCAAGATCCGCACCTTCGACAAGCGTCCCTTGTATATACCCAACTCCATGTTCAATAACATCGTGGTGGAAAATCCATCGCGCATGACCAATCGCCGCATCTACGAAACCTTTGGCTTGCGCTACTGTGATTCTGCAAAAATAGGTGACATCGTCGCCGACGTAAAGAAGATGCTACAGGCCCATAAGGAAATTGACACCGAACAAACCATGATTGTAAACTTTGTCACGCTATCTGCCTCAAGTCTGGATTTCTTTGTCTACACTTTTACCAAGACCACCAACTGGGTGTATTTCCATGAAGTGAAACAGGATGTGTTGTTAAAAATAATCGACATCATTCATGGTCATGACGCTGATATTGCTTTTCCCACACGGACCCTGGATGGTCTGGATTCTCTGGTACCACCTCAGTCATAGTTCTTCTTTATCTCTTTGAGGAAACTCCTGAAGCAGGGAAGAGGCTCTTCTCCCTTTTGATATGTAGAGAAGGGCCGTTTAATCTCTTTGAGCAAACTAATCAATATCTTGGGAATTTGATTATTTTTTCTGCCAATGTTTTCTTTCGACCTATAGCTGAACTTTGAGCAAGTAGTATTTTTTGAATTTAAGTCACTAATTTTGTGAAATATAATCAGATTGATTTTCTTTGCTTGTTGATTGAGGTTTAATATCAGAACCTATGTAACTATTTTTACAGCTAGTACTTAGTTAAGGGAGAAAATTATTTTGAATACAATGCTAAGAAAAGTAGTTAATAAATTGAAAATTTCTTTGAGAGTTAATTTTTATAGACTATTTGGCTCTCAAGATTTCGAAATTGATGGTTTATATGGAATAAAGTATGTGATTGATCCATGGTCTGTACTAGATAGGCATATAATGGAGAAAGGTGTTTTGGATGATTGGATATCTCATCAAGAAATTATTAGGCTACCTAAGAATGCCGTAGTTATGGATATAGGGGCAAATGTGGGTCTTATATCTCTGGTTCTAGCAAAAAAATACGGCTGTAGCGTCTTTGCCTATGAGCCAGATCCCAAGATATTCGAAAAACTGGAGCGTAATTTGCAAATTAATAAGCCAGCGATAAAAGTAGAACCCTTTAGAATTGCATTGCAGGATGATTCAAAAATCAAGTCTATGAAGCTAAATATAAGACGTGCGATCGATGGCGAGGTAACTGTAATTATGGATTATCTTCGCTGGCTCAAATTAATCTTCACACAAAAGAATCTATCGATGTTGAAGTTGGCACTGTTGATAACGAAGTAAGTAGGCTTGGTTTAAAAACTTTAGACTTAATAAAAATTGATGTTGAAGGTTTTGAATACAAGGTAGTTCTCGGAGCGGTAGGTAGTATAAAAACATTTAAACCATATATTGTATGGGAGCATTCTTCAACAATAGATAAACTTTCTGGAAATGATAATTCTTCGAAAACATTTCAGCTAATTTCAACATTCGGCTACAAACATTTTGTGATTCAAGACGAAGTTGAGTTAGTCGCCATTAAAATAGGACAAGTACTTCAAGGGGACTTTAATATACTTTCTGTCCCTTGATGAGTAACGATGTCAGTATCTTGAAAACTATCTTAACTCCTAGCTCTAAACTTCCGCTTTTGACCGGAAGCAGACTTTCCGTATAGATAGTATCAAAAGGTGATGAGAGCGTTTTTGTCTCAACTAGGCAAGAGAACTATTTATTTAAATCCACTTTCCCATAGCTATATCAGAGAGCATTGTTTTTACTTTTCACTCTCTGACGAAAAGTTCTGTTCCAGCATGCCGCGCTTGCTGAACCACAACTCAAGTGGGAAGGTAACCAGTGGCGGAATAGCCGCCAGCACTGCCAGCACACCACACCACCAGGGCCAGCGCAGTCGTATCGCCGTGATGAGAGCGACAATGAAATAAACAATAAACGCCGCACCATGCAGACGACCGAAAAGCCACACGCCAAGTTCAGTAATCTGCAGGCCATATTTGAAATACATACCGATGAGCAAGCCGGCCCAGGTTATTGCTTCAACTCTGGCGGCGAGGACAAATATTTTGCTTATCTGCATGGATTCTTACTTCCGGGAAATGACAAAAAGGCGCAAGCTACCCAAAAGCCCCTGGCTTGTCCAGTTAAGACATTCGACCACTATATGCGAATAGATTTGTGCTGATGTAAAAAAGTAAGCTATTTGCAGGCTGTAGGAAATTATATTAGGTTTGTCTCCTGGAATTTATTTACGGAAAAATAATTCAAAGCAACAAGG
>JAHEHN010000048.1 GCA_024644515.1 Gammaproteobacteria bacterium
ACGCCTATGAAGCCAATATTTATGATGACCGGCCCGATCAGAGTGGTCGTACCGGGGGTATTCCCAATTTTCTGCCGCCTACTCGGGTGATCGATACCTGGGATCAGTGGAACACCTATGATATCACTATGGAGGGCAATCATATTGTGGTGAAATTAAATGGTGTAACGACCATTGACAGCACTGACGATAACTTCTCTAGCGGCCCCTTTTCCTTGCAGTATGGTGCCGGAACCATCAAGTTTCGCAATGTTAAAGTAAGGCGCTTATAAAATATAAGTTTTTGTACACATAAAAAAAGGCCGTAATAGCGGCCTTTTTTATTGCCTGCAAATCAGCACGCTCAGCAATGCAATTGAGCGACGTTAATCAAACAACATACTAAAGTCAGTAGCTTGAATATGCTTGGTGATACTTCCTATGGAAATATAATCCACGCCGGTTTCAGCAACGGCAATAACGGAATCAATATCATACCCCCCTGAAGCCTCCAGTTTGGCTCTACCTTCATTGATGGCAACCGCCTCTTGCAGCATTGGCAGGGTAAAATTATCCAGCATTACGATGTCCGCCTGTGCAGCCAGCGCTTCGTTTAACTGCTCAATCGTTTCCACTTCAACTTCAACTGGCTTGCCCTGATGTTGTTGTCGGGCGGTAGCAATAGCATTGGCTATGCTGCCGCAGGCATTGATGTGATTTTCCTTGATCAGGTATGCGTCATAGAGCCCAATCCGGTGATTAAAGCAGCCACCTGTGGTCACAGCATATTTTTGCGCAAGCCTCAGGCCCGGGATGGTTTTACGCGTATCAAGTATTTTTACCTGGGTATGCTTTACCCGCTCGGCAATTTTTTGTGCACTGCTGGCGACACTGGAGAGCGTCTGTAGAAAGTTCAATACTGAGCGTTCTGCGGTTAGCAAGGATCTGGCATTGCCATGTGCCGTCAGGATGACATCATTGTTATTGATGCTATCACCATCATGTTTATGCCACTGTAGCGTTATGCCTGGATCAATCTGTCGAAAAACTTCAATGGCCCATGGCGTTCCACAAAGAGTACCCTGATCCCGTGAAAGAATTTGCGCAGTGGCAGTTTTCTCTGCAGGAATGAGCTCTGCGGTAACGTCGCCGCTACCGATATCTTCAACGAGGGCAATACGGACAGTTTCTGACAGCCCTTCAAGTAATTGCGTGGTCATGGAGTCAAAAAAACCTTCAGCTAAAAGGAAAGGACATTGTTTTTATTGTAATGGAATTAATTATTATCGTATCTAAGTGTAAGGCGGGAACCCTGCTGATTGAATTCAACCTGGCCCAGTGCACTCATGCCCAATAATACCATGCTTTCATGCATGGCAGGGTTGATGCTGGCACGGACATTCATCAATGTTATGTTGCCAAGACGCAACTCCTCGATAACCGTGCTGTAAATAGAAACCAGCCCATTCGCTGTCATGGCCTGGCTTTGATATCCATATTCCAGGCCGCTGGCCTGGGCCAGGGAGGGTGGAATCACAACATCCGTTGCTCCCGTGTCCAGAATAAATTCTGCGGGAATATTATTGATATAGCCTGTGACCACGTATTGTCCCTGACGATTACTTTCAAGGATTAATTCGGACTCACCAAAAGCGTTGATTGTGGATTGCGGGTTAGAGTTTGGGTTGCGCGCATTATCCAGGTAGCCATCAAACATGGTAGTCAGCAATATCAGGGCAAGCACAAAGCCACTTGCAATCATAAACTGGCCAAGTCGTTTGCTGCTTTTTTCCGGATCGTGTGGGGTCATGGTATTTAAAAATATGTTATGTGCATGTTCTGATTATAAACACCCTGATGCATAGGGTAATATGGGAATATGAAAATTAATGATCATAAGCTGGTGAATGCCCGGCAAACCCCTTCACCGAATTTCACTGAGCGAGCGCCAGGAGAAGAAATCAGTCTGTTGGTTATTCATAATATAAGTCTGCCTCCGGGTGAGTATGGCGGTCATTATATAGATGACCTGTTCTGTAACTGTCTTGATTACTCTGCACATCCTTATTTTAACGATCTGAAGGGGCTACGAGTGTCTTCACACCTGTTAATTAATCGGCAGGGAAAGGTAACCCAGTATGTTCCCTTTAATTTGAAAGCGCATCATGCTGGGGAGTCCAGCTTTCAGGGGCGCGCGCAGTGTAATGATTTTTCCATTGGTATAGAGCTGGAGGGATGTGATGATGAGCCATTTACTGACAGTCAATATGCCACTCTTGCCGAAATTACCGGCTTGCTGATGCAGCATTATCCGGGTATTCAAGCGGACCGGATTACCGGGCACTCTGATATAGCGCCAGCCAGAAAGACAGATCCCGGTCCCTGTTTTGACTGGGGGCGGTATCTGGAAATGGTAAGCAATTGAAACAGTAGTGATAAGCGAATTTTAAATTTCAGGCTTGTTGTGCGGCTCACATGTCTAATCTGCAATTTCCCACTACATTATTATTCCAGTGTATTTAAAGGAGTTTCCCCGGGCCGCTAAATTAAAATCTGCCCTTTTTGTAGTTTTACTACAAATTCAGCGACTTGAGTTGGAAAATCGCTGTATATTCGAGTAATATTGCGCGCCAATGTAAATTTACTACAGAGTTTTTACTGCCTTTGCTGCTCCTGTGTGATCCACAGGCAAGTCAATAATCAGCGATGGTTGTTTTTTGCCCTCCTTGGGCGAGTAACCACGACGAGCGAAAAGCGTCGTTGGGAAATTGAACTTAAACTGGCAAGCTGGCACCACCAGTCTTGCTCCATCAGGACATTCAGGGCTGTATTATGGTCGACAAAAATACCGATATTGATCCTATAGAAACACAGGAATGGCGTGATTCTATTTCTTCCGTTATTAAAAATCAGGGCATGGATCGTGCTCAATTTCTGCTTAAGAGCCTCATAGATAAATCAACAGAATCCGGACAACAGCTTCCGGTTGATTCTCTTACCACTCCTTACCGAAATACCATACCCCTTGAAGAAGAGCCTCCCATGCCAGGCGACATGTATATGGAACGAAGTATACGTGGCTTGATTCGCTGGAATGCGCTGGCAATGGTAATGCGGGCAAATAAACTGGGCTATGACCTGGGTGGACATATTTCGACCTTTTCTTCAGCAGCGACCCTTTATGATGTGGGCTTCAATCATTTTTTTCGCGGCGATTCTGAAGACCGTCTGGGCGATATTGTATTGTTTCAGGGCCATGCCTCTCCGGGTATTTATTCGCGCTCCTTTATCGAAGGCCGCCTCAGTGAAGAGCAGCTGGATAATTTCCGACAGGAAGTCGATGGAAACGGCTTGTCCTCATACCCGCATCCAAAGTTGATGCCGGATTACTGGCAGTTTCCCACTGTTTCCATGGGATTGGGACCTTTGCAGGCCATCTATCATGCCCATGTAATGAAATACCTGGATAACCGTGAATTAGTCGAACAGGGTGACAGGCAGATCTGGGCATTTCTGGGTGATGGTGAATGTGATGAGCCGGAATCTCTGGGAGCGATCTCACTGGCCGGTCGTGAGCGTCTTGGTAATCTGAATTTTGTGATCAATTGTAATCTGCAACGGCTCGATGGGCCGGTTCGTGGCAACGGCAAAATTATCCAGGAGCTTGAAGGTATTTTCCGCGGTGCAGGCTGGAATGTAATCAAAGTCGTCTGGGGACGTCACTGGGACAACCTGTTGGCCAAGGACCACGATGGCATATTACAGGCACGCATGAACGAAGTGCTGGACGGTGAATTTCAGGCCTTCAGTGTTGGTGATGCTTCCTATATTCGTGAGCATTTCTTTGGCAAGTCACCAGAACTGCTGAAAATGGTCGAACACATGTCCGATGAAGAGCTGATGCAGCTGAATCGTGGCGGCCATGACCCATTCAAGGTTTACGCAGCTTATAAACAGGCTGTGGAATGCACTGACCGGCCTACGGTTATTCTGGCTAAAACCATCAAGGGCTATGCCTTTGGTTCAGCCCAGGCAGCCAACGCCACACATTCGGCCAAGAAGCTCAGCCTGGAAGAACTCGAATTATTCCGCGATCGTTTCGGTATTCCAATTCCCGATGACAAGCTGGAATCTGTTCCCTATTACCGGCCTGCGCCGGATAGTCCGGAAATGGAATATCTCAATCGCATGCGCGGCAGGTTGGGCGGCACATTACCCAGCAGACGTGCCAGCAGTGAGAAACTTAAAGTACCTGCGCTGAGTGCATTTGATGCACAGCTCAAGGGAACCGGCGAAAGAGAAATTTCAACAACCATGGCATTCGTCAGGATGCTTTCCATGCTGGTGAAAGATAAGGAAATTGGCAAGCGAATTGTGCCCATCGTGCCTGATGAAGCGCGTACTTTTGGTATGGAAGGCCTGTTTCGCCAGATTGGTATCTATTCAGCCAAGGGCCAGCTTTATAATCCCATCGATTCCGGGCAGGTGATGTACTACAAGGAAGAAAAAAATGGTCAGTTGCTGGAAGAGGGTATTAACGAAGCGGGCTCCATGAGTTCATGGTTGTCAGCTGCTACTTCCTACAGCGTTCATCATTATCCCCTGATTCCTTTCTATATTTATTACTCCATGTTTGGTTTCCAGCGCGTCGGCGATTTATGCTGGGCCGCGGGTGATTTGCAGGCACGAGGCTTCCTGATCGGTGCAACAGCAGGAAGAACGACGCTAAATGGTGAAGGTCTGCAGCACCAGGACGGCCATAGTTTGCTGCTGTCCTACACCATCCCCAACTGTATTTCCTATGATCCGACTTATTCTTATGAGATGGCGGTCATCATTCAGGATGGTATTCGTCGTATGTATGACAACGATGAATCAGTGTTTTATTACATTACCTCGATGAATGAAAACTATGTTCATCCGGATATGCCAAAGGGTGCAGAAGAGGGCATTCTAAAAGGTATGTATCTGCTGGAAGATGGCAGCAGTAAGGAATACAAGGTAGCGGCCGGGGCTGCTGCCAAAGGTAAAAAAGCCAATTCTGTGCGTCTTCTTGGTAGTGGTACTATTCTCAGGGAAGTCAGGGCGGCGGCAGAAATCCTGCGCAAGGATTACAAGGTTTCCGTTGATGTTTGGAGCGCTACAAGTATTAACGAGCTGGCGCGTAATGGTCTGGATGTTGATCGCTGGAATATGCTGCATCCAGACAAAAAGCCCAGAGTATCCTATGTAGAAGAGTGTCTGTCTGCTGGAGAGGGTCCGGTTATTGCAGCAACGGATTACATGAAGTTGTATGCAGATCAGATCAGGGCATTTGTGCCTACGCCATACAAAGTACTTGGGACTGATGGTTTTGGTCGTAGCGACAGCAGAGAAAAATTGCGTCATTTCTTTGAGGTGAATAGCAGCTTTATTGTTGTTGCTGCCCTGGGTGAGCTTGCCAAGCAGGGGCAAATAGAAACCAAAGTGGTGACGGCAGCTATAAAGAAGTTCAAGCTTGATCCGGAAAAAATTAATCCGCTAATGGCTTGAGTTTCAGAAAACAAAAGATAAAAGATAAAGCTTGCAGAATCATCAAAGACTCTCAGTTTCATCTTTCTATATTGAATCGCTAAAATTAGCGCAAATGAATTCCAGGAGTAAGAGAAGTGGCAGTTGAAAAAATTCAGGTTCCGGACATCGGCGATGAGCAGGAAGTTGAGGTCATTGAAATCCTGGTGTCACCCGGAGATGAGGTCAATGAAAATGATTCTCTCATCGTTCTGGAGAGTGACAAGGCTGCGATGGAAATTCCTTCACCGAAAGCCGGTGTTATCAAGGAGATACTGGTTAAAGTCGGTGCTCAGGTAAGTCAGGGCTCGGATATTGTCAGTATGGAGGTTGCAGGTGCTGGTGCCGGTGATAGTGCCGATGCAAGTACCGATGACAGTACCGATGCAAGCGCAGCAGAAAGCGAAAAAAGCAGTGCAGCAAAGGCTGAAGAAGCGGTAAAAGAAAGTGGCGCCAAAGCAGCGCCAGCCAAGGAAGAGGCCCCGGCCGCAAAAGCTCCTTCGGTCTCTGCTATCCAGGAAGTTCTGGTTCCCGACCTGGGTGAAGACAGTGACGTGGATGTGATAGATATCCTGGTCTCTGTTGGCGATGAAATTAATAAAGAAGATGGCCTGGTTACCCTTGAAACAGATAAGGCGGCCATGGATGTTCCTTCACCTGCCGCAGGTAAAGTTGTTTCTATCAAATTGAAAGTTGGAGACAAGGTCAGTGAAGGCTCTTTGATCCTGGAACTTGAAACAACCGGGGAAGCCAGTGCTGCGAAAGAAACTGCGACGGCAGCAAGTGAAAGTAATGACAAGGCTGTTGCGGAAGAAAAAACGGCAGCAGTGTCTGCACCTGCTCCTTACAAGCTAGTTGAAATCCCGAATGCATCTGATACTGGCTCTGCCAGCGCAAGTGATGCAGATGTTTATGCAGGTCCCGCCGTTAGAAAACTGGCCAGAGAACTGGGTGTTCATTTGTCCGAGGTCGCTGGCAATGGTGCCCGCGGCCGAATAGTCAAAGAAGACGTTCAGTCATTTGTGAAAGCCAGAATGCAGGGCGGCGCGACAAGCGTTGCCAGTTCTGGCGGTGCAGGTTTACCGGTAATCGAAGATATCGATTTCAGTCAGTTTGGTGAGGTCGAAGAGGTCGAATTGACCAAGCTGCATCGTTTGACTGCGCAGAATATGACGCGCAACTGGCTTAATGTGCCACATGTCACGCAATTTGATGAAACTGATGTGACTGATCTGGAAGACTTTCGTCAGGCACAGAAAGCACTGGCAGAAAAGAAAGGTATCAAGCTCACTCCTCTACCGTTTATTGTGAAGGCATGTGCCCAGGCTTTGGCGGAGTATCCGCAGTTTAATGTCTCCCTGCATTCCTCCGGCACAAAACTGATTCAGAAAAAATATATCCATATTGGTGTCGCAGTGGCTACTCCTGCCGGGCTGATGGTACCGGTGGTAAAAGACGCCGACAAAAAATCCATCTGGCAGATTGCTGCAGAAATTGCCGAGCTCGGAGCCAAGGCCAAGGACAGGAAATTAACCAAGGAAGAAATGCAGGGTGCCAGTTTCACTATTTCAAGCCTGGGGAATATCGGTGGTACAGGCTTCACACCTATCGTTAATGCGCCGGAAGTGGCGATCCTGGGAGTGTCCAGAACAACTGTTAAGCCTGTTTATCTCAATGGCGAGTTTGTGCCACGCAAAATGCTGCCCTTTACCCTGTCCTACGACCATCGTGCAGTAAACGGCGTCGATGGGGGAATGTTCTGTACTTTCCTTGG
Source organism: Gammaproteobacteria bacterium (assembly GCA_024644515.1). Taxonomy (GTDB): domain Bacteria; phylum Pseudomonadota; class Gammaproteobacteria; order Pseudomonadales; family Pseudohongiellaceae; genus Eutrophocola. The sequence goes on from JAHEHN010000048.1 coordinate 7,304, forward strand.
CAGCCTGCTTGCTGACATAAGACTACTCACTCTGTAAGGAGTTCATCATGCCTACCTTTGATATCGTTTCTGAAGTAGATATGCATGAAATGTCTAATGCGGTAGACCAGGCGTCCCGGGAAATTGGTACACGATTTGATTTCAAGGGCGTGCCAGCCAGTTTCGAGCTCAATGATAATGTCGTGGTGTTAACAGCAGAGGTGGATTTCCAGATTCAGCAGATGATGGATATATTGCAAAGCAAAATGGTAAAACGTGGTATCGATATCAGTTCACTGAAAAGCGCAGATATCGAGAATGTTGGCCAGAAAGCAATTATGAAAGTGACAGTGCAGCAGGGTATTGAAGCTGAAATTGCACGCAAAATAGTCAAAAAAGTAAAAGAACAAAAAATGAAGGTGCAGGTGGCTATTCAGGGAGAAAAGTTACGCGTAACCGGTAAAAAAAGGGATGATTTGCAGGGTGTAATAGCCATGCTCAAGGATGAAAACTATGGATTACCGCTTCAGTTTAATAATTTCAGGGATTGAGTCACACCCACCTCGAAGCATTCTGATTGATCCGTTGTGCCAGCTTGAAATCCTCCGCTGGCTCTGCCCCAATACTCGCATTACAGCGAAAATCCTGTGATAATCTGCGCACTTTCCCGAGGTGGAAACCCTTAAAAAACAACACAATGAATCCGACCAGAAAAAAATCAATATTAATTGCCACTGGCATAACCGTTGTTGTTGCCCTGTGGATGCTGTCAGGACTTGGTAGCAGCCCGGTTGAATTCACTACTGCGCCTTCTGTTAGTGATGCCACAGGTGAACCCATGCGTGTGCGTGTTGAGCGCATTAGTGCCAATGAGGTAACCCGTGAGATTGTTATCAGTGCGAGAACTGAGCCAAATCGCTATGTTCGTCTGAAAGCTGAAACTGATGGTGCCGTGGTCGCTCTGATGGCAGACAGAGGGAGCCCGGTTGCCGAAGGTGAGACAATTCTTGAGCTTGACATGCGTGATCGAAATGCCCGTCTCTCCGAGACAGATTCATTGGTAGACCAGCGTGAACTGGAATTACAAGCGAGGCAGAATTTGCGTAATAGAGAGTTTGCCTCCGAGGTTGAAATTGCCGAGGCCAAAGCTCGTCTGGAGAGTGCCAGAGCTGCAAGAGCTCGTATTGCCCTTGAATTGGATAATATTTCAATTGACGCACCTTTTGCTGGCTTGGTTCAGGAACGCTCGGTAGAAATAGGGGATTATGTGCGTGCCGGAGACACGGTAGTCGATATTGTGGATATTGATCCACTGATAATCGCAGGTGATATTAATGGTAAGGAAGTCAGTGAATTATATGTAGGTAGCAGAGGTACGGCCGTGCTGGTGAACGGAACACAGCTGAATGGAATAATTCGCTATCTAGCGCCAGTGGCTGATGAAAATACCCGTACTTTTCGTGTCGAACTGGAGGTTCCCAACCCTGCCAATATTCGCGCGGGTTTAACCGCTGAACTACAGCTGGAAGGCTCCAGAATTTCTGCTCATGATATTTCACCTTCATTACTTACTCTTGCTGATGATGGCACCGTTGGAGTAAAGACAGTAAACAGTGCTAACAGAGTAGATTTTTATCCGGTGGAAATTGCCGGTGCAACCACTGATGGAATTCTGGTAACAGGTCTTCCCACAGATGTCACAGTCATTACTGTAGGGCAGGGCTTTGTTACCGTTGGTCAGCAGGTAGAGCCTGTTAGTAATAACGCCACGCTGGAGAGTAACGCCGCTTATGAACGCGCTGATTAGTGCTTTTATAAATCGCCCCAGGCCGGTAATTCTCATTCTGGCCCTGCTTATTGTGGCAGGCATCACCAGCTATCTGTCTGTTCCCAAGGAAGCGGAACCAGATATAGATATTCCCCAGATTTATATCAATATTATTCACGAAGGAATTTCACCGGAAGATGCAGAGCGCCTTCTGCTTCGGCCTATGGAAACAGAGCTGCGCTCCATCGAAGGCCTGAAAGAGATGCGGGCAACCGGCTCAGAAGGATCCGGTGTCATTATTCTTGAGTTTGACGCGGGTTTTGATGCTGACAGGGCTTTAACTGATGTGCGAGAAAAGGTTGACCTGGCACGTAATGAATTGCCCAGTGATTCAGAGGAGCCATTCGTACAGGAAATAAACACCTCATTATTTCCAGTAATTACCGTTATGCTCCACGGTGATGTGCCGGAACGATCGCTGGTTACACTTGGACGTAATTTGCGCGACACGCTGGAAGGTATTCCAGGCGTTTTGTCAGCAGATGTTGGCGGTGACCGCGAGGAGCTGCTTGAGGTTATTGTTGATCCGGTGGCTCTGGAAAGTTACAACCTGAATTATGCTGACCTGATTTCCTATGTAAGTCGCAACAATCGACTGGTGGCGGCAGGTGCTCTGGACAGTGGAGAAGGGCGTTTCGCGGTAAAAGTTCCTGGTGTAATCGAGGATCTTCAGGATCTTCTTACCATGCCGGTTAAAACCGACGGACTTAAAATTGTAACTTTTCAGGATGTAGCAACGGTCCGGCGCACCTTTAAAGATCCTACCAATTTTGCCCGTCTTGATGGCAATCCTTCCATCGCTCTTGAAATTACCAAGCGTGCCGGCGCAAATATTCTTGAAGTGGTTGATACCGTGAAATTTGTTGTTCAACAGCAGCAGCAATTTTGGCCGGAAAATGTGCAGGTAACCTATACCTCTGATAATTCCAAACAGGTGCGTGTCATGCTCAACGACCTGGTAAACAATGTTGCCATTGCTGTGATCCTTGTCATGATCGTTATTCTGGGAGCCCTTGGCCTGCGTTCAGCCGGACTTGTCGGGGTCGCCATCCCAGGTGCATTTCTGTCTGGCATTCTGGTGATTTACCTGATGGGTTACAGCATGAATATAGTGGTGCTGTTTTCCCTGATAATGGCAGTGGGCATGCTGGTAGATGGTGCTATCGTCGTAGTCGAACTGGCGGAAAGAAATATCAAGCATGGTTATAGCTCGAAGCTTGCTTTTACAGAAGCTGCCAAACGTATGGCCTGGCCAATTACAGCGTCCACAGCGACTACCCTGGCAGTATTTATGCCCTTGTTATTTTGGCCGGGACTGATCGGCGAATTTATGAAGTTCCTGCCCATTACCCTGCTGGTAACGCTGGCAGCGTCCCTGTTTATGGCGCTTTTGTTTGTCCCGACAGTGGGCGCCTTATTAAAAAACAAGGATTCCAGCCAGGACCTTTCACAGGAAACGACCATTGAAGAAGTGGATGTGCTGGCAGAAGGTCGTGAGGGGCTCAGGCAATTGTCAGGTTTCACTGCAATATATGTGGATTTCGTCAGCAAGGTATTGCATCGACCGCTGTTGGTACTGGGCATTGCCTTTGCGTTTCTGATCGGCACTTTTATCCTTTATGAAAACCTTGGCAAAGGCGTCGAGTTCTTTCCAGATGTAGAGCCGGAATTTGCAGTACTGAACATACATTCACGTGGTGATTTGTCGGTATATGAGCGGGACCAGCTGGTTGCCGAGGTAGAAAACCGAATTCTTAATATGGAAGAATTTGAATCGGTTTACACACGTAGTGGAGTCAATCTGGGCAATGATATAGATGAGGATATTATCGGTCGTATTCAGCTCAGTCTGGTTGATTGGGAACTCAGGCGTCCAGCTGCACAAATAATGGATGAAGTTCGGGAACGCACCGCTGACATTCCCGGTATTATCGTCGAGCCTCAGGTACAGGAATCCGGCATCACTTCAGGCAAAGCTATCCAGCTGGAATTATCTGCATTAAACACAGAGCTGCTTCCGGAAGCTATTGAACATTTGCGGGCAGGTATGAATGAGATGGGTGGCTTTATTGATGTCACTGACTCCCGACCACTTCCAGGGATTGATTGGAAACTGGAAGTGGATCGCCAGGAAGCTGCACGCTTTGGCACCGATATAAGCACCATCGGAAGTGCCGTACAGTTGATTACCAATGGCATCATGCTGGGCGATTTTCGTCCCGATGATGCCGACGATGAAGTGGATATTCGTGTTCGTTTTCCGGAAACCATGCGTAATATCGAGATGCTGGATCGACTGACAGTAAATTCCATTCAGGGGAATATTCCCGTCAGTAATTTTATGTCACGGGTTGCGGCACCGCGTGTAGGAAATATTCAACGAACTGACGGTAACAGGGTTCTTAATATTGCGGCTGATGTGCCTGACGATGTCCTGGCTGATGACAAGGTACAGCAGCTGGAGCAGTGGTTGGCAGGCGGCATGCTTGATCCTGATGTCAGGGTTAATTTCAAGGGCGAGGATCAGGATCAAAAGGAAGCGGAAGCATTTTTGAGCAAGGCTTTCGGGGTGGCCATGTTTCTCATGGCCATTATTCTGGTGACCCAGTTCAACAGTTTTTACCAGGCCCTGTTAATTCTGACCGCGGTGATGTTTTCCACTATTGGCGTTCTGCTTGGTCTCATGCTTATGGATCAGCCGTTCGGTATCGTGATGTCAGGCATTGGCGTTATCGCGCTGGCAGGGATAGTGGTGAACAATAATATTGTTTTGATTGATACCTATAATCTGATCAGGAAAAAAGGCGCCGATGCAGTCGAAGCGGCCATACTGACCTGTTCACAACGCCTGCGTCCGGTGCTGCTTACCACGGTGACTACAATTCTGGGGCTTTTGCCGATGACCCTGGGAATGAATTTCGATCTCATCAATCGCCATATCCAGATTGGCGGACCCTCCACCCAGTGGTGGACTCAACTTGCGTCCGCCATAACCTTTGGACTGGCCTTTGCAACAGTGCTTACTTTGGTCATGACACCTTGCATGCTGGTCCTGGGAGATCGCATAGGCGCTCGATTTAAAAAACTGAACTGGCGAGCTGATTCAGGCCAGCCTTAATTCAGTGGACTGTTGTCCATTTCCAGAATAAATTCAGTTTCAATCCCGTTAACATTCACCGTGTAGGTTCCTGCAGACAGGTTGGCAACATCAAGTGCAATACTGCTCTGAAAAGGCTCTGTCACTGCAATACAGGTCTCGGCCGGGCCCAGCGTGGATTCTGCCAGTACCACTGTAAACTGGTTGTACGCATAGGAAACAGCCGGTGATAACAGTTTTACGCAGGGTACAGAAAGATAACCGCTTACGGAAAGGCTTACCTGCAGGGGAAAAGATTCCATTATCAGCACTTCAACACTTTCAACGCTTACCAGGGAATTTTTGTTAGCTCCGGTAATAACGAGATTTCCCTGTTCATCCATAGCAAAAGTGATATCGCTATAATAGGCATTGGATTTTCCGCTAATAACAGCGCCTTCCGGAATCACCAACTCATTTTTTGTGAAGATAGCAGGGGCAGCACTGAGTGTTGTGCTGACCGCTGCCAGCATTGCTGTGAAGATGAAAATATAAAAGCGGGATGTTTTGAAATATAAACTCAGGTATGTTTTTTCCAGCATTAGTATTCTCTCGCTTTAAATAGTTCTGCTTATTTGCATGGTGATTATAATCTTGCCAGCAACTTAAGTGCATGAATTATAGCTTAAGCAAGTCGGTATCTTAGTTAAGCCATTGAAATTTTTTCAGGGAGAAGCTATCGCCGAGGAATACTATGCCTTCAGCTTCGAGTCTGTTTTTCTGTTTAAGCCAGGGTTGGCTGTGCACTGTAAAAGAAAGCTGACCCTTGCTGTTCACCACCCTGTGCCAGGGCAGACGAGAGTCATGGGGCAGGTTTTTCAGGGTAGTGCCCACGTAGCGGGCATGGTTGGGATATCCTGCCAGACGTGCAATCTGCCCGTAGGTGGAGACACTGCCTGGAGGAATCGCAGCTATGATTTGCCATATTTCCTCTTTCAGGCTTGATGTCTGCACTTTTGCCTCCACATAAAGAACATTGGAACAGTTTTCATTTCAGGCTTGCATCTTTCCTGGTGTCGGCTCAAGAGAATAAATTACTACACTTATGCGTGCATTATTTCTTATTTTTATCATTGTGCCCATCGTGGAAATGCTACTTCTGTTTGAGGTAAGTGATCATATTGGTGGGCTTTCTACTGTGGGACTGGTGGTGCTGACGGCAGCCATCGGTATCCAGATATTAAAGCAGCAGGGCTTATCGACTTTCAGCCGCGCTAACAGGCGTCTGGAAAGCGGAGAATTGCCTGGTCAGGAAATTATTGAAGGCTTGTTCCTCGCGGTTGGTGGTGCTTTTCTGTTAACGCCCGGGTTTATCACGGACAGCGTCGGCTTTATTTTTCTTATCGGCCCAACACGCAGAATGCTGGTTAGCTGGTTGCTTCGGTCTGGGAAAATATCAGTTCTTGCCGGTGCTACCAGCCAAACCTTTACCGCCAGTAATTTCTCCCATGGGGATAATGATGCTGACGGGGTGTATGAGGGGGAGTTCAAGACCGAAAAACCGGTAAATTCACGCCTGAATGAGCCGGATGACCACTAATTGAAAGAAATAGCTGTTTTTTTCAAAACTTTTTACTTTTTTCTATTGAAATCCCTGCAATCAGCCCCATCTTCTGGGTTCAAATCATGATTTGGCGCTAATCTGCTCAGATAAATCACTGGTTTGTAAGGAATTTAGGATTCTGAGGTTATTGAAACCTGGGATATCTGGATATCTGCATCGCTGGGGACACCTCGTCCGTTGCTGAAAATTTAAGTTTTGTTAACCCAAGAGTTTTGGAGATAAAAAAGAATGAACATTCGTCCGTTACAAGACAGAGTCGTAGTGAAACGAAAAGAAGAAGAAACTACTTCTGCTGGTGGAATCGTGTTACCAGGCTCAGCTACTGAGAAGCCCTCACAGGGACAGGTCGTAGCAGTTGGTCCGGGTCGTCTGATGGAAAACGGTGATGTCCGTCCATTGGATCTGAAAGTTGGCGATACCGTTTTATTTGGCAAATATGCCAGTAATACCGTCAATATTAATGACGAGGAATTACTGATTCTGAACGAAAGTGAAATCTTCGGTGTGCTTGAAGGTTAATCTGCCGGGTATCGAGTAAAGATTTTAAAATTGATCGTAAAAGCTAACTGAATAAATAATAGGATTTAAGACAATGGCTAAAGAAGTAAAGTTTGGAGATAGCGCCCGCCAAAAAATGCTGAAAGGGGTAAACCTGCTGGCTGACGCGGTAAAAGTAACCCTCGGTCCAAAAGGACGCAATGTGGTACTGGATAAATCTTTTGGTGCACCTACCGTCACTAAAGATGGTGTTTCTGTTGCCAAGGAAATCGAGCTGAAAGACAAGTTTGAAAACATGGGTGCACAGATGGTCAAGGAAGTTGCTTCCCAGACATCTGATGTAGCCGGTGACGGAACTACTACTGCTACGGTACTGGCGCAGGCAATTCTGAATGAAGGTCTGAAGTCTGTTGCTGCTGGCATGAACCCAATGGATCTCAAGCGCGGTATCGACAAAGGCGTCATCGCGGTAGTTGAGGAACTGGGCAAAATGTCCGCTCCCTGTACTGAAGCCAAATCCATTGCCCAGGTAGGTTCTATTTCTGCCAACTCTGATACCAGCGTCGGTGAGATCATTGCCGAAGCCATGGAAAAAGTCGGTAAAGAAGGTGTCATTACGGTTGAGGAAGGTTCAGGTCTGGAAAATGAACTGGACGTTGTGGAAGGTATGCAGTTTGACCGTGGTTATCTGTCAGCCTACTTCATCAACAATCAGGACACCATGTCTGTAGACCTGGAAAATCCTCTGATTCTTCTGGTTGAAAAGAAAGTATCCAATATCCGCGACTTGCTGCCTCTTCTGGAAGGCGTAGCAAAATCAGGTCGTCCTCTTCTGGTTATTGCCGAAGACGTAGAAGGCGAAGCCCTTGCGACTCTGGTTGTTAACAATATGCGCGGCATCGTAAAAGTTGCAGCTGTTAAAGCCCCAGGTTTTGGTGATCGTCGTAAAGCCATGCTGGAAGACATTGCTATCCTTACTGGTGGTACTGTTATTTCCGAAGAGGTTGGTTTGAGCCTGGAAGGCGCCACCGTAGAAGATCTTGGTTCTGCCAAACGTGTTCAGATTTCCAAAGACAACACCACTATCATTGATGGTGCTGGCGACAGCAGCAAGATTGAAGGCCGTGTTGGTCAGGTTCGTGCCCAGATTGAAGAAACTTCCTCTGACTATGATCGCGAAAAACTGCAGGAACGTGTAGCCAAACTTGCTGGCGGTGTTGCTGTGATCAAGGTTGGTGCTGGCACTGAAATTGAAATGAAAGAAAAGAAAGCCCGCGTAGAAGACGCCCTGCATTCAACCCGTGCTGCGGTTGAAGAAGGTGTAGTCCCAGGCGGTGGTGTTGCACTGGTTCGAGCCCTGCAGAAGATTGAAAAACTGCGTGGTGATAACGAAGACCAGAATGTTGGTCTGATGATTCTTCAGCGTGCATTGACCATGCCTTTACGCCAGATTGCCAGCAATGCTGGTGAAGACGGCGCCGTAATTCTGGACAAGGTACGTCAGGGTAAAGGTAATAACGGCTTCAATGCCGGCACAGGTGAGTACGGCGATATGCTGGAAATGGGTATTATCGATCCTACCAAGGTAACCCGTTCAGCCCTGCAGGCTGCAGGTTCCGTTGCTGGTCTGATGATCACTACTGAAGCAATGGTTGCTGAATTACCTGAAGAGAAAAGTGCGCCTGCAATGCCTGATATGGGCGGAATGGGCGGTATGGGTGGCATGGGCGGCATGATGTAAGCTGGCTCCATCCCTGGCTTTATAAAAAACCCCGCTTCAGCGGGGTTTTTTTTGCCTTGCCAAAAAGATGGATGCAGGATGCAGGAGACAGGATGCAAGAGGAATCCTGATAATTTTATGAATAGATTTGATACTTGCTTGGAATTTCAAGAAAAATAGTAGACATAGAGAAATCTACAATCACAATCTTGTGCATCCTGCATCCTGCATCCTGCATCCTGCATCCTGCATCCTTTTTTGTCGAATTTGCTCTAGCTTTTGTACCTATCAGCTTAATTTTGCTCAAATTTATTTTGGTAAAATCGTTAAATGGATTTTTTTCTTGAGGAAAAAGACCCTATAATAGCTTTCATGAAAGATAACGATAACATTGATGTTCCCAGCATTGTTCCCGAGTATGACGAACTGGATTCCCACAGAAAGATGAAGCGCGGCACTTCAGTGCCGGTGCTTGATGATGTGGTGGAAGTGAAGACCAGCGGAGCAGTTAGATTCCTGCTGACTGTCCTGACTCTGGGTCTATTTGCGACAGGCGCTGGCGGGTATTATTTTTACAGTCAGGGCCTGCAGACGCAGGAGAACTTGAATACTGCCCAGGGCAAAATCCTGCAATTGCAGAATCGACTGAATCTTGTCGATGAGTCGGCCGAGCAGTCTTCCATGGGCTTGCTGGAACGGGTAGATACCAATTTCACCCAGATCGATTTGTTGTGGGCCAACTATCGAAATCATACTGCCAGCCTGGCTGAGATTAATCGTTTTGTTGAACAGGCGAAGGAAACCATGTCTGCTATGGATGGTGTATTGTCTACTCATAGCAAGACGCTGAATGATTCCAGTGCCCTGATAGGCAGCTTGCAGACGCGTCTGGAATCGATTAGCTCAAATATAGCGGGTATGGATAATCTGGATGAACAATTGACCGGTATTCAGCGTGACCTCAACACTGTTAAATCCTCAGTAGCAACTTTGCAAAATGGCTTGGTCAGCAGGGTAAATTCCACGGAGCAGGATATTGAATCGATCAATGTCTATCGCCTTCAACTCAATCAGACTCTTGATTTTATCCAGAGTCGTATC
>JAHEHN010000013.1 GCA_024644515.1 Gammaproteobacteria bacterium
GTTTTAGTAGACGTTTTAAGTCCCTTGACAGTGAACTCATCGGCTGCAAAGCTAGTAAGTAGGCGGGATAACAGAGCAAGTGGTTCCTTCGGAGGGAAACAAGTCCCTCTCCTGGGCACCACCCCCAACCATAAGTCTCTGTAATCCCAGTGTTTTTCAACAGACTGGGGCTAAAGAACAATTAGCTTCATGTACTTGTGTAATAAGTCTAGCTGATACCCAGCACCATAGCCCTGCCCTACTGAAGTAATACTCCAACCACCTAGCTGATCAATAATCTCTGTTGGAGTTTCTACTGCTCGTAGCCTGTCTCTAAAACTATGCCTGAAGCCATGAATGACTATTGATTTTGAAATGGTCTTTAACCACTTGTTACCAGCAGCTGAAGCAGAGTTCGCTTTACAAAATTGATTGGAGACATATCGGGGGAAGCAGTAGCTGCTCCTACAAGTGTTCTTAATATGTCTTGCTACTTCTAGAGATACACCTACAAGTGGTATTTGTCGTCTACTTGTACTGGTCTTAAGGGACCTAACGTCATTTGGTTTTAACTCAATGTAGGGGATGTTAGCTTCTACAACTAGGTCCTCTACCAGCAAGCCCAATGCTTCACTCAGTCTCATGCCTGAGTCAGAAATTAAAGCTATTAAAAGCCTGAGTTCATCTTTTCTGTTAAAACACTCATCTTGTACTTTTCTTATATCTTCTATATCTACTGTTCTGTTGTTTATCTTTTCCTCTTCATGCAGATACACACTGGAGAAAGCATTCTTACAATTTAGTCCTAACTCATGGATGGTGAAATTTATTACAGCTTTTATACAGGTAATATTTCGTCTCACCGATGATGTTTTTAAGCCTCTATCTATTAACTTGTCTCTGAATCTTGCAGCATCAAGGCCTGTATATAAGTCCAGACTCTTGTTACCTAATAAGTCCACAACATAACCTACTGCTCTCTTTGTATGAGTAAAGAACAAAGGATTCTTATTGACTCCTTTTGTTGATAAGTAAATGTCTTGAGCCTCAAGTAGGGTAGGTAAATCTGAACTTGGTTGATCAGCAAGAGGGTCAACTAACATGTGCTGCGCTGGTACAACCATTTTTTTAAGTCTTAATCCGAGCCAGTAGTCTTCAAGCTTAGATACTATATTCTTGGAGGCTAACTCTGCTCTGTACCTTGATTTGGTGCGCAAGCTAACAACAACACGTGCCGTTGAGTAATGCTCTCGTAAGTCGTTAGGAACGACACGAGAAAAGTAATAGATAGAATCTTTTTGATAAGTGAAAGAGGGATGTTTTTTGTCTACCATAACGTCTACTTTAGCCCCAGTCTGTTGAAAAACACTGGGATTACAGAGACTTATGGTTGGGGGTGGTGCCCAGGAGAGGACTTGAACCTCCACGCCCTTGCGAGCACTAGCACCTGAAGCTAGCGTGTCTACCAATTCCACCACCTGGGCCTTAGATGTGGACTGCGCCTTGCGGTACGAGGAGCGCACTTTACCCATCCAGCACGCCCCTGTCAATCTGACTTTTGGTCAGTAAAACCCTTTAATACCAGTCTCCGACCCGTACTTCGATGCCGTCATCCACCAGCTCGGTGAACAGGGCAACATCGCTGCCACGGTAGTGATAGGGATAAACAATGGCGGGACGGAATGCATTAACGGCAGCCGCCGCCTGACCTTCGGTCATGGTGTAAGGCAGGTTGAAACAAACGAAAGCCACATCAATATCTTCCAGCGCGCGCATTTCCGGAATATCTTCAGTATCACCACTGATATAGACATTCACGCCACCCATGGTGACCACATAGCCATTGCCCCTGCCCTTGTCATGAAACTGCAGACGATCCTCGGTCAGGTTGTACATGGGAACCGCCTTTACAGTGATGCCAAAACGCTCGGCAATGGAACCATTGGCCAAAGACACCGCGCGTTCCACCAGGCCTGCTGGCAACTGCGACACCACTGCACCGGGGGCCAGGATTTCAGCATTGCTGACCACGCCTTGCAGGGTATTGCCATCGAGATGGTCGGCATGAATATCGGTAATCAGAATCATGTCCGGGCGCGGCAGGCCATCATAGGCGCCTACTCCCCCTACCGGGTCCACGTAGACAGTTTTGCCATTCCAGCTCATGACAAATGAGGCATGGGAAACCGGATGGATAACCAGGTCACTCTGACTGGTCGGAACAGTACTGCCGGTCAATAACTGTGCATTCACAGCGCTTGAGAATGTCAGTATTGCCAGCAAGGAAAACAGAGAAAATTTGATTTTCATAAAGCTACCCCAATATATTGAAATACAGACTAAAGAATTAGTCATAATTAATCAGAATTATTACACACAGTAAAAGGGTAAACCTGCCCTGCCACTTCGTCAATGCAGCGCTTGATTGCATCCCAACAAGGCGCGCCTTATCCTTATATAGGCGCAGGTTTAAGATGCTTGCGTGTATACTCTCACAATAAACAGTACTGTGTTATTAACTCCCAGGAAATCAATGTCAAAGAACACCAATATCGACGATCCCCATGCCTCGCGCGAAGCTGCGAAGTATGACAATCCCATTCCCAGCCGCAAATATATTCTCGAGCATCTGGAAACACGCGGCGAACCCGGCGAGTTCAGTGTGCTGTGCAGCGAGCTCAAGCTGGAAAGCCCGGAAGACTGTGATGCCCTGAGCAAACGGCTGAATGCCATGTGCCGTGCCGGTCAACTGATTTGCAGCCGTTCCGGCAGCTATGGGCTGGTCAACAAAATGGATCTGGTCAAGGGCCGGGTGATGGGACACAAGGACGGCTTTGGCTTCCTGATTCCCGAGGATGGCTCCTCCGATCTTTATCTGGGTCCGCGCCAGATGCAGAAAGTCTTTGATGGTGACATCATTCTGGCCCGCGTATCCGGCATTGACCGTCGCGGTCGCAAGGAAGGCAAAGTGGCGGAAATACTGACCCGCAAAAGCTCCCGTATTGTTGGACGCTTTTACAAGGAGGCCGGCGCCGGTGTCGTGGTTCCGCACAACAAACGAATTTCCCAGGAAGTGCTGATTTCCAAGAAACATCGCAAGGACGCCAAAGACGGTGACTTCGTGATGGTGGAAATTACCCGCTTTCCGGAGGGGCACCGCAAAGCCACGGGCGAAGTGGTTGAAGTGCTGGGTGATGTCACTACCCCGGGCATGGAAATCGATGTTGCCCTGCGCATGCACGAAATTCCCCATGAATGGCCACAGGGTATAGATCAGGAACTGGCGAGTTTGCCTGATGAGCCCAATGAACAGGATACTCACTACCGCGCCGATTATCGCCACCTGCCCTTCGTCACTATCGACGGCGAGGACGCCAAGGATTTCGATGATGCGGTGTACTGTGAAGCGAATAAAAATGGTGGCTGGTCCTTATATGTCGCCATAGCCGATGTCAGTCATTATGTGCAGGTCAACTCACTGCTGGATCAGGAAGCCCGCCTGCGCGGCAACTCGGTTTATTTCCCCGGTCACGTAGTGCCGATGCTGCCGGAAAAACTGTCCAATGGTTTGTGTTCGCTGCGTCCCAAGGTCGACCGGCTGGTGATGGTATGCAAGATGGCCATCAATACCGAAGGCGATATTACCGACTATTCCTTTTCCGAAGGGGTGATTCATTCCCACGCCCGCCTCACCTATACCGAAGTTGCTGCCATGGTGCAGCCCGCCAATACTGAGTCGCAAAGTCACATACAGACATTATTGAAAGACAAGTATGCCGGCATCATTGATGATCTGGGCACGCTCTATGCGCTCTACAAAACCCTGCACGGGTCCCGGGAAAAACGCGGTGCGCTGGATTTTGAAACCGTTGAAACGCGCATCGTCTTTACCGAAGACCGCAAGCTGGCGGAGATTCTTGAGGTGGAGCGTAATGATGCTCATCGCCTGATTGAGGAATGCATGCTGTGCGCCAATGTGTGTGCGGCCAAACTGTTACTGGAAGCCAAACTGCCTGCACTTTATCGCGTGCATGAAGGCCCCAACCCGGATCGGGTGGAAAACCTGTATGACTTTTTACGCGGCATCGGCATCGGCCTGGCGCGCAAGGAAAATCCCACTACCACGGATTACCAGGTCATCCTGAAACGCCTGGAAGAGAGACCCGATCGACTGCTGCTGCAAACCATGGTGATTCGTTCCCTGATGCAGGCCAACTATGCACCGGAAAACGTCGGTCACTTCGGCCTTGGCTTTGATGCCTATACCCATTTCACCTCACCGATTCGCCGCTTTCCTGACCTACTGGTACATCGAAGTATTCGCCATCTGATTCGAAATTCTTCTGACGCCAGCATCAGGGCGCATCTGCACAAGGCCGAGGGCGCAAAGGTGATCGATAAAAACACCATCTATCCCTATACCACCAAGGATCTGGAAGCACTGGGCGGTGAATTATCTGTGTGTGAGCGCCGCGCTGATTCTGCCAGCTACGATGTAATTGACTGGCTCAAGTGTGAATACATACAACAGCATATTGGCGATACCTTTGAAGGCACTATCATCTCAGTCATCAACTTCGGTATTTTCGTGGAGCTGGATAATATCCATATTGAAGGCCTGGTTCATGTAACCGCCCTGCGCAACGATTATTACCATTTTGACTCAGTGGCCCACACCCTTACTGGCGAGCGTACCGGTGAGAGCTTCCATATGGGGGACCGGGTGCAGGTTCAGGTTTCGCGGGTCGACATGGATGAGCACAAGATTGACCTGCAACTATTGCAGGTTCTACAGCGCAATCGCAGTTCAGCTGCGCTTCCGCAACGGAAACGTACAAGTAGTAAAAAATCAGCCCGGGGTAAGAAACGCGGTCACGGCAAGTCCCATTCCGGAAAGAAAAATAGCGCAGGTGGTACTAATGCCGGTAACAAGAAAGGTTCTGGCAAGAAACCCCGCAGACAACGCAAAAAGAAATAGAGACGGTTACCCCCGATGAGCAAAATGGAAATGGTCTATGGCATTCACGCCGTAACCAGCCTGTTATCCCATAATCCTGAATCCGTTGCACAGCTTTATATACAGGCGGATCGCAAGGACAAGAAAGATAAGCGTCTGCAGGAAATCCTCGAGCGCGCCGAGCGTGCAGACATTGCCATGGAAGTGTGTTCCCGTGCCGTGCTGGATGAAAAGTGTGGCCAGGTGCATCAGGGCGTGCTGGCCCTGTGCCGCCCACTTAATCTGGAGCGCCATGAACAGGAACTGGATGGGCTGCTGGATAAACTGGAACAACCGCCCTTCCTGTTGGTTCTTGATGGCGTTACTGACCCCCATAATCTTGGCGCCTGCCTGCGCTCTGCCGAAGCCGCTGGCGTAAGCGCCGTGATTGTGCCAAAAGACAAGTCAGCCCAACTCACTCCCACCGTGCGCAAAGTAGCCTGCGGTGCCGCTGAAATCGTGCCATTTTTCAGCGTTACTAATCTGGCGCGCACGCTGCAGGCACTGCAAAAGCGGGGTATCTGGGTGTTTGGCGCAGCCGGCGAAGCCGAGCAATCCATCTATCAAGCCGACCTGAAAGGGCCCATTGCCCTGGTACTGGGTTCTGAGGGTAGCGGCCTGCGTCGCCTGACCCGTGAACACTGCGATGTGCTGGTTGCCATCCCCATGGCAGGGGAGGTCAGCAGCCTGAATGTATCGGTTTCCACCGGTATTTGTCTGTTTGAAGCCGTCAGGCAACGCTGGTGACCACAGATCTTGTTGCATAAGCCCTGCAAAACCAATAGAATGCGCGCTCTTTTGTGTACCGGAACCATTGTTTTCCGGATAAGAACTTAACTCCTTGTCTTACCGGAGTGCCCTGCAAACCAGGGATTGAAGTGCCTCAATGCACGCTACGGAAGACTGCCTAACCCATGGGGAGCAATTAATGCGCCACTACGAAATCGTATTTATGGTGCATCCCGACCAGTCCGACCAGGTCGGCGGGATGACCGAACGCTATTCAAAAATTGTCACTGATGCCGGTGGCACTGTCCATCGTCTGGAAGATTGGGGTCGCCGTCAGTTGGCCTACCCGATCAACAAAATCCACAAAGCCCACTATATTCTGATGAATATTGAGTGTGCCCAGGAAGCTCTTGACGAAATCACTACTCTGTTCCGCTACAACGATGCAGTCCTGCGCAATATGGTTATCAAGCGCAAGGAAGCTGTGTCTGAAATGAGTGAAATCATGAAGCAGGAAAACGAGAGCCGTGAACGCAAGGCCCGTGCTACTGCTCGCATGCAGGAAGAAGAGTCACGTTACAACGCTCGCCAGGAAGAGTCAGATGACGATGATGATAACGATGAGGATGCTGACGACACTGTAGAAGATTCTGCTGACGACAACGCAGAAACTGCTACTGAAGAAACAGCAGAAACAGTAGCTTCTGACGAAGAAGCTGAAGAAAAAGCATCCTAAGCAAGAATAACCCGGAGAATACTCATGGCACGATTTTTCAGACGCCGCAAATACTGCAGATTCACCGCAGAAGGCATTGACCACATTGATTACAAGGATCTGGATACCCTGAAAGCCAATATTTCAGAAACCGGCAAGATTGTTCCTAGCCGAATTACTGGCACCAAGGCG
Source organism: Gammaproteobacteria bacterium (assembly GCA_024644515.1). Lineage (GTDB taxonomy): Bacteria > Pseudomonadota > Gammaproteobacteria > Pseudomonadales > Pseudohongiellaceae > Eutrophocola. Next base: position 6,612 of record JAHEHN010000013.1, read on the forward strand.
AGATACCAGCGTCAGCTTGCGACCGCCATCAAGCGTGCACGCTACCTGGCTCTGATTCCATATACAGATTCACACGAAGCTTAAAGAGGAAAAGGTCCGCTTGGACCTGAAACCCGGGGGGAGTTCATGCGCGGGTTAGCAGAATATGTAATGCTTGGACGCCGTCAGGCGATCATCATTGTTCTGTTATGCGGCTTCTTCCCCTTGCTGTACTTTTTCAGTGCAGCGATTGTTGCCCTGGTGACGTTACGCAAGGGTCGCAATGAAGGATTAATTGTCCTGCTATGGTCAATGTTACCGGCAGGCACGTTGTGGGCCATGGGAGACAGCTCTCCCATGTTCCTGATGCTGGGGACATTTGCCCTGGCAGCAGTACTCAGAAAGACCGAGTCCTGGCAGTTCGCCATATTAGCGGCCCTGGCTGTGGGTCTTGTTACCCAGCTAAGCCTGATATTTCAACCGGAATATCTGGCCCTGGTGGAAGGTCTGGTTAGCGACGGCTTGCAAGAGCAGTTGAACCAGAGTGGTCAGGCCGAGTACACAGTAGAGCAGATCGTTGATCTGCTGTTGAGTTTTTACGGCGCCTATCACGCCATCATGGTTATCGTATGTTTGATGATAGCAAGATGGTGCCAGGCAGCCTTGTACAACCCGGGCGGGTTCAGGCAGGAGTTTCATAAACTGCGCTTTGATCCAAGGGTAATGGTAGTACTGCTGGGATTGATCCTGGTTGCATTGCTGGATATCCCGCCGCTTGATCTCTGGCTACCGTTGCTTAGCATCGGGCCAATGATTGCGGGACTGGCAATCGCCCATTACGCCGTGGCCAAAAAAGGTGGGGGCGTGGTCTGGCTGGTGATGGTTTACCTGACGCTGTTAATGATGGCGCCGGCAATCATCATGCTGGGACTGGCAGACAGTGTACTGGACTTGCGAAAACGCCTGGACAACGCTGGCAAGCCCGGAGCATAAGACGTAACAGACGGGTAGCAACACCCTTTTATAAAACAGCATTTTTTGAACAGAATTGAACAGGTATAACGAGGTATAAGATGGAAGTCATTTTATTAGAAAAGATGGGCAAAATCGGTGATGTGGGTGACCATGTGACTGTCAAGGCTGGCTATGCCCGCAATTTTTTGTTTCCTTTTTCAAAGGCAATTCGTGCCACCAAGGCAAACATTGCCGAGTTTGAAGTGCGCAGGGAAGAACTGATGAAAGCTGCCGCTGAAAAAATGAAAGGTGAAGAAAAGCGCGCTGCACAGCTTGCCGGTATCCTGGTCACTATCGAAGTGAATGCCAGTGATGAAGGTAAACTTTATGGCTCTGTCGGCACCCGCGAAATCGCTGATGCAGCAACAGCCGGTGGTTTTGAAATCGACAAGAGTGAAGTCGATTTACCTGAAGGCGCCCTGCAGAATGTCGGACAGTACGATGTCACCATTATTCTGAGCCCGGAAGTGAGCACTGAAATCAAACTGGCCATCGTAGCAACCGGTTCTTCTCCGAACGGCATCATCGAAGCCGAAGACGACAGCACAGTTGTCGCTTCCGAAGATGTGCCTGACTCACCAGAAGCTGACTAAACAGCCTTTAGTCTGTTTTAGTATCAAGGCTATGGAAAAAATTGTTAGTAGTCCGGCATAACCGGATTAACGCAAGAACCCGGATTCAAAAGATCCGGGTTTTTTTTGCCCAAAATTTGAGAGTACAGATTTCGGTACTGCCACTACTCGAAAACCGCGCAGGTCAATAAGCCCGCAGGTGGGATAAGCGAAGCGCATCCGGCAAGTATCGCCTCAGGTTTTAACCCCCTTTCGTCGGATGACGGCCTGCGGCCTTATCCGACCTACAAACTTGTAACTTGTGACTTGCGACTTGCGACTGACTTACTGATTAATCAAGCGTGTTTCCCATATCACCTGGGTATCCAGTGCATGGGAATAAATCACTTCACCGCCAAAGTTGGTTTTGTCAAAACCAAAGACCTCAAACAAGACCTCAAAACTGTCTGATTTTTCTTCCCCCAGAGTCTGCGCCAGTGAGCGCAATACCGCTGGCTTTGTGATCTGTTGGGAGGCATTGATAAGACCTTCATCACGCATTCCTGCCACCATCAAAAAATGGTTACCATTGGGAGCAGGAAAAGTGGATACCATGGCATAGTCCTGGAAGCTGTCATCACCGGATAAGCCGGAACTACCAATATAGTAATCATTGCTTTCCAGATGAATCAGCTCGTCGTAGGTAGCCCCAATAGAAAGTCCTGAGTCTGCAAACACCAGGTCAAATAGCGAATCTATTCCACTGAGATAACCCAGATAGATAATATGGCTGCTGGCCAGGTCAGCGGTTTCCAGATCGGAAATCATTTTGACCCGAATGCTCGCTGCCTTGTCATGCAACATAGGCATGATTCGGGACATGGCATTAGCGATACTGACCGGGATATAACTCAGATCAAGGTTGTAGTAACGGCTGGCCTTATCTGGATCCTCGGACTGCAGGCGCGCCAGATCATCGCGGGAATTAATATCAAATTCACGCACCATGCGCATCACATTGCCCGTCGCATCGGTCTCGCCAAAAATATAGTAATCGCCGATTACCAACAGGATCGGCAGTTCATCATCCAGAAAGGCCTGCCAGGGTTGCATGGCCAGCACTGGCGCAGGTATTAATTGGCTGGTGCTCTGCTCTTCCTCGTCGGGCAGCAGGTTCAATAACAGCAGCCCAATAAGCAGAACCGCCAACCAGGGCGTCAATGACTGTCGATTGAGAACCTTGCCAGTCACGCTCAGCTCTGGCTCGGGTTTCTTCTCGTTCAGGCTCGCCGTGATCATGTACTGCCCTTTTGGAATATCGAGACGGTATTTCTCTTTTACCCCCAGCTCCGAGTAATACAGTTCCAGCTTATTACGCAGATGATAAATATGAACGCGAACGATGGAATCCCTGGACACATCAAAGTCAGCTTCCTTGCCCAGCACATCCACCGCAATGGCAGCTTCCTTGGGCGATTTTCCGGTAATTGAGCAATCCACCAGATAACGCAGGATTGCCCCGTATTTCTTCGAACGCCCCAGCACACCACTATTAATGATGCGATCGGTCAACGCCAACAGTTCCTCGTTATCGATTTTGCTCATAGTTGTTGCTGCTTAATGATAGTTATGGGTAAAAAAATGGACTTTATCCTGAAGGCTGGCATTTTCACGCATTCTGCAATTAATTCAAGCAATATATTAACGTTAAAAATAGCTTCTCGTGGAAAAATTAACATTCCTGTTAACGTCTTTTAAACTCATATAAAACAGGCTATTACAATTAACGATGGCTCAACCCTGTCAATCTCGGTCACACTTTACCCTGACATTTTCGTTCAGGCCCGTGCTTCTCTGTCAGGACACACTCAAGGACATTATTAACGTTAAAAAGCACATAAGCCGCCTTGAAAGCAAACCCTGCAAAGTCATGCTCAAATACATCGACACTACCGCTTTCTCACTTATGGCGGAGCTGAGAATTCCAGGCCAATGTTTTTCATCGCCTCTGACAACAATCGCAAAACTCATTTTCTGGACAGTTTATGTATAGCATGTGTATGAATTGTGGGTAAGTTGTAGATAAGGTTGCTGATTTTTTTTCAGCGAAAATATCAATCCAATCAGGCTGAAAAATGATGTTCAGGCCTGTCCGATGGGTTAATATTGTCGGCCCGGTTGGTCATATGCCGGCTCCTGTTTTCGAGACATTTTTGACACACTTTATTACTTTTTTTATTAACGTCTATTAACTTCCATTAACAAAAGCTTTAGATAAGCAGGACTTTTTCCAGACACCGGCATGGCAGAATCACCTTTCATCGATAACAAAAGAGCCGACGCTGGCGCACCTCGTGCCACCAGCCTGAAGCTGCCACCGCATTCCATCGATGCCGAACAGTCAGTGCTTGGTGCCCTGATGCTGGATAATTCTGCCTGGCATGATTTATCTGAAATTATTATTGCCGAGGATTTCTACCGCAAGGAACACTACCTGATATTTCAGGCCATGCAGCACCAGGCCGCAGAGGGCAATCCTGTTGACCTGGTGACTCTGTCAGAAGCACTGGATAACGCCAACAACCTGGAAAAGGTGGGCGGAGTGGATTACCTCGGTGAACTGGTGGAAAACTCTCCCAGCACAGCCAACATCCTGGCCTATGCCAACATCATTCGTGAACGCGCCATTCTGCGTAAACTGATCAGTGCCGCCAATGCAATCTCGGAAAACTCCTTCAATCCCGATGGGCGCGACAGTGCCGAGTTACTCGACCTGGCGGAAAAACAGGTATTCAAGATTGCTGACGAACGACCGCGGGACGGTGGTCCCCAGATTGTCGGACCAATTGTGGATTCCGCGCTGGCGCGAATTGACAAGCTGTTTGAAGCCAAGGGCAGCATTACCGGCTTGACCACGGGATTCAAGGCGCTGGATGAAATGACCTCCGGAATGCAAAAATCTGACCTGGTGATCGTGGCTGGCCGTCCCTCCATGGGTAAAACCAGTTTTGCCATGAATATGGTGGAAAGTGCAATCCTCAATACGGATAGCCCGATCGTCGTGTTCAGCCTCGAAATGCCAGCGGAAAGCCTGATCATGCGTATGTTGTCCTCCATTGGCAGGATCGATCAGACCCATATGCGCAACGGTCAGCTGGAAGAAGGTGACTGGGACAAGCTCACCAGCGCCGTGCATAAAATAAAGAACAAACCCCTGTTTATTGATGACACTGCCGGTCTCAGCCCCATGGAAATGCGTTCCCGTGCCCGTCGCATCTGGCGCGAACACGGACACCTGGGCATGATCATGGTGGATTACCTGCAGTTAATGCAGATAAAAGGCACCTCGGAAAGCCGTACTGGCGAAATCTCGGAAATTTCCCGCTCCCTGAAAACCATGGCGCGTGAATTTGACTGTCCGGTAGTTGCCCTGTCGCAGCTTAACCGCTCCCTGGAGCAGCGTCCCAATAAACGCCCGGTGATGTCGGACCTGCGTGAATCAGGTGCGATTGAGCAGGACGCAGATGTCATTATGTTTGTTTATCGTGATGAAGTGTATAACGAGGACTCCGAGCACAAAGGCGTGGCTGAAATCATTATCGGCAAACAACGTAACGGACCTATCGGCACCAAGCTGCTGAGCTTTATCGGCAAGTACACCCGTTTCGAAAATTACATGCCGATGAATGACGATTTCGGCCATGGTGCCGGATCAGCCCCTTCAGGATCCTATGGGCAGGCTGCCATGGCACCCTCAAGTTCGCCCAAGCCCCCCACCAATATTCCCTACGATGCTTTTGATGACTCACCGTTTGATGAGGATGATTAAGCGTGTTGAACCGGGTTCAGGCCAGCATTGACCTCAAAGCACTGCAACACAATTTTTCCATAGCACGCAGTCATAGCCGTCATAAAAACGCAGCCCGCGTTGCCGCTGTTATCAAGGCCAATGCCTATGGCCACGGCCTGGAGCAGGCGGCCAATGCCCTTGATGATGCTGACCTGTTTGGGGTCACCGATGTACGCGAAGCACTGACCCTGAAAAACAGCCGCGCCGACAAGCCAATTCTGGTTTTGCAGGGATTAATCCACGAGGATGATCTGAAGCTGGTGGCGCAGCATAATTTTCAATTGGTGGTGCATTCAGCCAGTCAACTGGCCCACATTGATGACACACTTGGCCGCCTTACTTTGAAAGCACCGCTGACGCTGTGGCTGAAAATGGATTCGGGCATGGGCCGTCTCGGCATCAGCCCGCAAGATTATGCTGCGGCTTACCGGGCTTTACAGAGTAAACCCTATATCGACTCCGTGGTGATGATGACGCATCTGGCCAACTCCAGTATGCCGGAGTCAGCACTTAATACGCAGCAGATCGAAGCGTTTCGACAACAGCAGGCGCAACTCCAGACGCCACTAAAGGAAGATGAGTGCATCACCAGTATTCCCAGTTCCTCCGGCATACTTTCCGGGCTGCCAGTGGAGTGTGACTGGGCCCGTCCCGGCATTATGTTATATGGCAGTTCTCCGTTTAATTTCAGCGAGGAGAAATTACGTCGGGAACAATTTGATCTGCAGGCAGTGATGACCCTGCAGGCACGAATTATTGCCATCAAGGATTTGAAAAAAGGCGATAACGTGGGCTATTGCTCCCAGTTTATCTGCCCGAAAGATATGACCATAGGCATTGTCAGTATCGGCTATGCTGATGGTTATCCCAGCAATGCTCCCAATGGCACCCCGGTCATGGTTGGGGGGAAAAAAACCGGCACAGTGGGCCGCGTTTCCATGGATATGATTGGCGTTGATCTGAGCGAAATACCCGAAGCAAAAGTGGGTGACCTGGCTACCCTATGGGGGAATGAGCTATCGCTTGATGAAGTGGCAGCGAAGACCGGCATCCTTTCCTATAATTTAACCTGCAGTGTCGCCAGACGTGTCAATTTTGAGTACAGCTAGATAATGGCCAAACAAAAAACAGCCTACGTCTGCAATGATTGCGGCGCCGAATACACCAAGTGGCAGGGCCAGTGTCTGGCCTGTCAGGAGTGGAATACGCTGACGCGCATTTTACTGGGCCCGGCCAGCACCCCTTCAGCCCCTAAAAACTTTAAACGCAAAGGCATCAGCGGTGATGCCGGTGGACCATCCGCCAGCTTGCAAACACTGGACAAAATTAATCTGGAAGAACAACCCCGCTTTACCACTACCGTCGGTGAATTTGATCGGGTACTGGGTGGTGGACTGGTTCCGGGTTCTGCGGTTTTGATGGGGGGTAATCCCGGAGCCGGTAAAAGTACCCTGTTGTTACAAATCATGTGCCAGATGTCGCAGGCGGTTGATGCCCTCTATGTGACCGGTGAGGAAAGCCTGCAGCAGGTAGGGATGCGCGCCAAACGCCTTGGCCTGCCTACTGACAAACTGAAAATGCTGACAGAAACCAATATCGAGGAAATTACTCGTGTTGCCGAAGAATGCCAGCCAAAAATTATCGTTATCGACTCAATCCAGGTGATGCATTCCGCCGACGTGGCCTCTGCCCCCGGCAGTGTCAGCCAGGTGCGCGAATGCGCGGCTTATCTGATCCAGTATGCCAAGCAAACCGGCACTGCCCTTTTTCTGGTGGGTCATGTCACCAAAGACGGAAATCTGGCAGGGCCTAAAGTACTCGAGCATATGATCGACTGTTTCATGATGCTGGAAGGCAGCGATGATAGTCGCTTCCGTACCCTGAGAGGCCAGAAAAACCGCTTTGGCGCAGTTAATGAGCTGGGCGTGTTTGCGATGACTGAAACCGGCCTGAAGGAAGTAAAAAATCCCTCTGCTATTTTTTTGGCCCGTACCGAGGAAGTGTCACCGGGCAGTCTCGTTGTTGTATTGTGGGAAGGCACGCGCCCGCTGCTGGTTGAAATCCAGGCGCTGGTGGACGCCAGCCAGTATGGAAATCCGCGTCGCATCGCGGTGGGACTGGATCAAAATCGTGTTGCCATGTTGCTGGCAGTGCTGCATCGCCATGGCGGATTATTTATGGCCGACCAGGATGTGTTTGTGAATGTGGTGGGCGGCGTCAAGGTTGCAGAAACCAGCGCCGACCTGGCTCTGATTCTCGCTATTGTTTCCAGCTTCAAGGACACCGCCCTGCCGCGGGAACTGGTGGTGTTTGGGGAAGTAGGCCTTGCCGGTGAAATTCGTCCCGTGCCCAGTGGCCAGGAGCGACTGCAGGAAGCTGCCAAACATGGTTTTACCCGCGCCATTGTGCCCAAAGCCAATGCGCCGAAGAAACCCATCCCGGGCATGAAAGTCATTGCGGTCAGCAAACTCAGTGAAGCAATCGAGGCCCTGTAAATGAGTTCTTCACTGATTCCAGAACGCCCTTTACTGATCTCTCCGACCCTGGCCGCCACCATTGGTCTGGAAGAAACCGTCATGCTGCATGTACTGAGCGAAATGAAACTGCGTTTGCCGGTTACCCTGCGCGACAACCTGCGCTGGCTGGAGGTGAATCTGGAAACCCTTTCCGATGCCATGCCGTTCTGGAATATTGCCGACATCATGCGTATTCAGCAAAGCCTGCTGGAAAAAGGACTGGTTCAGGTGGACGGTGGTGACAGTCAAAAAGGCTATTTCAAGATTGCGATTAATGAAACCGGTCTTAGCAGGAAAACCGCCGGCGCTGAAACCACTGCTGCCGCGGGGACAAAAAATCAGCCTCCGGGTGCTGCTCATGCTTCACCCTCACATGCTTCAACGCCAAAAGTTTCACTGGCACAAACAGCAGCATCTAAAGCACCACCGGCTAACCCTTTTCATCAGACACCGAGTAGCGGCAAGGCCTCACAGATTCCTGATCACTGGCAGCCCAGTGAAGATCTTTACCAGCTTTGCAGTAGACGCAATATTTCCAGAGGTTTTATTGATGAACATGTCAGACTGTTTGTCATCAGCCAGCAGGAAAGACGCAAGGCACAGTATTCCTGGCACAACACCTTTTATAAATACATCCTGCGGGAATGGGAACTTAGTCGCAGCCATCGTGGCCTGAAAGAACTGGAAGCCAATATGTCAGCTGACTGGCAGCCCAGTGATGATGCCTTCAGTATTCTTGAGCATGCCGGCATCAGTCATCCCTTTATAGAAGATGCGGTCCCGGAGTTTGTTCTCTACTGGCGTGAAACCGGCTTGAAAACCAGTACCTGGAATACAAAGTTCATCGCCCATGTGCGCAGACAATGGGCAAAATATGAAGCCGCCCTGGAACACGACGCAACACCGAAAATTATTCCTGATAATTATCAGCCCAGTGAAGAAGTGTATGAAGTGCTGGCCATGGCAAATATTGACGAGAGCTTTGCCCGCGAACATATCCTCGAATTTATTTTGTATTGGAAAGAACGCAAGGAAGTTGCCGTCTCCTGGCATACGAAATTCCTGCAGCATATAAAGTACAAGTGGTCGCACCGGGAGAGCAATGAAGAAGATTTTATTGATCGGGTAACAGATCGATCCTGGGCTAATTAACAGCTGAAACGGCAGCAGCAATAATCATCAACGACGATCGGTCGTTAAAGTCCAAGCTCGGACAAACCCAGATGATCCTTCGGCCTTGGACCGAATTCCCAGTGAAACAACCTGTCTGACTCTGCAATGGCCAGATCATTGATAGACGCACGCCTGACTTTCATCAGTCCGTTTTCATCGAACTCCCAATTCTCGTTACCATAGGAGCGATACCATTGCCCGGCATCATCATGCCACTCATAAGCAAAACGCACGGCAATGCGATTATCTGTAAACGCCCATAGCTCCTTGATCAATCGATAGTCTTTTTCTTTTTCCCATTTGCGGGTAAGAAAGTCGACAGTTTCTGCGCGGCCATTGAGAAATTCCGAACGGTTTCGCCACTGGCTATCAATGGTATAGGCCAGAGAAACTTTTTCAGGGTTGCGATTATTCCAGCCATCTTCAGCCGCCTGAACTTTTTGTATAGCCGTCGCTTCAGTGAATGGGGGTAACGGAGGTCGCTGTTCTGTCATTGTTATTTCCGGGGAAAATTTTCAAGTTAAGTTTATAGATAAAGTTGCAAGTCTCAAGTCTCAAGTGGGCGACCAAAGGTCGCCACGTCGGATGCGTCCCTGCGGTCCTTATCCGACCTACAGAAAACCCATTGAAGCCGGAAAGAGGGGTTGCTTGCCTCTTGCCACTTGTAACTTGTGACTTGCATCCTGTCTCCTGAATCTAACTCAACGTCGCCTATTTCCAGGTAACCTCTGTCGCAAAAAAATGATCAAACACTTCTCGGTTTGGATGATTTTTTTCATTGCGCGCGGGGCTACGAATATAAAAGTCCAGTTGCTGGGCTGCTGGATTAATGGCACCGGCTTCGCCTGAATCCGGATTCAGCTTTACCTGTAACGATTCCCGATCACGCATGCCCTGCGTCACCATGAAATGAATTTCATAATCTTCATAGAGCGTTTCGCCATTCAGGGTCGCTGACCCATAACCCCAGCCAGCCACATAGAGCAGGCTTTTGGGCCAGTTGCTATCGCCACAACCGGCATTGCCATGTTCAAACAGGAATGCCGCAATACCACCATCCTGGCACGGCGAAAATTCGTTAAAGCGTTCCAGTTCAACCCGGTAAAGGCCCTGTGGTAACACCAGCTCGGCAACAAACGAGCCGTTGTTTTCCAGTTCGTTGACATCAATGGCAATCTCGCCACCCACATACTGCAGATCACTGGCGTCATCATCCATATGATCCCAGGGAGACACATCATCAAGGCTGCCGGCCTGATAAATATTTCTGCCGATGATGTTGAAGCGGCCATCATAAAGTTCATGCTGCTCCGGGGCATACAGGCCCATCATGGTGTCAGGCTGAGTTCGTGCAGAACGGACAGGATTGGTACTGGACTGACAACTCACCAATAAGACAAGTGTAAGGAAGGTCAGGGTTTTCATAATATTTTCCGATTATTGGAATATCTCAGCCTAGCATACCATTCTCAAGATATTGAAGAGTCACAAGTTACAAGTCTCAAGTCTCAAGTGGGCGACCAAAGGTCGCCTGCTGCATCCTGCATCCAAATCCAGGTCGCCACGTCGGATGCGTCCCTGCGGTCCTTATCCGACCTACAGAAAACCCATTGAAGCCGGAAAGAGGGGTTGTTTGTCTCTTGTCTCTTGCCTCTTACTTTTGCCTGCCGCCTACCTGCACCGCCCACCTTTATCCTTTTTCCTTTATCCTTTATCTTTTCTCCTGTCCAAACCCCCTTCATCCCTAACTTGATTGAAAGCTAAAGTGCAAATATTTAGGTATACTCCGCCGCTCTTATGAATGAGAAAACAATTACACATTGCCGATTTCAGATCACTCTGGTGCTGGTGCTCGCTTTTCTCAGCGGCTTTATCATTATGGCAATCGAACTGCTGGGTGGACGCATTCTGGCGCCCTACTTTGGCAGCTCGATTTTTGTCTGGGGCAGTATCATCACCGTGTTCATGCTGTCTTTATCTATTGGTTATCTGTGCGGCGGAAAATTATCCCTGCTTAAACCTGACCTGAGACTTTATGGCAGCTTTTTTGTCGGTGCGGCCATATTACTCCTGCCACTGGTCTTTGCCGGTAATGAAATAATGGAAGCGGTTTTTCTGCGCATTGAAGACCCCCGTTATGGCTCATTGGTGGTATCCATGCTGTTGTTCTTTTTGCCCACGGCCATCATGGGCATGATTGCACCCTATTCTGTCAGACTGCTGGTGATCTCCACCGATGGCAGCGGTCATGTCGCCGGCAAGCTGTATTTTATTTCTACTCTTGGCAGTGCACTGGGTACGCTGGCAACATCCTTCTACCTGGTGCTGTGGTTCGAGGTGAACCAGATACTCATTACCATGTGCATGGCTCTGCTTTACGCCGGCTTTGTTGCTATTATGACCGGCATCAGGAATATGCAAAGCCAGACCATTAACCTCAATGACAACGCCAAATGATCACCATAGACGGACATAAATTTCGACGCAGGCAATCGGTATGGTGCTATCTAAAGACCGAAGTCCTGATTGTGCTGGCCATCGCCCTGATTATTTTTGCCAAAGACCTGCTGGCCCAAAGTGGTATTCGCTATATCCATCAGGAACGCTCGCTCTATCGTAATATTCTGGTGACGGAAGATTCGCAGCGTCGCTGTCTGCGTTTCACCATTACCAGTCGAAGTGGCCAGAACCAGAGTTGCCGTTATCTGGACAAGCCCGTTGAGCTGGTATTTCCCTATGCCAAGATGACCCTCTCCAGTTTGCTGGTACAAAGCAATCCTCAGCGCATTCTTATCGTCGGGCTTGGCGGCGGTACCTTATCCGATACTTACAGCCAGCTGTTTCCCGAAGCGGAAATTGTGATTTCAGAAATTGATGATGCTGTAGTGCGTGTCGCACAAGAATATTTTGGCTTTCAGGAAACCGAAAAAATCAGTGTTGATGTGGGTGATGCCAGGGTCTTTATAAAACGCGCCGGACTGCGTGGCGAGAAATATGATCTGGTGATACTTGATGCCTTTAATGGCGAATATATTCCTGAGCATCTGATGACGGTGGAATTCCTGGAAGAGGTAAAGCGCTTATTGCCCGATGACGGCATGGTTGTCGCCAATACCTTTTCTACCAGCCGCCTGTATGCTGCAGAATCCAATACCTACCGCGAGGTGTTTGGAGAAATTTATAATTTGCGCATGAGCGGCACCGGCAATCGCGTTATCATCGCCTCCATACAATCCCTGCCTGATACCGACTTACTGGAATCTCGGGCACAGGCTTTCAGGGAATTGCTGGAACCGTTTGGCATGGATGTAACTGAGTACCCACGGGTCATGAGTAAAGAAGTCAGCTGGGATACCAGTGAACGCATTCTCACTGACCAGTATTCCCCTGCCAACCTGCTGAATAATTAAATAAACCGCTGAGCCTTCTCAATTGAGAGGGCTGGCTTCCGTGACGTTTACTTCTTTTTCCTGTTACTTTTACTGGTCGTTCCCCACAGTGTTGCCACCGCGCGGTCGCTGCCAAGCAGGCCAACAATAAGACAAACCCCACCCACTGCCAGAAAAACAATTATTGGCAGAAAGGCCGAAAAGTCCCCTTTGGCAATGGAGAAATAAAGGGAGCCTGCGGAAAGGCCGGAGAATAATAAGCCCACTACCAGCAATATGGTACGGCTTGACGACTTGTAGGAATAAGGTCCGTCGCCCTTCTCAAAGCGTTCGAGCACAAACCAGAATAGTCGGGTAAAAAATTGTTTCATTTATTCTCTGCTTATTGTCTGCTTTCTATTGAACGGCATAAACAGGGCTCTGCAGAGCCGTTTCAGGTCTGTGAAAAATTTTTAAATCCTCATGATCCAGCTCATCAGGTCTTGCGTAGAAGATACCATATACACCAACAAATCAACTTTAATAGCAAATTGTAATATGGGTTTGAGTTGATCTGGCTAAAGTTTATCCCTAGCACGTCCACTTCGCCCCGCACCCTATCGGGGCTTTTTTTGCCTGGTGAAAAAAGTCTTCAGCTGGATGGACGAGATGTATTGAAGAAATGCTCACGGTAGTAGCGTAATTCATCAATGGAATCGCGAATATCCTCCAGCGCCTTGTGCGAACTCTCTTTTTTCAGACCATCGGCAATATCCGGCCGCCAGCGTTTGGCCAACTCCTTGACGGAGCTTACATCCAGGTTGCGATAATGAAAGAACGCCTCCAGGGTAGGCATGTAGCGCGCTAGAAAACGTCGATCCTGACAGATACTGTTACCACACATGGGTGAAAATCCGCGCTCGCAATATTGCGCAAGAAATTTGATGGTTGCCTGTTCCGCTTCACTCTCATTATTGGGACTCAGACGCACCCGCTCTATCAAACCGGAGGCCCCATGATGCCGCTTGTTCCAGTCATCCATCCCTTCTATATAAATCTCAGGTTGGTGAATGGCAAGCACAGGTCCTTCATCAATAATCTGCAGGTCGGTATTGGTAATGATAGTGGCAATTTCAATGATCCGGTCACTTTCCGGGATCAGGCCAGTCATTTCCAGGTCAATCCAGATGAGATGCTGCTTTTTATCCATTATTTACTTGATGCGGGTCGTTAAAAGTTGAAGGATTGTAACAAAGGCCCTGATAATATGCCTTATGAAAAAGAAGCAGCTTAATCGCCGTCAATTATGGCGAATTCAAAAAATGCAGGATGTGTATGCCCAGCGAGCTGCAAAAAAACAGGCAAAAATTGAAGAGTCGCTGAATACCGCAGCCCTGGGCGAAGAACGCAAGGGCATCGTTATTTCCAACTTTGGTCAGCAACTGGATATCGAAGCCCTTGATGGCGAAAACCAGGGCGAGATTTATCGCTGCTTTCAACGCTCCAATATTGAATCCCTGGTCACTGGCGATTATGTGATCTGGCAGGAAGGCGATCCGGTGGGTGTTATTATCGCCGCTTTACCTCGCGAGAACTTTCTTGAGCGTCCCTCCAGCCTCGGAGAACTCAGGCCCGTTGCGGCCAATATCGACCAGATCATTATTGTTATTGCCCCTCTTCCCGAGCCCCATGCCAATCTGATCGACCGCTACCTGGTTGCAGCAGAACATTACCAGCTGTCGCCTGTTTTACTGATGAACAAGTCTGACCTGCTGGATGACAACAATCGCAGCGAGATGGAAGAACTGCTGTCGATATACCGCGATATCGGTTATCCGGTACTCTGTGTCTCCTCCAAAACCGGCGCCGGCATCGATGAGCTGAAAACACTACTGGATGACAAGACTTCAGTTTTTGTCGGCCAGTCCGGTGTAGGTAAATCAGCCATGATCAACCGCTTGCTGCCGGCAGCCAACACCCAGGTCGGGGCGCTGTCCGAAGCCAGGGACAAAGGCAGACATACCACCACTTCAGCCCGTCTTTATCACTTTACTGAAGGCGGTGACCTTATTGATTCACCGGGTATTCGCGAGTTTCATCTTGAGCATCTGGACAAGGAAACCCTGCTCAATGGTTTTCTCGAATTTCGTCCCTTCCTGGGTCACTGTAAATTCCGCGATTGCCAACATGACAAGGAGCCTGGCTGCAGACTGAAACAGGCTATCGAGGATCATCAAATCAACCCGCTGCGCATGAACAGCTTTCGCCATATCCTGCAAACTCTCGACAGCTGACAATCACAAACCAAACTTCATAAACACATGGCCAGTAGTGATACCTTAGACCCGCAACAGGCATTTTATCTTTAAGCGCTGAATCAGTTAGAATTCAGATTCCTTCCAATCAACCGCTGTAAACCCCTCATGCCAATAGATTTAGACCTGATCATTGAACCGGACACTCTCGCCGCAGTTCTGGGAAATAAAAACCTGCTCATCATCGATGTCAGTCAAGCCAGCACCTATGAACAGGTCCATGTGCCAGGAGCTGTGCATGTCAATCCAACAGAACTGGTGCGCGGCACACCACCGGTACCGGGAAAACTGCCCGGTAAAGACCAGCTTGAGGCCCTGTTTTCCCGCATAGGCTACACGCCTGACAAGCATATTGTCGTCTATGATGATGAAGGTGGTGGCTGGGCGGGTCGTTTTATCTGGACTCTGGACATCATTGGCCATGAGCATTATTCCTACCTCAATGGGGGTATTCATGCCTGGTATAAAGAAAGTCATCCGGTAGAAAGCGATCCTGTCAGCGTCGAGCCTGTGCCGGTGAACCTGACTCTGGATATGCGTTTTAATGCCTCGCTGGATGAAGTGTTTGCCTCACTGGACGATGAACACAGCAAGGTGTGGGATGCCCGTAGTCACGAAGAATACATTGGCACCAAAAAGTCCTCAGCCCGTGGCGGCCATATCCCCGGCGCCGTCAACCTGGACTGGCTTCATACCATGGATAGAACCCGCAACCTGCGGCTGCTGCCGCTGGAAAAACTTAAACAAATGCTGAGCGACCTGGGGATAAAACCAGGGGACAGCATCATTACCCATTGTCAGACCCACCATCGTTCCGGACTGACCTACCTGATCGCCAAGGCACTGGGATATTCAGTCAGAGCCTATGATGGCTCCTGGTCGGAGTGGGGTAATTTACCCGATACCCCCATTGAGACCTGAGCCCACGGCAAAGCGGACAACCCATTCCCCATGAAATTTCTGTTCATTATGTTTCAGCACCTGGTGCCCCAGCATCTGTTGTCACGGCTGGCCGGCAAATTAGCCAATGCCACTACGCCCTGGCTGAAAAACATGATGATCAAACGCTTTATTCAGCACTATGGCGTCAATATGGCAGAAGCGCTGCAGTCAGAGCCCGAGGATTATGCCTGCTTTAATGATTTTTTCACCCGTGCCCTGAAACCCGGCGCAAGAATTATTGCTGATGCAGACAATGCGCTTGTCAGCCCCGCCGATGGCGTGGTCAGTGCGGCCGGTAATATTACCGGCGATCAGTTATTTCAGGCCAAGGGCAAAAATTTTTCCCTGACCGCGCTGCTGGGCGGCTCCGAAGCCATGGCCAACGCTTTTCTCGATGGCAATTTTGTGACGGTTTATCTTTCGCCAAAGGATTACCACCGTGTCCATATGCCCTGTGGCGGCACTCTGCAAAAAATGCTCTATATTCCGGGCAAACTGTTTTCAGTTAATCAAACTACCAGCGAAAATATAGATGACCTGTTTGCCCGCAATGAACGCGTGGTTTGTCTGTTTGATACCGACGCCGGCCCGCTGGCAGTGATTCTGGTAGGCGCCATGATTGTAGCCGGCATTGAAACGGTCTGGTCGGGGCAGGTGGCACCGGCTGCTCATGGTATCAGTGAAACTGATTACACCTCTCAGCAACCGGCAATCCAGCTCGCCGGCGGTGAAGAAATGGGGCGCTTTAAACTGGGCTCAACCGTCATCCTCTTGTCAGGCCCGGGAGCAGTGAAATGGCAGCGGTCGCTTGAAGAGAATACTCCACTGCAGATGGGTGAAAAAATTGGTGACGTGGTGGCCTGGGCAAGGGGATAAAATCCGCCTCCTAAACAGCATATAGTTCACCAGCAAACCAGTGTCTATTCTTTCCAGGGATCGTATTTTTCAGGGGCTGTAGCAGGCTTACCTGGCTGCTCTTGTGCGACACTGTCCGCAGCAGTATTTTCCACCTTGTTACCTTCCAAAGCCGTTTGCGCCTGTTGTTTGGCATCTGTTTTCAGTACCAGGGTGCCGGCAATCTTGTCGTGCCAACCCTGTTTGCGTTTATCAATGCCAACCCAGATCAGCCCCAGTAGTAGTGGAATGGTAGAAACGTAATAACCAATATAGCGCAACACCAGTTTGCCAAAGGAAGGCTTGCCCAGGGTTTTGGCATCCACAATAACCAGGCCCATCATGATTTTTCCGGGGGTGGCCGAACGGTACTGCCAGAACACCATAACGGCAATCAGGGGCAGCACATAATAGATCAGGTCATAGACCAGACCAGGTGATTCTGTAGCAAATAATACCCCCGGTCCGTAAAAAACCATGAGCAGGGGAACCATGACCATCAGTAACAGGATTGAATCCAGAATCGCCGCCAGCACTCGAATCCAGAAGCCGGCGTATGCCAGCGGAATGTTTTTTGAATCCGCGTCTTCAGCACCCTTGTTCGGAGCCTGCTGCGTTGCTGATTCCATCAATTCACTCCTTCTTGCTTATAGGAAAATACCACGTTATTTATCTTAGCATGATCAAGGAAAACTGCTCACTGAGCAGATAAAGGCTGGAATGTTTCTCAGGCGATATCGATGGGAAAACTGATGACGTTGCGAATATCTTTGCTAGCGGTTTTCAACATCAGCAAGCGATCCACGCCAAGCGCAACGCCGCAGCATTCCGGTAATGCCTGCTCGAGGGCGGCAAGAAAGTTAAGATCTAGCGGATGCAGGGGCTTCCCTTCAGCCTTGCGCAATGCCAGATCGCGCTCAAAACGATGCTTTTGTTCCGCAGCATCAGTGAGCTCATCATAACCATTAGCCAGCTCCATGCCTGCAACCACCAATTCAAAGCGTCTTGCCACCAGGCGTCCGCGCTCATCTTCTTCCACTTTCGCCAGAGCGGCCTGGGAAACCGGGTAATTCATGATGAAAACCGGTGCCTGGAGTTGCGGCTGAATGCAGTGACTGAACAGCAGGTCCAGCCAGTGATCGGGGTTACTGCTTTCCATGACGATATCTATATGCTCAGTGGCGACCTGTTGCAAGGTATCGAGCGTGGCAGTGAATGGATCGAGATGCAGATGGTGCTGAAACAAATCACCATAGCTAATCCGTTCAGCCTTTTCGAGTGACAGTACTGCGCTCACCAGCGCTTCCACCTCATCCATTAACTGGCTCAGAGTAAAGTCGGGGCGATACCATTCCAGCATGGTGAATTCAGGATTATGCTGGGTACTTGCCTCATTATTGCGAAAGGATTTCGCCAGCTGGTAAATCGCGCCACTGCCTGAAGCCAGCAGACGCTTCATGGCAAATTCCGGTGAGGTCTGCAGAAACAGAGGCACTTCGCCTTCGCCCCGGGCTGGGACGCAGACAGGATCGAGATTGGGATCAGTACCAGCGGCGGCTGATAAGATCGGGGTGTCTACTTCAAGTACCTGACGCTCAGCAAAGAACTGTCGGATCTGGCCCAGCAAACTTGCCCGGGCCTCAAGCATCTTCCGGTCGGTCCTTGCTTGCCAGTCAGGATGGGTCATCTTCAATTTCCGGCAACAGCGACAAATGATAGCGCTGCTGCCTTGTTTAACCTGGAGGGTAAATTACTTTTTCACCCGGTTCTGGTACTCCCCGGTGCGTGTATCGATGCGCAGTACATCACCGATTTCCACAAACAAGGGCACCTTGACCACAGCACCAGTTGTCAGTGTGGCGGGCTTGGTGCCGCCCTGGGCAGTATCGCCTTTCAGACCAGGATCGGTATCGGCAACTTCCAGTTCGACAAAGTTGGCCGCCTGCACGGAAATCGGGGCTTCATTCCAGGAAATGACAGTGCACACATCCTGTTCCTTCATCCAGTTAATAGCATCTTCCACTGCACTTTTATCTGCAGCCACCTGCTCAAAACTGCCATCGGTTTTCATAAAATGCCAGAATTCACCGTCGCTGTAGAGGTATTCCATGTCCGTTTCCACAACATCGGCCCCTTCCAGTGACTCACCTGATTTGAAGGTGCGTTCCCAAACGCGGCCATTCAGCAGGTTCCTGAATTTCACCCGGTTAAAGGCCTGACCCTTGCCCGGCTTTACAATTTCATTTTCCAGAATGGAGCAGGGATCTCCTTCCAACAATACTTTCAATCCGGATTTAAATTCATTAGTAGAATAGTTTGCCATAATTGACCTCGACCAACTGCCTGAAAAGCTGGGCATGATACCTGTGCCAGCACAAGAGTGCTACTATTCGCAGCGTTAAACAAAACAGTCAATCCGGCTGCAGGGATGTCCTGAGACCCCCTGTTCCAGCCAACATCCAGGCGGGAAAAGTCTTGTCACAACTGGCCTTACATCAGCAACTGAGCTGGCAGGAAATTCTTGCAATGGCGCCCATGCATAGTACTGAACTGTGCAATCTGCTGGGGCTGCAGATTGATTCACTACCTCAGGAGCACCCTCTGTTAAAGCAATTTCCGCTGCGGGTTCCGGCGCCCTACCTGAAGCGCATAGAAAAAGGTAATCCTGCTGATCCGCTGTTACTGCAGATTTTTCCCAGGCCTGAAGAAACCCTGTCGATGCCCGGATTTTCCCCGGATCCTGTTGGCGAAAGCGAAGCAAATCCAAAGCCGGGCATACTCCATAAATACAAAGGGCGCGCTTTATTACTGGTCACCTCCAGTTGCGCTATTCATTGCCGCTATTGTTTCAGACGACACTTTCCCTATGAAGAAAATAATCCGGGCAAGGAACACTGGCGAGAAAGTCTTGAATACCTGAAACAGGATAGCAGTATCAGCGAGGTGATCTTGAGTGGTGGCGATCCGCTTACCCTGCCGGATAAATACCTGGCCTGGTTTATGGCTGAACTGGCGCAGATCAATCACATCCGCCGTATTCGCATTCATACCCGTTTACCCATCATGATTCCGCAACGGGTAACGCCAGATCTTTGCAAGCTACTGGCAAATCAGCGCTTTCAGACTATTCTGGTTATACACAGTAATCATGCACAGGAGTTTGATGATGAAGTGGATGCTGCCTGTCTATCACTTAAAAAGGCCGGCATAACCCTGCTCAATCAAAGTGTCCTGTTAAAGCATATCAATGACTCCAGCGACGCCCTGGTAGCCTTGAGTGAAAGATTATTTAAAGCTGGTGTACTGCCCTATTACCTGCACTTGCTGGATCGTGTTAGTGGTGCAGCCCATTTTGATGTCCCGGAGGAAACCGGAAAGGCACTGATAAAAGAACTACAGGCCCAGTTGCCCGGGTACCTGGTGCCGAAACTGGTCAGAGAAATTCCCGGGCAAGAGGCAAAAACTCCAGTGGGGTAAACAAACATGGAAAACTATAAGCACTGTTAGAACCTAAAAAAGGAAAAGGACTTCCTGAGATGAAAACACCCGCTTTTCACTTGCTCGTTGTCAGCATCGACAACACCCTGCCAAAACACCTGATTGCTGCATTACGTCAAGACCATGTCCCGGTTCTCGCCACCGGGATTAATAGCAAGTCGACTCTTGCCAAACACCTGCAACAAATGCGTATTGATCTGCTTTTACTTGTGGAAAGCGAGGCCATTATTCCCGCACAGTGGCTTGAGCTCTATGCCCAATCAGGAAGCAGGACTCCGGTTTTAATTGCCTGCGCAGAGAAGTCTTCGCTGGAAAATACCAGAGGCAAAACTGGCCAACTATGATCTCATTGCCGCCAACAACACCATTGCCTTATCGCGGGCGATAAAAAAACTGGCGGCTTATGCAAGGGAAAAAATCAACAATCGTGTGATGGCAAACAGGATCCGTCAACTGGAAAAGCAGCAGGGCTTCTTGCTCGACAGCTGCCAGGACGCGCTGGCCATTCTTGGCAAAGGACGCCACCTGTATTGTAACGATCGCTACGTCGGATTTTTTGCCCGGCACAGTCGTAGTTCGTCCGGTGCGCTGAAGCGTAAAAAGCTTTTACATGGTTTTCTGCAAGACCTGCTCAGCGAAGCCGACAGGCAACCCCTGCATAGAATACTCAGCAGTGAAATCACCACCTCGAAAACACTTCAGGTCTGCAGCAAAGCAACTGCAGAAAACCTTTCATTGACCTTTTCATCAATATTTTTCAAGCACGAAAAATGTATACAGGTGATAGTCAAGACGGCCAGTGGCAACAGCCATTACTCGCGAGACAAGCAATCTCTGGCTAACGAGGACCTGTTGACACGTCTGATCAATCAGGAAAACTTTACCGCCAAGGTTGAAGCCGCCATTACCAAGGCAATAAACCAACAGAAATTCTGTACCCAGATGATTGTGCAAATTAATGCCTTTAAGGAAATGCAGGCAACCATTGGCCGATCAGGCACCAACCAGTTACTTTACGAGATCAGCGAATTCCTTAATAAGTCGATTAACAAGCCATTCATTGCGTCGAGAATGGCAGAGGATGAATTCGGTTTGCTGTTGAATGACAGTAGTGCGGAACAGGGCGCGACATTGGCCAACTATATACACCACAGGCTCAACAGTGCTTTTTCCGGGGGTGATAAACCTGTGGCTATCAGCGCCTCGCTGGGTATGACCTTTATCAATGAACTGGCGCTGGACGCACAGGATATGATTAACCGGGCTCGCATAAACCGGAACCTGGCGCCGACCTATACCATGCAGCAAGCTGCCTTTCACTCAAATACCTCAGTAATTCCACAGCTTATAAGGAAGGCTTTGGATTCCGGAGAGTGGTATTTACGCTTTGAGCCCTTGCTCAGTTTCACCCCGGACAACAGGAAACGATATGAAGTACTTCTCTCTTTGAATGGGCGCGCTGGCGAATTTAACCCGGAGGAACTTCTTGCCCAGGCCAATATCCATAATCTGGCCGGGGAAATTGACAGGCAAATTTTGAATGCTCTTATTGATGAAATAGATATCCAGGAAGATAGCAGTAAGCTCATATTTATTCCCGTCAGCGGCAATACTCTGGTAAACAAGAGCATGCTGACCTGGTTAAGCAGTCTGTTACAGCGCCATAGAGGATGTGCCGGGCAACTGGTTTTTCAGCTCAGTGAAATAGATCTCCATGGCAATAGCCAGCTAGCCCGGACTTTTTGCAACAAGCTCAATGAGCTGGGTATTGGTGTTGCCGTATCGCGCTTTGGCAGTGCCATGGATCCCCTTTCCCTGGTATCTACGGTGAAGCCGAATGTTGTCATCCTGGATCAATCCCTGCACAGCGAAATTCTTTATAGTAAAAAACAGCAGCAATCTGTAGGTAAACTCATTAGTGCTCTTCACCACGAACAAGTCCGCGTGGGCATCTCAGGCATTGAGAAAATGGAGTTGCTGCCATTGCTATGGGAGTTAGGCGTTGATCTGGTACAGGGGAGTTGCCTTGCTCGGGCAGCCAAATCAATGGATTATGTATTTCCTCAAGAAGAAAAAATCAAACCCTGCATTTGAAACGCCTAAAAGTTCTGAAGTAGCTGGGGCTTTTTTCCCCACGACAAGCTAAACTACGCTCCATTGTTGCAAAACCAATTCAACGGGGCAGCCTACGTGGAGAATATCAGGCTACAAACCAGTCACAAGCTGGCACTCAGTTTTGCCATTCTGTTTATTGTGGTGACCTCTGCATTCTGGTTACTGTTTCAGAATGAATTAAACCGCTCTTTACGCGAATACAGCGATATTCTCGGCGCCTCCCTTGCGGAACAAACCGCCACATCGGTTCGCGAACTTGTGCTGGTGAATGACCCATTGGGATTGAATGTAGTGCTTACCCAACTGGTTAGAGACAGCAATATTGTTTATGCCGTTGTTTATGATGTTGATGGCAGGCAATTGGCGAGTGCGGGTCAGGCCTCTATCAATACTGCAAACGCTACTATCATTCCCGCACAACAAGGATTTTACAGTGCCGACATTACTGTTCAGGATGCTATTGCCGGGTCGATTCAGCTGGAATTGGACAGCATGGCGGTTGCCGGATTTCAGTCCCGCATGCGCAACCTGTTTTTACTGGTACTGACAATCTCCCTGATTCTTGTGGTCAGTACCGCTTTTGCCTTAGCCGGTGCAATTACCAACCCCATACTCGCCACAATCAACACTATCATTCGCAAAACCGGCGATGATGAGTTTAATGAGAGCGAGCCAAGTGAAACTCAACGATTGCAGTTTGCTGTAGAAAACCTGCTGGCTAAATTTCAGGACATGGAAGAAAAGCTGCTGGAAACGGGCGTTTGGGAAAAAGCCGATGAAGAATCTGACAGTGTACCAGTTAGAGTAAATGCCACTATGCTGGTAATCAACGTGGTCAATATCAATACCGCAATAGAACTTTTGCATCCCCCTACTCTTGCCAATCTGTTACGGGAATATATTTTTTACTTGAAACAGGCGGCAAGTCTTTTCGGTGGTTCTTTCCAGCGCCAGAGCGGCGACTCGATCCTCATCAGTTTCGACAGTATTGATTGCAAGGACAGACACAGCATTAATGCTTTGCAGTGTGCCGGCCTATTTCAGCTAATCATGAACAGGATAAATCTTCGTCACAAGGAAAAAGGAGAACAAATCCTTGAATTCAGGATGGCGATTCATAGCGGTGATATATTTCTTGCGCCAGGCCTCTTCAGTGACAATGTGAAAGAGTATGGCATGCTTGGAAAAACCATCGATATCACTTATTTCCTCTGCAAGCAAAGTGCCCCGAATCAATTAATCATCAGTGATTCAGCCTGCTCACAGGCTATGCAGTTTGAACAGTTTGAAACCGCAGGACAAAATGAAATCAGCATGCCCGCAGACAACGTTATATTCATGGCTTATATTCTGTCAAACAATTTTGCCGGTGAAAAAGAATTGATCCGCAAACAATGCGATCATATTCTTCATACAACAAAAATAACTGACCAGACACACTGAGCCAATCAGCGATTACCTATAAATTATTACTATAAAAAAAGGACAGGCACGCAAGGAAGGCTATATGGAAAATACTATAGATGTCGGACACCCTTTTTTCTTTCCTACCCAGGTCATCATGGTCGATGACGACCCGGATTTTCTGGACGGCATCAGTTTGATGCTCGATAAAAACCTCAGCTACAAGCTATTTCAGTCAGCCTCTGAAGCACTGGATTATGCAAACCAGTCGCATAAACAGGTAAGTTTACAGGAGCGCTGCTACAGTAATTACAAAACCGGTCCCCAGGATTCTGATTCTCTTTCCCATGTCGATATTGGCAGGCTTTATGAAGAAATCTATAACGGTGACCGATTTCAGACCAGCTCAACAGTGGTAGTTGATTACTCAATGCCTGAAATGAATGGCCTGGAATTTTTAATGGAGTTAAAAAACCCTTTTATCAAAAAGGTGCTTTTAACTGGCCAGGCTGATACAGAACTGGCAATCAAGGCATTTAACAAACAGCTTATAGATCAGTATATTGACAAGCATGATCCACGCCTGAAGCAGGTACTTAATTCAACTATTTCTGTTTTTTTCAGAGCAGTATTTCCGCAGCAGTTACAAGCTAATCACCGATCCTATAATTGCCTCTCATCATGATACCTTTTTGACGGATGCAAAATTCCAGGAATATTTTTATGACTTGCGATTGAAAACCCAATGCATGGAATATTATATGATAGATCATCCCCATACCGGCTACCTCATGGTCGACCGAAAAGGGAGAAAACGCGGTCTTATTGTTTACCGTGAAGATGCGCTTTCAGAACACATTGCAGATCTTAAACAATGGAAAGCACCGGCCAACCTTATCAATGAGGTAATCCAGAAAAACCTCATTCCCGCTGTTAATGGAAGCGAAGAAGATCTCAATGCCGAGCACCCATTTATAAAGCAATGGGAACGTTATTATCATCCGGCTATCAAAATTAAATCGGCGAAAAATTATTTCGTGGCTATGCTGACCGAGGAAGACCTACCCCAATGCTATCAGGGACAAGTCATCCCTTACGCCGACTTTATCGAAAACAATTCCCTGAACCGGGAAATACTCCATTAGCATTGATCAGCAAAAAGACTGATTCAGGTAGCTGGTAAATCAATAGTGAATTCAGCAAACTCCCCAGGCTCTGCAAGGCAGGTTATATCGCCATCGAAACTACGAATGGTGCGTCTGCAAAATGCCAGACCAACACCGGTACCATCGGCTCGGGTAGTAAAGAATCCGTCGAATATCCGCCTCACCACCTCTGAGTCCATGCCTTCTCCGGTATCGCGAAAAACTATTCGATTTACTCCCTTGCCAGGTTTTAGCTCAATAGAAATATGGCCTTTAAGCGAAGAATTAATGGAAAACAGGGCATTTTTCAAAAGATTAAAGATGACAAAAATAAACAGATTGTCCAGTCCGCGAAAATAGAAGTCATGCTCTAAATGCACTGATAATTTCTCGCGTTCCCCTCGTTTAAAGGGATAACGATCAAGGGCCTGAAGAATCAGGTCTGCTGCGGAATAGATGCTGTACTGTGACTTGTCTACAGTATTATCCCTGAGATTCATTAACAACATATCAATGACGCTGTTTGCCTGATCAACCATGAGAGCTATTCGCTCAGGGGTTTTTTCCAGAACATTCAGATGATCTTCGCGGATGGCCCGAACAGCTTCCGGGTTTTCACTCATTTGTTTGCGGTAGGTTTGTATTAAAAGCGGCAAGTAGGATTCGATACCATCCATGCTGGCTCTGACTCCCGACAAGGGGGTGCGCATCTCATGAGCGATATTGGCGCTTAAATCCTGCATCACCTGCATTTTGTCTTCATAGTTTAATTCTGTTTGCTGCATGATGGCATCAAAGTCCTTGTCCTGATCAAGTATGGCAGCCATTTGCAGGGCAAAATAATCAAGAATCCTGAAATCATATTCCTTAACACTATGCTCAAGATCTCCCAGCATTAGCAGCATTTGATTAACCACAAAATAATGAACGGGGAAAAATCCTATCCCCATACTCCACTTTAATGATTTCGTGTTTACCGGAGTTCGAAGAAAAATATATTTACAACCAAAGCCTAGAGCTCTGGCCAAAACTGGTGAGCATAAAAGAGGAGCACGAATTTTTTTGTACTGCTTTAGAACACCCAGATCACGAATGCAGACAAGCTTTTCTTTGCCGCCAGTCTGGGCAAGCCATTCCACAGTGGCGTTTAGATTGTCCTGATTGCTCAATTTTGTTGATGAAAAATGTGCAGCAAGATTTCCCGGATCATTAGCAGCAATAATAAAAGCCCAACAGAAACCAACAACTTCTTCGCCACGGAAAACCAGGCTGATAATATTTATTCTGTCCTCATCAGCATTGAAATACTTTTCCAGCTCTTCTTTTGCCGATTCTGCTGTCCAGTTCTCGTACCACTTTTCCCGGGCTAACCTGGCATAACAATCTGCCAACACTGCAAGCGTAGAATCGTCCATCTGGCTGACCTGATCTCCAACATACAGTTTTATTCGAAATTCACTTCCGGCCAGACGTGACAGCATTTTATTAAGACGGGAGAGATTAAGAACGGTACGGGAGGAGGATTTTTCTTTAGCTACGTAGCTAGACTCACCCCCTTTATCGAGGGCGTCATCATTTTCAGGCAGGGTAGCTTCACCCTGTCGGTTCCGTTTTTCATTAATATCAGCCAAGAGAGCCTGACTCCAGGAGCAGACCGAATAATCAGACCTGCTCCAATAATCATACTGGATGACAAAGGATACTGAAAAAAGCTGTAATTAGCCAAAAGCAGCAATTAAGCCTGCTTATTTATCCTGAACTTCTACCTTATCGACTTTTTGAAATCCCCGTGGAAGCTTGTTACCACGTCGACCTCTTTCACCACGATAATGTTCAAGATCAGTCAAAGGCAAATTGATGTAACGCTTTCCAGAATGGACGGTCAATATTTGACCTGGCTTGAGCACCGTTACAGCAACTACAAACTCAACCCTTTCTGCCACTCGCGCTGAAGGCACATTAATAATCTTGTTACCTTTACCTTTGGCTAATTCAGGAAGCTGAGATAATTTGAACATCAACATTCTACCTTCATTGGTAATGCTGACCACTTCACAGTTTTCCAGGTCATCCACCGGTGCCGGCGATAATACCCTTGCGCCTTTAGGTAATGAAAGTAACTGCTTGCCCGCCTTGTTCTTGCTCACCAGATTTTCCAGTTTGGTGATAAAGCCATAGCCGGCATCCGAAGCTACCAGGCAAACTTCCGTTGGATCTCCAATCACCAGGCCTTCAAAGCTTGCCCCTGAAGGCGGTTTTACCCGACCAGATAGCGGCTCACCCATCCCCCTTGCAGAAGGCAGAGTGTGTGCCGCAAGCGTATAGGCACGTCCCGTGGAATCCAGGAACATTGCATTCTGATTACTCTTGCCTCGAGCACTAAGCTTCAATTTATCACCTGATTTATAAGCCATAGTAGACGCATCCACATCATGGCCCTTGGCAGCACGTACCCAACCACCCTCGGAAAGAATAACTGTTACCGGCTCTGTTGAAATCAACTCTTCTTCCTTAAAGGCCTGAGCTTCTTCCCTGACCACCAATTCAGAACGGCGATCATCACCGTAGGTTTCAGCATCTTCCATGATTTCTTTTTTAATCAGCGTTTTAAGGCGGGCTTTTGAACCCAATAAACTTTCCAGAGTCTTTCTTTCATCGGCAAGCTCTTTTTGCTCACCTTTTATTTTCATTTCTTCAAGCTTGGCAAGATTACGCAGACGCAGATCAAGGATGGCTTCTGCCTGAATATCACTGAGGCTGAACCGTTTCATCAACACTGGCTTGGGCTTGTCTTCTGTTCGAATTATCTCTATCACTTCATCAATATTCAGAAACGCAATTAACAGCGCATCAAGAATATGTAGTCGAGCATTGATCTTGTCGAGTCGGTATTGAAGTCGTCTAGTGACAGTAGCTGTTCTGAACTCAAGCCATTCCTTGAGCAAGCCAAGCAGGCCTTTAACTTGTGGCTTACCGTTAATACCAATCATGTTGAAATTAACGCGGTAGCCCTTTTCAAGGTCTGTAGTAGAAAACAAATGCGCCATCACCGCATCCACATCAATACGATTAGAGCGTGGCACAATAACAATACGGGTTGGATTTTCGTGATCGGACTCATCGCGCAGATCGACAATCATCGGCAGCTTTTTCTTCTGCATCTGCGCAGCGATTTGTTCCAGAATCTTGGTGCCGGACACCTGGTAGGGCAGCGCAGTGATAACGATATCGCCCTGCTCCTTCATATAAACCGCCCGGCCCTTGATCATGCCGCGCCCGCTTTCATAGAGCTGATGAATCTCTTCTTTCGGCGTTATGATTTCTGCACTGGTAGGAAAATCGGGACCCTGCACAAACTGGCATAAATCCGCTACCGTCGATTTGGGGTTGTCGAGCAGATGGATGCAGGCTTGCGCCACCTCCCGCAAATTATGGGGTGGAATATCGGTTGCCATGCCCACGGCAATACCACTGCCTCCATTTAAAAGGACGTTGGGCAGGCGTGCCGGAAGGATAATGGGTTCTTCCAGCTCACCGTCGAAATTCAGTTTCCAGTCAACCGTATCCTGACCAAGTTCAGACAACAGGACATCGGCATAGGCCTGCATTTTGGATTCGGTATAGCGCATTGCGGCAAATGATTTCGGGTCATCCGGAGAGCCCCAGTTTCCCTGACCATCAATAATCGGGTAACGATAGGAAAAAGGTTGTGCCATCAGCACCATGGCCTCATAGCAGGCAGAATCTCCATGGGGATGGTACTTACCAATGACATCACCAATAGTACGGGCTGATTTTTTATACTTTGCCGAGGATTTCAGCCCCAGCTCAGACATCGCATAGATAATGCGGCGCTGCACCGGTTTCAAGCCATCACCAATATGGGGCAAAGCCCTGTCATTAATGACATACATGGAATAATTCAGGTAGGACTGCTCAACAAATGTTCGCAGCGCCATCTGTTCCTTGCCATCTTCATTTAGAGTGATCAGGTCGGTCATAAACTTTTTTCTTCCTCTATTACTATTTGTAATAGTTAATCTTTCATATTCCTGGTCGCAAGTCGCAAACTGAACTCTTTAAACTTGAGACTTGTAACTTGCGACTGTTGTTATATTTCTGCCAGGTTGCCGTATTTTTCCAGCCACTGCTTGCGATCCGGCGAGCGCTTCTTGGCCAGCAACATATCCATCAGCTCATCGGTTTTCTGCACCAGATCAACATTCAGCTGGACCAGTCTGCGCGTGTCCTTGTTCATGGTGGTTTCGCGAAGCTGTAGCGGATTCATTTCACCCAGGCCTTTGAATCGCTGAACATTAGGCTTGCCTTTTTTCTTTTCTGCCGCGATACGGTCCAGTACACCGTTTTTCTCATCTTCATCCAGCGCATAAAAAACTTCTTTACCCACATCGATACGATACAAAGGAGGCATGGCTACATAGATATGACCCGCATCCACCACTGGTCGAAAATGTTTCACAAACAACGCGCTGAGCAAGGTGGCAATATGCAAGCCATCTGAGTCAGCATCAGCCAGAATACAGATTTTGCCATAACGCAGACCGGTCAGGTCATCAGATGCCGGATCCACACCCATGGCAACGGAAATGTCGTGCACTTCCTGTGAGGCCAGGATTTCGCCTGAATCCACTTCCCAGGTATTGAGTATCTTTCCCCGCAACGGCATGACGGCCTGGGTTTCCCTGTCTCTGGCCTGTTTCGCCGAACCGCCGGCAGAATCACCCTCCACCAGAAACAATTCCCCTGCTTCAACATCCTGTGTACTGCAGTCTGCAAGTTTGCCGGGCAATGCGGGCCCCGCAGTAACTTTCTTGCGCACGACCTTTTTACCCTCGCGCATTCTGCTCTGCGCGTGGTGAATGCACATTTCGGCAATCTCCAGCGCTTCATCGGTATGCTGGTTCAACCAGAGCCCGAAAGAGTCCTTAACGACACCGGAAATAAACACGGCACTTTGTCGGGAAGAGAGTTTTTCCTTGGTTTGACCCGCAAACTGCGGATCCGCCATTTTGGTGGAAAGGATATAACAGCAACGCTCCCAGACATCATCAGCACTAAGCTTCACACCTCTGGGCAAAAGATTACGGTACTCACAAAACTCCCTGATTGCTTCCAGCATACCGGTTCTGAATCCATTGACGTGGGTCCCGCCAAGCATGGTGGGAATCAGGTTCACATAACTCTCGGTAATTAACTCTCCGCCTTCCGGCAGCCAGGATACCGCCCAGTCCACGGCCTCATCATTTCCCTGCATGGATCCCGTAAAGGGTTCCGCCGGGATGCTCTCAAAGCCCTTGGTTGATTGAATCAGGTAATCAGTAAGACCATCCTCGTAACACCATTCTTCACTTTGTGCCTTGTCTTCCTTGACCGTAAGATCTTCAAAGATCATATGAAGACCCGGGCACAGCACCGCCTTGGCCCTTAACACATGGATCAGGCGTGGAATCGAGATATTGGGGGAATCGAAATATTTCGGGTTCGGAGAAAATTTGATGGTGGTTCCGGTATTGCGCTGGCCTACCTTATCGATGACCTTTAATGGCGTCTTTTTCTCGCCATCTGCAAACGTCATCTGATGCAGACTACCATCACGTTTGACAAGAACTTCCAGCTCACTGGAAAGCGCGTTAACGACGGAAACACCAACCCCGTGCAAGCCCCCGGAAAATTTATAATTTTCATTATTGAATTTGCCACCCGCATGGAGTCGGGAAAGAATCAACTCAACACCGGAAACTTTTTCCTCAGGATGAACATCCACCGGCATACCACGGCCATCATCAGTAACCTCTACAGTGCCATCCTTGTGCAGGGTTACCTTGATATTACGGGCATGTCCCGCCAACGCCTCATCGACACTGTTATCAACCACTTCCTGAACCAGGTGATTCGGCCGGGAGGTATCGGTATACATACCGGGCCGTCGTCTGACAGGGTCAAGCCCGATCAGGACTTCAATGGAATCTGAGGTATAGTCTTTACTCATGCTTGTTTTACTTTCCTGAACTGTGAATCAATTAGTTAAATTGTGCTGATTGCTGCCATTGTTTCCTGGCCAAGCGTGCCATTTTTGGCAAACTCCAGAATAGGCGCAATCATGTTCTCAAAACCGTCAAAGCGATGGCTACCACCTTCCTGCACCACTTGTAGTGATCCGGCATAGCGCTCCTGTGCCAGTTTATAGTCAAGCACCTCATCGCCAGTCTGCACCATCAGCAGGTAGTTTTCCGGATGCTGCAGAGGATCTACGTCCAATGTCGCCAGAAACATCCCATACTCCCGGGTGAACTCATACTTTTCGCCGGTATACAGATTCTTTTGGGGGCCGAGAAATCCCTCTCCCAGGTTTTTTACCGGGGATACCGCCGGATTGATCAATGCCGCCCGGCAGACATATTTTTCAGCCAGGTAGGTGGCGTAGTATCCCCCCAGCGAGCTGCCTACCAACAGGTATGGCTTGCCTCCCCCACTGGAAATCAGCTTTTCCAGTTGCTCAATGGCAGCTTCAGGGTTATGGGACAGGGCCGGCACTTGAAGATTGAATCCATTGAACTGTTTGCAGTAGGCTATAAAATTCCGGGCTTTTTCAGAGGCAGGTGAGCTGTTAAATCCGTGAATATAGATAATAAGCGGCAGGCTCGATTTCATCGTTTAATTATACGATGAATCACTCTTTTGAGTGGAAGGTTATTTAAATAAATAAGGAATTTTTTGTATTTTATTGCAGACTTAAGGGATTAAATTCCCTAAATGGATTTTATCAATATCCGGTACTGTCAAAATCTATGTTGTAAGCCTTGTCCTGGATTCGTTCAACCCTGGAGTTGATGGTGCCGTCCGGCTCGAGATCCAACCAGCGATAGCCCGGATTTTCATTGTCGATAGTAAATTCATTGTTGGTTGGATGAAACTGAATGCAGGTAGAGGGGGTTCCCATGATTCTGACCCCATTACGTATAGCTTCGAATTCCTGATGGATATGCCCGTAAAGAATACCTTTCACATAAGAATATCTGTCAGTGATTTCAAACAGCTCATCACTGTTTTTCAGGCTGTGTTGTTGCAGCCAGGCAGCTTCAACTGGCAAGCAATTATGGTGCACGCAAATAAGTACATGGGAATTACTGCGTTCGCTATCTGCCAGCTCAAGGTCCAGATCAGCCAACTCTTTCTGGTCAAGCAGGCCATAGACCTGCCCTTCGACACTGGAGTTAAGCATGATAATGCGCCAGTCACCGAGTTGGGCCGAACGGCACAAATGAATACTGTTCTGATCCAGTACCTGCTGCATCTGGCTGCGGATATCATGGTTTCCAGGGATCCATAATTGCGGGGCTTCCAGTGGTGACAAGGCATCAATAAAATGATGGTATGCCTCAACAGAGGAGTCCTGGGTTAAATCGCCAGTACAAAGAATACATCCAATGTTCTGCTGCTGAGCCGCAACCAGGGCAACAATATCTTTCAAGGTCTCAAATGTGTTTAGACCATCAAAAATAGTGCTCCGATCCGCAAATAAATGCGAATCGGTAATCTGAACCAGGCGAAGACTCTGATTATTGTTTTTTTCCAGGACTTCAGCCAACTTGATTTACTCTCACACACTTTCCCCAACGACCCAAACAGAACATATGCAGAACATAGTTTGTGTTTATAACCGTTCCTGAATCCAGGAGCCAGCAGTTATGCGCAGGTCAATTTTTCCAAATGCAGTTCATCCATATTACTCAAGCCCTCATTGATACAAAGGTTCAGCCATTCTGCCAGAAACAGATTGAGCTGTTCTTTTTCATCACATTGGTACATATAGGGATTGGGTAGCGGATACACCGCTTTGAAATACTTGTGATTCTGGTAGCTCGTTACTTCCGCTGTTTTTGCATCGTGGTAGACACGAATTATCATTTCAGGTGAACCGAAATGCGCAGCATTGTTACCATCCTCATTCTCAACTATCTCAGTTATTTTTTTTAATTTTTTTAATTCTGGCTCTTTTGTTATCCCCAGCTTTTTTTCTGCTGCAGCAGAATCACTTTCGTATTTTAGAAATTTTTCCTGATTAGCAGCAGAGCTTATCTGCCGAATAGAAATGGTGCTGGTGTACTTGAATTCCTCAAGAACATTAAGACTCACAGATACTTTCTCACGTTTATCATCAAGACCAATATCAGGTAACTCAAAAATACGCTGGTTTACTGAACGTGTATTACCAAGTAATTTAAGCAAGCGAATATAGTTGGCGTCACAAACAGCCATCTGTTCACTTAAATCTATAGTGTAGCTTTTTACTTTCATTTTTTTATGTTCAACCAACGTTTACAACTTTCTGCTACTTGCTTTAGCTTTAAGTTTTACTGCCTGTAAATAACACTCAAGCACCCATCTGTATTCAGGCTTCCAATAACAATTTTTTTGTAATATCTACCAAGCTGAATGATCTCACCTTATCCAATTAAAGGTCATATAACAAGGAGCGATTCTCCTGCTTCTGCAAGCCGGTCAAGGCGACGGGAATCCAGCCCTGACAATCAAAAAGTCTGATCCGTGTATGTAGATTCCCTGGTACCTGAGGCCAGGGTAATAAGCCCCTACTATGCAGAATTTCTTTATTATTGATACTGATAATATCTTTCCTGCCAAGCGCTTTTCTGCAGTTTGTAATTTCAGTTTCCCCATCCCGTCTTGTTTTATTGTTTGTTACAATGACGTTTTTAATGCCCGCTAAATTAACACCGTTTTCATCATACAAGTGAGGGTCATACATCTTGTATACAGAGCAGTCATCAACTGCCTGAATCAGTTAACGCCATGGATAACAAATGATAACTCTGTAAATGATGTTTGCTTGCCCTACAACTGCATGGAAAATGAAATTATCTCTTAATAGCAAGACATGCTTTACTAAATAAATATCACTTTATTTTCAGTCAGGTAAGGTTGCCAGGGTTTAGCATCGCCTCAAGTCAGCTTTCCAGGTAAGTTTTTAACAGGCATTTTTTTAATAATTAACTGATCTTTAATAATCACCGATGAATGGAGGTTAGGAAGTACGGACCCGCTATTACCAGTAATAGGCCAATGAACGACAATGGAATAAAGATTGATCAATTGGCAACAGTCTGACGTAAAACGCTGTTTACCTCTTGACACTACAGAGAAAAAAACAGAAACTGACTGACCAGTCAGTCAATTCATTGCTATCTATCAGGATTGCATTTTTTACAGATTATTCATAGCGTTAACTTATTTGCTCGAGGGATGAGAAATGATGGGCGGCAACAAAAAGTCACAACAAAAATTCACACTGACCAGAATAGCGACGAATCTGAACAGACGCTTATGGGCAGTACTGCCATGCATGCTGCTGATCCTGCCTTTCTCAACCGTCCAAGCTGATGACCTGGCACAGATTTTTGAGTTGGCGGCTAACAACGACCCTGAAATCAGACAGGCAAGGGCTAACTATAATGCTTCTCACACCACCATTGATCAGGGGCGCTCGTTCCTGCTACCGCGGGTAACTGTCGGCGGATCCACCAGCCGTGATACAGCAGGTCCGGCTGTGGAAACTCCTTTTGGGCAACCACACAGCTTCCAGAATGGCTTTAATACCAAAGGTTACAATCTCAGTATTAATCAGGCCTTACTGAATTTTGAAGCCTGGTATGCTTTTAAAGCCGCAAAAAATACTGATCGTCAGGCCGCCGCCAATCTTGCCCAGGCTGAGCAACAATTGATCCTGAAAGTGGCTACCGCCTATTTTAATGTCCTGCGCTCACAGGATAACCTTGCCTCATTCCAGGGTGAGGAAGATGCTGCTGCACGGGTGCTTGAACAAACCCGCGAACGTTTTGAAGTTGGCCTGATAGCCATTACTGATGTCTATGATAGCCAGGCAAATTATGACCTGGCCCGGGTAAACCGTCTGGTAGAAGAAAACAATCTTAATCAGGCCCTTGAAGCACTGGAAGCCATTACCGGCCGTCCCCACAGCAATCTGGAAAGCCTCAGCAGTGATTTCCCGATTGAATCTTTAAATCCGGATACTCTGGCAGCATGGGTAAATCTGGCAATGGATAATAATTTGGCAATCAAGGCGGCAGAATATGACTTTGCCGCCAGGCAGGAAGACGCCAAATCAGCACGTGCCTCGATGTTCCCTACCCTGGAAATCAGTGCCGGTTATGGCTGGAATCAGTCTGCCAACCCGTTCAGCTTTTTTCCTGCGATTGCCTCGGAGCGCACCAATATTACCCTGAACTTTTCCTACCCACTCTATGCCGGCGGATTGAATGGTGCCCGCAAGAGACAGGCTTACTACACGCGTGATGCCAGCGAAGAAGCTTTGCTGAAAACCCAGCGCGACAGTACGCAAAGCACCCGTAACAGCTACCGAAGCGTTGAAACCGACGTGCTTGCTGTACAGGCCCGAGCCCAGGCAATAATTTCTGCTGAAAGTGCCCTGGAAGCTACTGAAGTTGGTGCAGAAGTAGGTACGCGAAACGTTGTTGATGTGGTTCTGGCCCAACGCACCCTGTTCCAGACGCGTCGTGATTTTGCCAATGCTCGCTACAACTATGTGATTAATACCCTGACCCTAAAACAGGCCGCTGGTATTCTCAGTCCGCAGGATGTTATTGATTTAAACAACTGGCTGGAATGATCAGCACTTACTGGTGACGAGCGGTTTTTTTTAAGGCCTGCAATAAAAGCAGTTCACTGATCTCATTGAGATTTCTGTCGCTGGCACCCTGATTTTTTTCAACCACCGCCAGCGCCGCTGACTTCATCGCAGCGGCTTTTTCCTCACCAGCCAGCAAGGCCTTCACCGCCTCGGCGAGCTCTTGCGCATCAGCGACACACATCATCCCGCCTGCCTGCAAAAGTTGTTCGCTTACTGCCTGGAAATTGAAAAGGGAAGGCCCGGTAATCACTGGTAATCCCAGCGCCGCCGGTTCAATAATATTCTGGCATCCGGTGGGCACCAGAGAGCCACCTACAAAGGCGACATCGGCAAGACTAAAGTAATACTGCATTTCCCCCATGGTGTCTCCCAGTAAAACCTGATGCGAAGCCTCAGCCACACTTTCCCTGCTTCGCCGGGCGCAGCTAAATCTTTGCCTGGTAACCAGTTCAAAGACTTCATCAAAGCGTTCGGGATGCCGAGGTACAAGGATCAGCAGTAGATCAGGATGGCTACCAAGCAAGATTCTAAACGCCTGCAAAACCTTTTCCTCTTCCTTCTCCCCAGCCAGTATTCGCGTACTGGCTGCAATAAGAACCGGTCTGCCCTGCAAGCTGATCTTATCCCCGAGCGCCCTGGCCACCTGCTCTGTATTTATTGCCATATCGTATTTCATACTGCCGGCAACAGTGATTTTTTCTTCAGCAAGGCCCAATGACAATAATCTTTCGCGGTCATTTGATGACTGCGCTTTCACCCTGTCTAACTGCCCAAGCATGGTTCTAACGAGATAGGGAATGCGCTGGTAGTTATGCAGGGATTTTTCCGACAGCCGGGCATTGGCCAGTAATAAGCGCACTCCCCTTTGGGAACATGCATGAATAAGATTTGGCCATAATTCAGTTTCCATAATGACCACAAGGCCGGGGTTGAAAATATTCAGGAAGCGGTTGATGGCGCCGGGCAAATCGTAGGGCAGATAGACATGCGCTACCTTATCCTTCAACAATGCCATTACGCGGGCAGAACCGGTAGGGGTTGATGTGGTGACCAATACTGATAATTCCGGATTATTATCAAGAAGACGGCTTATCAGCGGTACTGCGGCATGCACTTCTCCTACAGAAACAGCATGAAAAATGATATCTGCTTTTTTAAAACCGGAAGAGGGGGAATAGCGGGCAAAACGTTCTGACCAGCGCTTCAGGTAAGCTGGCGAACGCAAAGATCGCAATAGCA
This sequence comes from Gammaproteobacteria bacterium, assembly GCA_024644515.1. GTDB lineage: Bacteria > Pseudomonadota > Gammaproteobacteria > Pseudomonadales > Pseudohongiellaceae > Eutrophocola. Next base: position 43,323 of record JAHEHN010000013.1, read on the forward strand.
ATCTCAGAATGATAAGCGGGGTAGCCAGATAAAATAAAAGGGAGTAAATAAACCGGTTCACGTTTTTAAAAATTTATTCCATTGGCGGAAATGAAAAAAATATCCCGGTAAATTTCCGGTTTATCCTGCAACCTGTTTATACTGTCATGCTTTCCCGTTATGCACAAATTTCCATATGACTGAAACCGTGAAAACCGATGTGCTGATTTTTGGAGGTGGTGTTGCCGGACTATGGCTGTTGAACCGCCTCAGAAATGCTGGCTACCAAGCATGGCTATTTGAACAGGATCGACTGGGTACTGGCCAGAGTATCGCAAGTCAGGGCATGATCCATGGTGGCATCAAATACGCGCTGGGCGGAAAGCTGACCACCGCAACCACAACTATTGCAGACATGCCTGCCCACTGGAAAAAATGTCTTGCCGGTGAAGGGGATGTGGATTTGCGTGGCTGCAATCTGTTATCCAAAGACTATTACATGTGGCCACGCAACAGCATTCGATCCAGGCTCAATGCCTTTCTTGGCAGCAAGGCGCTTGAAGCCAAAGTCAGCACTGTTGAAAAAGCCGACTACCCGGACTTTTTTAAAGACAGGATCTCCGGTCCTCTCTATCGCCTGCAGGATATTGTGCTGGATGTGCCGTCTCTCCTTTCCACCCTAAGCAATGCCCAGGCAGAGAATATATTCAGCATTGACTGGCAGCAGGCCAGACTTGTTCCTGACACTCAGGGAGGTATCGAATGTCTGGAATTTAACAATGGCCAGCGCATTCAGGCGCAGCAATATGTTTTCACCTGTGGTGCAGGGGCTGAAGCCTTGATGAAGGATTTCGATCTGCCAATCACTACCATGCAGCGTCGGCCATTGCGCATGGTAATGGTCAGGCATACCATCAACGAACCACTTTATGTGCATTGTGTTTCTGATCGGCTCAGCATGACCCCCGAGGTAACCATTACCAGTCATAAAAATGCCGCGGGTGAACCGGTTTGGTATCTTGGCGGTGAAATTGCCGAACAGGGTATACACCAGACTGATGAAGAGTTGATCAAGGCCGCTCAAGCCAAGCTCAGGGAAATGTTTCCATGGTGTGATCTGGAGAACGCCAGCTGGGCTACTTTGGCTATTGATCGTGCAGAAGAAAAACAAGCCGGTGGCAAACGCCCTGATGATATCAGCATCGCTCAAAACAATAATTTGATGGTGTGTTGGCCAACCAAGCTGACCCTTGCTCCCAATCTGGCCAATCAGGTTCTGGCGAGAATGCAGGATTCGGGTCTGACTGCCGGTTCTGAAACACCAGTACAAGCTCCTGTATTTCTGCAGCATCCGCAGGTAGCTGCAACCCCCTGGGAGCAGCTCTGAACATGGCATTCCTGCGCCAAATACCAGGCACTGAGCTGAAAGTCTCAGCCCTTGGCCTGGGCACGGTCAAATTTGGCCGTGATCAGTCGGTTAAATATCCAGAGCAATTCACTATCCCTGATGACGGCGACGTCATTAATCTGCTGGCGCTGGCAAACAGCGAGGGAATCAATCTGCTGGACACCGCCCCGGCCTACGGCACCAGTGAGGAACGCCTTGGCAAACTACTGCGCAATCGTCAGGACTGGGTAATAGTCACCAAAACCGGAGAAGAGTTTGAACAGGGGCAATCATCTTTTAATTTCAGCGCCAGTCATACGCGCTTCAGTATTGAAAGAAGTCTCAAGCGACTCAACACTGACTATCTCGACATTGTATTGATTCACTCCGATGGTAACGACGAAGATATTCTCAACAATAGCGATTGCGTAGCGACACTCAAGCAGTGCCAGCAAGAGGGAATGATAAGAGCCATTGGCATGTCCACCAAAACCAACAGTGGTGGTGTGCTGGCCGCTTCCATGCTCGATATTGTCATGATTACCTACAACCTGGAGCAGCAGGATCAGGCAGTACTTGATTACGCCCGTAACAATAATAAAGGCGTGCTGGTTAAAAAGGGACTAATGAGCGGCCATGCAGGCTCTATTGAAGACAGCATGTCGCTACTATTTGGCAGTGAAGGAATCAGCTCGGTAATTGTGGGGACTATCAACCCTGACCACCTGAGAGAAAATGTGAAATTGGCCAAGGCCGTGCTGGGAGAAATACCCGGGAATTAGCGCAATAAAAGAGAATGGAAAAAATGCAGTGTGTTGATTCCGGTTACGATTATATTATTTGTCTTTCTTGATCTTTTCCACGATAGCCGATGTAGAACAGTTGTCCAAAAAAGACAGCACCCTGACTTCACCACCGTATTGTTGAACAATCTCTGCTCCTACGACACCTTCTATACCGTAATCACCGCCTTTCACCAGGCAGTCCGGTTTAACTTCGCTTAAGAGGTTTTCTGGTGTGTCTTCTGAAAAAGAGACCACCCAGTCGACAGATTCCAGGCCGGACACCACTGCCATACGTCGCTCTATGGGATTAATTGGCCGCCCTTCTCCCTTTAAACGCCTTACAGATTCATCGTCATTGATGGCAACGATCAGTCTATCGCCACATTTACGGGCATCCTGTAAATAACCAACATGGCCAGCATGAATTATGTCGAAACAGCCATTAGTAAAGGCGACCTTTTCTCCATGAGCCCGGGCATCCGCTACTACCAGAGCAAGTTGTTCACGGGTCATCACACCACGATCAGAGCCAACATCACTCTGTACTTCCCTGCGTAACTCCGGTCCACTAACGGCAACAGTACCGACGCGGGTAACGGCCAGTCCTGCCGCAATATTCGATAAGGCAACAGCTTCGGGCAAGCCGCTTCCTGCTGCCAGGGCGGCACCCAGAGCCGAGATCACGGTATCGCCGGCACCTGTTACATCAAACACATCTCTTGCCCGTGCGGGAATATGCAGCTCGGCTTCATCCGCGCGAATCAGACTCATACCATGTTCGCCCCGGGTAACCAGCAAGGCTTCCAGTTCCAGCACTTTAATTAACAGCCGGCCTTTTGCTACCAGATCCTCTTCACTTTCACAGGCTCCCATTACCTGTTCGAATTCATGCAGATTGGGGGTCAGCAAGGTGGCACCACGATATTTGCCAAAGTCCTCACCTTTCGGATCAACCAGGACCGGAACACCCTGTTTCCTTGCCAGGGTAATGAGGGCGCTGACCGCGGCCAGGGCGCCCTTGTTGTAGTCTGAAACAATAACCACATCGGTGCTGTCGAGCAGAGCAGCTACCTTGGCATTTATTGCCTCGGCACTGTCGATATGAAAGGCTTCTTCAAAATCCAGTCGGATCAGTTGCTGATGACGGCTGACAATGCGCAATTTGGTGATGGTCGGTTTGTCTGACACTTTTTCAAAATCACAAAGTACCCCCGCCGCGCGGAGTCGTGTTTCGAGCTCCTCACCGGCTTCATCATGACCCACCAGACCCACCAGAGTAGCAGCCGCGCCAAGTGCCGCTAAATTAAGCGCCACGTTTCCTGCCCCACCCGGACTGTCTTCTGCATTACCGACCTTCACAACCGGTACCGGCGCTTCCGGAGAAATTCTGGAGGTGGCACCATGCCAGTAACGGTCGAGCATGACATCACCAACCACCAGCACACGTGCAGCATCAAACTTTGGGATTTCGAGTTTCATTATTTCTTCAATTTACCCGTGTAAAATTGGCGCTAATCATATCATAGCCATTGCCAATTGCTGATTCTGATACAATGCCGCTGTATTTTTTTTTCAAGTGATTTATGCAGACACCTCCTCCTTTTAGTACCTTTATTGGTATCAAGTACTGGCCTACCTGGCTGGGTCTGGGCGTGCTCTTTATCCTGGCGTGGATGCCTTTCCCCGTGCGCATAAAAGCCGGTGAGATCCTTGGTCAATTGACCTACTGGCTCGGTAAGGAGCGTCGATATATCACAACAACCAATATTGCTATTTGTTTTCCCGAGCTGGATGCAGGAGCACAAAAAGCGCTGGTCCATAAAAGCTTTCTGGAAAACGGCATTGGCCTGATTGAAACCACAACCGGTTGGGTACGGGAAAAAGGCAGCTTTAAAGATCAGGTCACTCTTATTGGACTTGATAAACTTGAGGCCGCGCAGGCAAAAGGCAAAGGCATCGTTCTCATAGGTGCACATTATTCCACGCTGGACTTTGGTGCTAACCTGTTGAGTATTTTCCACCCCTTTGGCGTGACTTATCGGCCTCATCGCAACCCTCTGTTTGATGCGTTCATGCTGCGCGGCAGACTTTCCAATTGTAATGGAGTGTTTGACCGTAATGATATCCGCGGCGCCTTCCGTCATCTGAGAGAGGGAAAAACCCTGTGGTATGCCCCGGATCAGGATTACGGCCCAAAACACGCCGTCTTTGCTCCGTTTTTTAATCGCCCTGCTGCCACTATTACTGTCGCCAGCCGCTATGCAAAAGCCAATAACTCGCCGGTGTTTCTGGTGCGACAGGGCCGAATAAACAGAACGCGTCAATATGAGCTGGAATTTATCCCTTTCCCTGAGAGCTTTCCCGGTGAGGACGAAGTAAAAAATGCCACGGTCATCAATTCCATGGTGGAAAACGCGATTCGCCATTACCCGGCACAATACCTGTGGATGCACAAACGCTTCAAAACCCAGCCCGGCGGCAAACCGATGAGTCCCTATATCGATATTGCCACCCCTAATCATCGTCTTACCGAGAAGCAGTACTCTCAGGTCATTCAAGGTGCTGACAAGATCTCGGAATTACAGGACGTACATGATTACAAACTTCCCAGTGGCCTGTGGCTGCGCCAGTATCCTGGCACCATCAATAAACGCTCATATCTACCGCATCCGGCGAAAGTCTTTGATCGACATGCTAAAAACCTGCGCATGCAGGGATTTCAGGCTATTACAGTAGATAACTTTTTCCGCATCCCGTCATTGAAGCTTTCTGCAGTCACTTATTTTGTGCCATCGGGACCGCTGCTTAGCCAGTTACCCCGTAATCTGGTTCCACAGCAAGCTCTAGCCAAATTTATCGCGGAACTACATAACAGAGGCTTTGATTGCAGGAATCCGGGGCCCGATCACTTCATTGTCACGGAAGATTCATTTACCATTCTTGATCCCACTGACTTTATTTATGAAGGTAAATCAATCAACCTGAAAAAAAGACGCAGTGCCATTATTAATTTGCTGCAAAATCTCGCGCTGGAAAAGCCTGATGGAGATGAGTTCTTTGCCTGGTATGCAAAAGCCGCAGGCCTCAAGGTAAGCGTAGCGAGCTGACTTTATGAACTCAATTACACGGGCATTGCAGAGTATTGATATCAGGCTGATTGGCTTCGTCGTTAGCTGCTGCGTGTCCTTAATCATTATTGCCAGTAGCCCAATTCCAAACGATGATGCTTTCAGTTATCTCAGGGCCGCAGAATTATTTTCCCGACAAGGCCTGAACGCCACTCTCGTCAACTATGGCTGGTACTGGTATTCAGTGTTGATAGCCTGCGTGGGAAGCCTACTACCAATAAGCCTGATGAATGCGGCCCACCTGGTCAATATGCTTGCGCTGGCGGTCCTGGTTTATGCCTTTATTACACTGGTTATGGAATTTAGCCAGAGTACGTCAGTCAAGATTTTTGCCGCAGTGGTAATACTGTGTTATCCCACTATTAATGAAATGCGCTACTTTCTTATTCGTGATTTTGCCTATTGGGCTTTATGCATGAGCGCGCTCACGCAATTTATTCGTTTTGGTAAAACCGGCAAACTGGCCAATGCCTGGGGCTGGACGCTGGCCATGTCAGTAGCAGTTTTATTCAGACTGGAAGCTCTGATCCTGCTGGCTATCACACCATTTTCACTGCTTGTTCCCGGGGTTACCTCAGTAGAGAAAAAAACCGCCCGACTGTTCACGCTTTTATTCATCATGCTGGCTTCGGCGTTAGCAATATTGCTTGTCTTTGCATTGGCGGGTATCAACCTGTTTGAAGTATTCAATTTTACTTACCGCTGGTACTTACCCCTACTCAATGAATACCCGGACACCTTAAGCGGTGCAGCACAAAATGCAGCCCTGTCTTCGCATATTTCCGAACAGGTCGAAATGTTCACCGGCAGGGGGATGGCGGTACTCATATTTGGTTATGTTTATGCGCTGGCGAGTACTCTGGTAATGACAATTAGCCCGCCGGTTTGTCTATTCCTTATTTATGGCTGGCTTGGTGGCAGACTCGAGATTTCATCTGACAACAAATGGCCCTGGTTGTTTTTTCTCATTAGCGCATTACTGGTGTTGCTGACTTTTGTTTCCATCATGCAGTTTCTGACAACACGCTACGCTGTGCTGGCAGCACTATTGTTGCTAACGCTACTACCCCTGCTGATTGAAAATCTCTACCTGCTCTCGATACGGGAAAAAAGTGTTAAACGTTTTAAAATTGTCTTCGTCAGCCTGGCTTTATTTTTTGCAGCAGACAGCCTGGTAAGTTTCGGTTATTCAAAAAGCTATATCAGGCAAGCCGGTGACTGGACTCGAGAGAATATTACCCAGGGCAGCAAGGTGCAGACCAACAGTTTTGCTGTTGCTTATTACAGCGGTCTGGTAGCAGACTATGACGCCATTGAAACTGATCCTGCAGAAAGCCTGATGCTGTTCGCAGAGAATGATTATCTCGTGCTGGACCTGCCTCATGATGATACTGATAGCAGAGAGATTCTCGGCAAGATGAGCGGGATCACAGAAATAGCAAGATTTGCTAACAAGCGCGATGATGCCATTGTGATCTACCAGGTACTGCCCTGAACGAACGCCAGTAATAGTTGTATAACCGCGCAGTAATCATTGCAGGAAAAGCCCTGTCAGGAGTGCCGGCTTTTCAGTTTTGTTGCGCGCTCAAACACCAGCTTCCAGAAATCACTTTTCCGGCTCATTGCATTTTTCAAAGACATCCCCGAGTACAGGCGAATAAACCGAAACAGGTCACGGCTTGTCAATCCAATGTCCATCGCCGAGAAATACAGACTGCCAATATCCTTGATTACCCAGCGCTGTCCCAGCTTTCGCTTAACCAGGGCACGATGCAAATCGATCAAGGTAAGTGAGCCGCCCTTCCCACTATCCTCTTCAATATTGCCGGTGACCATGAAGTGGCAGATATAGTAGTCACGATGGCAGATGCCACTACTGTGCATACGGCGACTGATAGCGGCTACCTCCCTGATCAAGGCCAGCTTTCTGGCAAACGCTGGCGGCTTGCTCTGCCAGTCACGGGTCAGGTCTTCAAGATTTTCCTGAGTGCCTACATCATCGGTAACGATAAAGGATTCGCATGTCTGGGGCAGCAGACCGCGCCTGCCATAGGCAGCTATTTGCGGCACCTTTATGTTAAGTGCATCAAGGCGGGAAAGGGCACGCCATTCATTGTGCGCACTCACTACCGGCAGTCGAAACTGTAAAAGGTTTTTCAGAATTTCAGCGGTTTTGGTACCCCGATGATATTTGACAAAATAACGTTTGCTGCCCAGATCGACAGCAATAGTACGTCTGGATTCCAGTGCACGAAATTCTTCGCCGTCCATCTCGGCTATAAAAGTAAATATATTTTCCTTTGGCAGATATGGCTGCAGGTCTTCTCTTATAAAGACATCAGTTGCCATCATTGGAACCTCCGATGGCGTTTAATAACATTGATGCTACCGCATCTGGCATATCATAGAGATTCTCTTTTTGTCCGTAGGCAATACCATTTGTGCGCAAGCGACTTTTATCCCTGCTCTCCAGCATTTTTCTCAGCGCTTCATTTAATGCCAGCTGGCTGAATGGCTCGGTAATGACAACGCCCGCCTGCGCCTGTCTCACATGAAAAGCATAACCACAGGAAGCCGTTGTCAGAACTGGCAGCCCGGCGACGATGGCCTCAATTAACACCATGCCTGCACTTTCCTTTACTGAAGGGTGTAATAGAAGATCGGCCCCCTGATAAAAGCGTGGCAGGTCGTCCCGACTTTTAAAAAAGATGACACGTGCTGCTATTCTCAGTTTTTCCACCATTTTTTCATAACGCTGAGAGTCGTCTCTACCAATAATAAACAATCTTGTCTGGTTTCCAAGCGCTTCGGGCAATGAGGCCAGCGCTGCCAGAGAGCGTTCAACGCCTTTTATAGGAAATCCTGATCCCACCTGCAGTACCAGCAACTGCTCGTCATTAATACCAAATTCATGACGCAACGATTGCCTCAGCGCTGTCGCATCTTCACCGGCCATACGATTTCTTTCGATACCGGGAGGAATATTTATAATGCGTTTACCAGCCTTGGGATAACAGGCCAGGTATTCGTCTTGCTGCCCCGGAGAGAGCATTAATATTTTTGTCTCACTTTGTGGCCCAAAGACTGCCTCTTCAAATGCCAGGTATTGGCGACTTCGCGGTGCCAGTCTGTAAAGCCAGCCTCTTTCCCGAGTGGCCTTCCAGGCAAAACAGGTATCGGCGGCAAAGTAGTAATCCAGCCCGGGCAAACGGTTAAAGCCGAGCACCTTCAGGTAATCTTCTGCGGCAGTAATCTGCAAGACAAATTCGGCAAAGGCTTTTCTTGCCGCCACTTTGTTTTTTACTTTGAAGGACGGAATTACCCGATTGATGCCCTCGGGCACACTGCCTTCCCAACTCATACATATAACGTCTACTTCAAGTCCTCGCTTAATCAGGCTGTTGGCGATACCCAGGCAGTCACGCTGCAAACCGCCGTGGGGAAACCAGTTAAACAATACCAGTGCGACTTTCATGGTGAATCCAGCTCATGCAAAGAGCGAATGACCTGATCAGGTTCAAGTAATTTCAGGCAGTTGGTATGTCCCAATGGGCAGACTCGCTTGAAACAGGGGCTACACTCCAGTTCCAGGGAAACTATCTGGACTTTATCTGCAAGTGGAGGAGTAAACGTCGGGGAAGTTGATCCGTATATTACAACCTGGGGCCGCTTCAGTGCCGCGGCAATATGCATCAGACCGGAATCATTACTGATCACGCGGGTAGCACAGGACATCAGGTCAATCGCTTCCCCCAGGGTAGTTTTACCGGTCAGATCTATGCAGCGTTCGGAGTCTGCCTCTGGCAAGGCGCTGATAATTTTCCCCGCATCCTTGCTGTCATTAGCCGAACCCATGATCCAGACCTGGCCAGCTTGAGACAACCAGTGGCTGGCAACGGCAGCATAACCTGAGGCCGGCCATTTTTTAGCCTCACCAAATTCAGCACCCGGACAAAGTATCAGCACCGGCTTTTGAGTGTCCAGTGTGAGTTTTTTCAAAAGCGGCACAAGGGAGTCTGCCCTTACCTCAAGCTCAGGACGCGGCAATTCAGAGGGCAAGGCCGTTCCGTCCGGGTAAGCCAGAGCAATAAAACGCTCCACCATCAACGGATAGGCCTGCTTGTCCAGCACCCTGCAGTCATTAAGCAGCCAGCTTCTGGCTTCTCCACGCCAACCTGTTCTGACGGGAATGCCGGCAAACCAGGGAATGAGTGCGGACTTGAAGGAATTCGGAAGCACTATCGCCTGGTCATAATTCTCCTGCTTCAGTGAACTGGCCAATACCCTGCGCCTGCCAAGGGCCAGCTCACCATGACCAATAGTCATTTCAATAGCACGGCTGATTTGCGGCATATGATCAAGCAGAGCCTTGCACCAGCCAGGAGCAAGCACATGTATTTCAGCATCAGGAACAATTTGTTTCAGGCTGATGAACAGACTTTGCGCCATCACCATGTCGCCTACCCAGGAAGGACCGACAATAAGGATCTTCATGCGCCCTTACTCACTTGTCCGGGTTTATCGGTTATCAGTTTTATAATAAGAAACATGGCAAAAACATCTCTTTCGGGCATCGCCATAATGCCTGCTGGCAATTTGGCACTCAAGCCTATTGACTCTCCGGAGCTACACGCAGAACCTCGTTAACAGTTGTTATTCCGGCAGCCACCTTGAGCGCACCGCTGAGCCTGAGACTGCGCATATCCTCTTTATAGGCATGCAACCTGAGCCGGGGTAAATCCCCCCTGTCTTCTGCATATTCCTGTAAAGCTGGTGTAAAAGGCATTACTTCATAGATTCCCTGTCTGCCCTTGAAGCCGGTTTCCCGACATTCCTGGCAACCAGCGGGTTGATAAACCTTCTTGGGCATGGGAACTGTCCACGGCTTAACCAGCACGTTCCAGATCTCGCTATCGATCTGTGCCTCCTGTTTGCAATGGGGACACAAGGTTATGACCAGGCGTTGGGCTACCACACCGACCAGCGTTGCTCTGACCAGATAGGAAGGCACGCCCAGTTCCAGTAAACGGGTAATGGCAGCAGGAGCATCATTGGTATGCAGGGATGATAAAACCAGGTGACCGGTAAGCGCCGCCTGAACAGCCATCTCCGCTGTCTCCAGATCCCTGATCTCACCAATCATAATAATGTCAGGGTCCTGCCTGAGTAATGCCTTGATTCCCCCGGCAAAGGTCAGGTCGATATTTTCCTGAACCTGCATTTGATTGAAACTGGATTCAACCATTTCAATCGGATCTTCAATGGTGCAGACATTCACTTCCTTGGTGGCCAGAGTCTTGAGCGTGGAATACAGGCTTGTTGTTTTTCCGCTACCGGTCGGACCAGTGATAAGAATAATACCGTTTTTCCTGGCTATCATGGTCTGCCAGCTTTCCAGATCCTGATCATCAAATCCCAACTCGGCAAAGGAACGTAACAGCACATCCGGATCAAAAATCCGCATTACCATTTTTTCACCAAAGGCCGTCGGTAAAGTGGAAAGACGCAACTCAATTTCATTGCCTTCCAGGCTCTTGGTTTTCAGACGACCATCCTGAGGCTTGCGTTTATCGGCAACATTCATTCGGCCCAGAATTTTCAGGCGGCTGGTTACAGCGTTCATAACCTGCATGGGAATCTGGTAAACCGTGTACAGCACTCCGTCTATACGGAAGCGAACATTCCCTACTTCTCGCCGGGGTTCAATATGTATATCACTTGCCCTTTGTTCAAGGGCATATTGCAGAAGCCAGTCGACGATGCGAACCACATGTTGATCATTGGCCTCGGGATCCTTTAGCGCACCCAGTTCCACCATCTGTTCAAGATTGCTGATACCCACACTGGATGAACTACTGCCAGTAGTAGCCATATCAATAGAAGCTGCCAGTCGATAAAGTTCTTCCGTCATACGCTGCAATTCAACCGGGTTGCTGACTACCCGTTTTATCGGCTTTTTCAGCACATGAATGAGATCGTCTTCCCAGGAAGAAACGAGAGGCTCGGCGCTGGCAATAACAACTTCATTGGCCGTAATGGATACCGCCATGATTTTGTGACGCTGGGTAAAAGCATAGGACATGGCCTGGGTAACTTTTGCCGCATCAATACTCAGGGGATCGATATGGTAGTAATCCTGACCCGCCCATTCCGCCAGAAATTTTGTCAGTGATTCCAGATTGAGTTTTTGGCCGGGATTTTTCTGATCATCCAGATTCTGATCAGCAATAAACACGAGCAGATGGAATTTCAGCTGTGCGCTGGTGCGACGCTGTGAAGTAACCTCATCAAGTTGATCCTTGTTGATGCGCCCGGCTTTTTCCAGTTCACGTAAAAATGACCCAAGCTCAAGGGGACGATCATGCTTTTTATTTTCTTTAGCGACGCTCATTCTCGGTAACCCCGTGTAACAGGGCGGTTAAGGACTTCACACAGGAGTGTAAAGCCCATAATAGTAAAAACAAGCGTTAATTAGGGCGGGAAATTCAGGGGGACAGCTGCGCACGCAACTTTTTAACTGCGGCGAAACTTTTCGGTGAATCTATAAATTCCTGCTTCAGCTTTCCGATCGTAGTAGAGACAGTGCCATAACGTTTTAAACCAAAACGCAGGGAAATATCCTGCAAGGTAACGCCCGCAACTTCCTGACACAGGTACATGGCAGTCCAGCGTGGCAGATTCCTCGAGCCGGGGCCACGAGCAGCCTGGTAGATACTTTTTTCAGTCACTTTGAACTGTGTTGCAACGGCAGCCACCACCTTTTTTATCGAAGGACGTAATCTGGCCTGCGGACCCTTGGACTTTCCTCTTGCCGTGCCAGGCACAAGTTTTCCCTGTGCACGCTTTTTGAATCGCTCATCACCAAGAATGGAAAGTAAATTTTTCTTACCATAAAAATGCGCCAGCTCTGCATCCACACCTTGAGCAACATAAGCCCCGTAACGGGCATTTGGGCGCGCTCCCGGAGTCATCAGGGAAATCAATTCTTCCCGTTTTAACCAGGCAGGGGCTTTTACCTTATTGGTATAAGCAGTAAGGGATGACCAGGTATAGCTTTCAGGCCTGGTTTTATTTTTTTTGGGTAGGTTATGAATATAACGGGACACACCTAACAGGTACTTTTCAGGTTGCAGCAGCACAGATTTATAGCGTGACTTGAAAATCGAGCCACTTTCTTTTTTCAGCTTCTGGTAATGCTGCGTGTAGAGCCCATCGACCTGACGCATAAAACGACTGAGGTTTCCTTCCGGTGTTTTTATCACCAGATTGTATTCATTCCTCAGCAGGCAATAGCAGATAATATCAACGTTAAAGCGTTTACCGGCTTCGACAATACAATCCAGGAATGCCTGAAAATATTTAGGCCCGGGGAATACTGATACCCCCTCTTCTCCACGATTGGTGACATGGTAATAAGCATTGGGATATTCGATGCGTAATGGTCTGGCCATAATCTCTACTAGTATCCTTATTTCTTTTTATAGTCAGCAATCAACACGGCTCCATATTGGCTGATGATTGCTATATATGCTTGATATACAGGGCTAAAGAAAAAATTTTCGTATAGTTCAAAGTTATGCTTTTAGCATAATTATGGATGAACCGTGCAGGAAAAGTGCAAAAGTGTAGAGGAAATTGGACCAATACTAAAGTAATAATTCCAGCTTTAAGGTTTTTCAGCCACAAATACTGCGCGCATGGGTGCTGGATAGCCTTCAATAGTCATGGCTGGATCATTTTTATCAAGCGCCTGGGGTAATGATTCAAAGGTCATCCATTCAGTTGTACGCTGTTCATCTATGGATGTTTTGCTGACATCTACCAGGCGGATATTTCTAAATCCGGCTTTTTCCAGCCACTCATGAAGAGTGTCACAAGTGGGCAGGAACCAGACATTGGGCATTCGAGCATAACGCCCCTGAGGTGCCAGGGTCATGCCTTTCTCTCCCTCAATCACCAGGGTTTCCAGTATCAGCTCCCCTCCAGGACGCAAACAATCCTTCAAGCCATAGAGATGATCAAACGGTGAGCGGCGATGATAAAGCACGCCCATGGAAAAAACGCTGTCGAAGGCTTTCAAGCCCGCAGGCAAATCTTCCAATGCCAGAGGAGCAACATACACAGGAGGACTTTTCAGAAACTGCCGAATTGCCCAATATTGCATGGTAAACAACAGGTGGGAATCGACACCGAGAACAAAGCGGGCGCCTGCCCCGGCCATGCGCCAGCAGTGATAACCATTACCACAACCCACATCCAGCACATTCCGGTTTTCCAATGGCGCTATATGGGCTTTCAATCTGTCCCATTTCCAGTCCGAGCGCCACTCTGTGTCAATCTCCAGACCAAACAGCTCAAATGGTCCCTTGCGCCATGGGTGTATCTTCAGAAGAGTCTGTTTTAACTGCAGCCGCTGAGCATCATCACACTGCCCAGTAGACCCTATTCGAACCTGGCTCTGTAAATCCCATGAATCCGGCGCTATATCCGGCAAGGCCCGAAGCGCTTCTACCCAGCCGGCAAAATCCCCATGATTAAATGCAGCAAGAAAGTTCTGCGGCAGTTTTTCAATGATGGGCGAGAACCGGGTATTTTCCAATACAGAAACCAGTTCTGAATAATTTACCAGGTTTTCAATAGGCTCAGGCAATGTGGTTTCCGCTCTGGTTTAAATGCGACTGGATATTAATGGGACTTGACTGCCACGATGGAGGCAAAGTTGAAGCACTGGAACCAGACGTCAAAAGTCTCAAAGCCGGCTTTCTGCAGGCGGCTTTCATGGGCGGCGATGGTTTCAGGAATAAGTACTTTTTCAAGGGCCGCCCGTTTGCGACTTATCTCAAGTTTGGAATAACCCTGCTGTTCCTTGAAGCGATGGTACATTTCAATAAAAAGGTCATTCAGCGCTGAATCTTCAAAAAGAATTTTTTCAGACAGAATCAACATGCCCCCAGGCAACAGGCCCTCGTATATACGTGCCAGCAGTTCGTCTCGCGCCTCAGGCTTGACAAATTGCAGCGTGAAATTCATCACTACCATCGATGCATTATTCACTGGCGTGTCGAGTATATCCTCGCAGCGCACATCGACAGGAAGCACCGCACTGTCACGCTCTATTGCCTGTCGGCAACCTTCCACCATGGCGGCGGAATTATCTACCGCAACGATAGCGCAATTTTCTGCCCGAATATTATGACGCATGGACAAGCTTGCGGCCCCCAGAGAACAACCCAGGTCATAGCAGATGCTGGCAGGCTGGGCATATTCCGCAGACAGCGTTCCTATCATGGCAATGATGGTAGCGTACCCCGGAACAGAGCGATTAATCATATTGGGAAAAACGGCTGCCACCTTTTCGTCAAACACAAAGTGTTCGTTGGGCAATCCGCTGGCAAATAATGTATCTCTGTCAGACAAGTATCTTGTTTCCCTGTTCTAATGCCGTGTTGGGTTACAGGAATTGAAAAATCTCAGGAGGCGCTGATATTCGCTTGCTGGTGACCTTCGGCAACCAGCACTTCACGAATAATTGCCGCCGTTGCTGCCAGTAACTCCTCTGACATTTCCCTGGCATTTTTAAAATCCAGATCACCAAAGGTATCAATGGGAATCAGGTGAATATGCGTATGTGGCACTTCCAGACCGACAATTGAAACACCAATCCGGCTGCAGGGAATAACAGCCTTTATTGCCTTGGCAATTTTCTGGCAAACCGTCATCAGATGAGTCGCTGTTGCCTCGGGCACATCATCCCAGTGATTCACTTCAGCTTTTGGAATCACCAGAAGATGACCCTGACGAATCGGCTGAATAGTCATAATGGAAATACAAAGATCATCTTCCCAGACAAAATGTCCGGGGATCTCCCGGTTAATTACTTTGGTAAAAATACTTGCCACGCTCGGTACCTGCAGATTGCATCGGGGGATGAATTTTACAGCAAGGATGTCAGGCCGTCATGCTGTAGCAGAAACCAGGTCTTATCTCCTACCCGGTTATTTCAATCGGCAATGCTGTGCTGGAGACTACCTGACGCAGAATAAAGCTGGAATGCACATCAGACACTCCCGGCAAGGGCGTGATCCTGTTTAACAGAAAGTCCTGATATTGCTCCATATCCTCCACAATCACCTTGACCTGATAATCTGCGGTCTGCCCGGTGATCAAAATGCACTCCATCACCTGGGAATACTCCATAATGGTTTTTTCAAATTCCGCAAAGCGCTCCGGTGTGTGACGGTCCATCCTGATCTGGATCAGCGCCATCATTTTCAAGCCCAGTTTGGCCGGGTCTACCAGTGCAACATACCCTTTAATAATACCTTCATCCTCCAGCTGCTTTACCCGGCGCAGGCAGGGTGAAGGGGAAAGTCCAACCTTCTCCGCCAACTCCTGATTGCTCATCCTGCCATTGCTCTGCAATTCACGGAGAATGCGCTTGTCAGTACGATCCAGCTGCATAACCACCACTCCTATATATCAGTATTAATCTTATATATGGCATTATATTCTATCTATAATTATTATATTAGCATTATCTGCCATTTATTTAATTATTATCGCGATATTAGCAATAATTATTCACAAAGTTTCCTGTACACTACGCTCCCTGAATCAATAACTTGAAGCCAGATTGCTTCATACACGACCAAAGTCAGCTTCATGTAAAGGTAAAGAGGTAGCAGGTGAGAAATTACGACCACAGCAAGTACAAGGCATTCCCTCCCGTTGCCCTGCCCGACCGCACCTGGCCGGACAAGGTAATTACGCGCGCGCCGACCTGGTGCAGCGTGGACCTGCGCGACGGCAATCAGGCTCTGATCGAGCCAATGTCAGTTTCCCAGAAACGGAAGATGTATGCCTTGCTGCTGGAAGTAGGCTTCAAGGAAATCGAGATTGGTTTTCCTGCAGCCTCCCAACCGGACTATGATTTCGTTCGCTGGCTGATTGAGGAAAACAAAATTCCGGATGATGTCACTATCCAGGTGCTGACCCAGGCCAGACCGCAATTGATCCAGCGCACCTTTGAGGCACTAAAAGGAGCAAAGCAGGCCATCATTCATATGTACAATTCCACTTCCGTGATCCAGCGTAACCATGTTTTCAAAATGGATAAGGCTGGCATCATAGACATTGCGGTGAATGGCGCAAAAAGTGTTCTTGAGTGCGCACAACAGGCGCCTGAAACTGACTGGCATTTTCAGTATTCGCCCGAGAGCTTTACCGGAACGGAAATGGAGTTTGCCGTTGAAGTTTGTGATGCAGTAAACGACGTATGGCAGCCCAGCCCGGAACGCAAAGTGATTATCAATTTGCCATCCACGGTTGAAATGGCAACGCCTAATGTCTATGCCGATCAGATTGAATGGTTTAGTCGCCATGTGCAGCGACGCGACTCGATTATCCTTAGCCTGCATACCCATAATGACCGCGGTTGCGCTGTCGCTGCCTCAGAGCTTGGCTTAATGGCAGGCGCTGATCGCGTGGAAGGTACGCTGATGGGCAACGGTGAGCGAACCGGCAACCTGGATATCATGGTCATGGGCATGAATATGTATAGTCAGGGCGTAGATCCAAAACTGGATTTTAGCGACATGGATCATATCAATTCCGTGGTAAAGGAATGTACCCAGATTGATGTTCATCCACGCCATCCTTATGCAGGCAGTCTTGTCTTTACGGCATTTTCCGGCAGTCATCAGGATGCCATAAAAAAATGTCTGAACCTTTATAAGGAAGGAGACAGCTGGGATATTGCCTATTTACCAATTGATCCGAGAGATGTGGGGCAGACTTATCAGGATGTCATTCGGGTTAACAGCCAGTCCGGAAAAGGCGGTGTTGCCTATGTCATGGAGTCCAAATATGGCTTCCAGTTGCCGCGCTGGCTGCAGATTGAATTCAGCCGCGTGGTGCAGAAGGCCGCCGAGGACTCAGGCCAGGAAATTGCACCGGACCAGATCTGGGAGTTATTCCAGAAGCAATATCTGGATCTTCCAGCACCCCTGTTGCTGAAAAGTTTTTCCATCGAAAAAGCAGAGCATGAAACCATCTCCGGCATCATAGAGCTTGATGGCAAACCCTTTGAAGTGAAAGGCGAGGGTGCCGGTATGCTGGAGGCGTTTGTGGACGCAATGGAACGCACTTTCGCCATGAGCCTGCAGATACTTGAATATGGTGAACATGCCATGAGCCAGAGCGCCAACGCTGATGCCGTGACCTACCTGCAGGTGAAATATGAAGGCAAACGCTTTACCGGCATAGCCATTGATGAGGATATCGTGACCTCTTCTGTAAATGCCTTACTCAATGCGGTAAGCCAGGTATTACGAGCGCGTCGACAGGAAGCCGCTTGATACTGTTATTTCCCGAGAAAAAAGCAAAGCCGCTTCAAATCTATGGAGCGGCACTCTCGGCGGATTACTGAAGCTGACACATGGAGCATTGACGGCAGCCTTATTCACTCGAGCAAACCATTTCGCTTTCTGGCAAAGTTAGAAAAATATTTCCTTTTGATGAGCTCATTTTATTGAGCAACTATTCTCTTTCGAATACTATTCGTTGCAGCGCCACTAAAGTCCCACACAGGACAAGCCGGTTTATATTCTTCAGGAAATTATCATGAGAAAGCAGACTGGGTTGCTGCCTACCAGGCACCAGGAAATTCTTTTAGCTCCTGTGATTCCAATAAAAAGTCATTGGTCTTTTCATGTTTTCTTTAACCCGGGGGTGAACGCGAATAATCCCTGTTCCGCCCCGAATGAAAATTCCGTTTAACAACTATGGAAGATGCTACCGCCGATAAATTCTTATTGCTCAAGCTTCTCAGGACGCCGATGCCGTTTGGCAAATATCAGGGGAAAATGATTATTGACCTGCCGGAGGCCTATTTACTGTGGTTTCAGAGAAAGGGTTTCCCTGAAGGTGAAATTGGAAAATTACTGCACTTAGCTCTTGAAGTAGAAGTTAGCGGCAGCAGAGAACTGGTAAAATCTTCAAAAAATGCCTGAAATTTGCAATCTAAGCCCCACTTTCCCATTTAACTTTGAAATTATTCGCTCAAAGCGGAAGTCATTGGTAATTTATGTTAAAAGTGGGAATGTAGAAGTAAGATCTCCCCGAAATACCCCCAAAAAGTGGATCCATGAGTTTGTTTTTGAGAAAAAAGACTGGATTCTGGAAGAGCTAGAGCGCCAAAAACGGCACTTTCGTCAACGCCTTGTTATAGCTGAAGGCCGGGAAGTTACCTACCTGGGCAGGCCAAGAACTATCGTGGTACTGATCAGCGATGCTCAGGAGGTCAGGGTCACCCGTGATTTTCTGTTCATCTATGCGCGCAAAAACAGTCCCGAAAAACTTGAGCTGCTATTTAACAACTGGCTCAAGGAAAAGGCCCACGAATATATGACCAGCGAATCCAGGAAGGTCGCTAAGCAGTTGGGCGTTGAACACAAACTAAAAAAGGTAGTGTTTAGAAAAACCAAATCCAAGTGGGGGCACTGTTGCCAGAATGGCACTATTCAGTACAACTGGCTCGCCATGATGGCGCCAAAAGAAGTTATTAATTATCTGATTGTGCATGAATGCAGCCATCTGCGGCACATGGATCATTCAAAAAGATTCTGGAATACAGTAGAAAGTGTCTGCCCAAGATTCAAGGAGTTACGCAACTGGCTTGCAGAAAACGGTCATCGCTTCTGGAGCCGCCAATAGGCATCCACAGCAACTAGTCGACTGCTTTTTCATCACTGTTTTTGACAAACAGAAGATCCCATACCCCGTGCCCCAGCCTGCGCCCACGACGTTCGAATTTTGTTTCTGCCCGCTCTTCCTGCCCGGCAAAATTCCCCACCCCTGCAACATTTGAGTAAGTGGGCGATGCCGACATCACTTCCATCATCTGCTGCGCATAATTTTCCCAGTCAGTAGCCAGATGCAAAACGCCACCAGCAGCCAACTTTACAGCGAGCGCTTCTACAAGAGCAGGCTGAATGAGACGGCGCTTGTAGTGCCGCTTCTTATGCCAGGGATCCGGGAAATAGATTTGCATCCTGTCCAGAGAGTTATCGTCAAAACAATTATCCAGTATTAGAGTAGCATCGCCCTGCATTACCCGCAGGTTCTGTATTCCTCTTTCTTTGATATCGCGAAGAATAGTCCCTATTCCCGGTGGGTGAACATCGACACCGATGTAATCACGCTCAGGATGCTGGCTGGCCATTTCTACCAGAGAATCACCCATACCAAAGCCAATTTCAAAAACCAGCTGGGCATGACGGCCGAATACACGCTGGCGATCAATAAGCCCATCTTCCTGGTCGAGCCCATATTCCGGCCACAGGTTTTCAATAGCATCCTGCTGGGCTTGAGTAAGCCGGCCTCCCCTGACCACATAACTGCGTATTGGGCGCTGCTTGTCACTAATCGAATCAACCACGCTTTTCACCCGTAACGATCGCGTATGACAGACAAGCCCAGGCGCCAAGAAACATTACACCACCGATGGGAGTGATCATCCCGAGCATGCTGATGCCCGTAAGCGCGAGTATATAAAGGCTGCCACAAAAAATTACGATACCACCCAAAAACAGATTGGTGGCGCGGTTGATGAGAATATTGTCTGGCCGGGTCTGCGCTAACAGCCCTGTGCCAAACAGGGCAGCAGTATGGAACATATGATACTGAACCGCCGTATCCCAGGTTTCCAATTGCTGCTGACTGAGCATGGTTTCCAGGGCATGAGCGCCAAAAGCGCCCGATAACACCACCAGGAAACCATTAACGGCCGTAATAATTAATGCATAGTTCATTGTTAATAGTGATTATTCATTTACAGCTGCAAAGCGGATATAAAAAAGCCGCCTGAGCGGCGGCTTTTCTGAATGTCTTTGTTTTTGTGCTTTCTATCTTGCTGCTCTGCTTTTTCAGGCCTCAAGAATAGCCTTTACCTTGTTCATGGCATTTTTTTCCAACTGACGAATACGCTCAGCTGAAATACCATATTCTTCGGCCAGATCATGCAGGGTTACTTTGTCATCGCTGAGCCAGCGACGGTTAAGGATGTCCCTGCTTCTGTCATCAAGATCTTCCAGCGCTACATACAATCCGTCAGTAGACGACTTCTCATAGTCCGCCTCTTCAACAGAGCGGGCCGGGTCAAACCGGGTATCTTCAAGGTATTGGGCTGGAGCTTGATAGGATTCTTCATCATCGGCATCGGCAGCACCATCGAATGAAGCATCATAAGCCCCCATACGACCTTCCATCTGCATTACCGTCTCTGGCGGAACACCCAGATCCTTTGCTACCGCTTCGGCCTCAGCCTGACTTAACCAGCCCAGACGCTTCTTGGAGCCTCGCAGGTTAAAGAATAATTTGCGTTGAGCCTTGGTCGTGGCCACTTTCACTATACGCCAGTTGCGCAGAATAAATTCGTGCATCTCGGCCTTGATCCAATGAACAGCAAAGGACACCAGACGCACACCCACTTCGGGGTTGAAGCGTTTTACCGCCTTCATCAGACCTACATTGCCTTCCTGAATCAAATCGGCCTCAGAAAGACCATAGCCTGAATAACTTTTAGCCATATGGACAACGAAACGCAGGTGAGCAAGTACTAACTTACGCGCTGCATCAAGGTTATCCTCGTAGTAATACTGATTAGCAAGCTCCAGCTCTTCTTCAGCACTAAGGATAGCAATGCCGTTGACGGCACTGATATAGGCGTTTAAATCACGCCCTGGCACCATTGTGTCAATAAGCTGCAGCTCTTTGCTGTTACTGGTTTCCAGAGTCATCAGTCCTTTATTACTCTCTCTATGGTTATAATCATTCTTCTGAATATATGTATTTACTATAGCGCTCGTAATTATCCTACGTAACGCCGTAGCCGGCGGATTCTATCATCTTATAAGTTAGACAGCCAATAACTGAAAATATTCGCCAACCGGGGAAAAAGCCCTGTTTTTCAATAAATTATGCGGCTTGGTTATTTTTTTATTATACCTCTATCCAATATAGGACTGATTTGACCTATTTCAAGCATAATCCGACACTTTCTCATACGGATTTCAGGCTTCTATAATGAAGCCCCCCTGATATACCATGGCTTAATTACCTCTTATTCAACCTTGTTCACATCGGAGTACAAGATGCCCTGCTTTAGATATTTTCTTCTGTCTTTCCTCTGTCTGGGTCTCACCGCGTGCAGCAATACAGGCTCGGTTTCATCCGCCAGTATGATGCCTGATTATCCGGATATCATTACTGTGGAGCGCGGCGGCTTTACCCCGGAAGGTATTGAATATGATCATCTCAATCAACGCTTTTTGCTGGGTTCTTTTATTGAAGGCAAGGTGTTTGCGCTGGCGGCCAATGGTGAATTGACCACTGTGGTGGACGACCCGGATGTGGATGCCATTATTGGTATTGAGGTTGAAGAGGATCGCCAGAGAATTCTGGCCGCTGTTACCGACCCGGGAGTCTTTGCCGGACAGACCAGTGGCTTTGCCAGGGTCGGGGTATTCGACCTCACTAGTGGTGCAAGACTTGCCCTGGTATCACTGGATGATGCCTACATTGATGCCCCTGAGGACACGCGCTTTTTTCCCAATGATCTGGTAGCCGATAGCCCTGGTAATATTTACGTAACAGATTCCTTTGCCGTGGTGGTCTACAAAATTGATTCGCAGGGCACTGCTTCGGTATTTATAAGCCGCAATCAGTTTCCTGAAAACCAGTCTATAAATGGCATCATCAGCCATCCCGATGGCTATCTGTTAATTGCCGGGTCGGGGACTGGCGTCCTGTACAAGGCGGATACCCGAAACCCGGAAAACTTTTCTGTAGTTGGACTGCCGAAAAAGCTCCCGGGAATCGATGGCATGGTCTGGGACGCCAGCGGTAATCTGGTAATGACCAGCAGCGGTCGGACTGTTGTTTTGAATAGCCACGATAATTGGGCATCGGCACAATTAGTTGCCACAGCGCCCCAGGGCGCGGCGTCTACGGTAGCAAGGGTGGGAGAAAACGTTTATGTGGTGTATCCCCATTTCGCAGACCAGGAGCCGCCTTGTGTTGAAAAAGTGTATTTTGAAAATCAATAACCCGTATTTAAGGAAACAACATGATTAAAAAAGAAGTCGATGTCTCTGCCCCCGTCCATGAACTGATAACCGGTCGCTGGAGTGGCGTGTCCTATGATCCTCAGCAGATGGTGAAAGATGATGATCTGCGCGCCATGGCAGAGGCCGCACGCTGGGCGCCTTCCTGTTTTGGCGATCAGCCCTGGCGCATAATTTTCTGCAGCAAAGCCGGAGATCCCGAGGCCTGGCAAAAAGCATTTGCCTGCCTGGCTGAAGGCAATCAGCCCTGGTGCCAACATGCACCGGTGCTGGCAATTATTTGTGCGGATAGCCGATTTTCAAAAAATGACAAGGACAATGCCTGGGGTGAGTATGACACTGGCGCTGCAGCTTTAAGTGTTTGTTTACAGGCAGGCGCACTGGGATTGATGACCCACCAAATGGCAGGTTTTAGCCCGGAGGATGCAAGAGAGGCTTTTAATGTTCCCGATCGCTATCAACCAAAAGCAATGATGACTATTGGTTTTCAGTGTGCCCAAACAGATATCCCGGAAGAGTTCAGGCAACGGGAACTGGCGCCAAGACAGCGCAATCCATTGTCTGAGAATTTCTTTCTCAACGGCTGGGGGAAAGGGTTCTAGTCGCAAGTCGCAAGTCGCAAAAAAGGCGATCAATGATCGCCTTGTCGGATGCGTCCCTGCGGTCCTTATCCGACCTACAGAAAACCATTGAAGCCTGAGAGCATGGCTGCTTGCTTCTTGCCTCTTGTAACTTGTAACTTGTAACTAACTACCAGCCGCCAGGCTGGTAGTAAACGCTAGTAGTAATATTCAGTGTATCCCGGCAACAGGCTGTAACGGGAATTCAGAAATGCCACGATATCTATCAGTTCGGTTACCTTCATGTCTTCCTTCAGGTACATGGGCGAACTGCTCGTACGCCTGCGTACTTCCCGCGGTAGCTGATCCAGGTATTTTTCTGAAATCACATGATCAGGATTGATAATCGAGGTCGCCAGATCACTATAGGTTTTTGCAAAGTACAGTTCACCACCGAGCTCAACAGCCACTGGCCTTGGTCCTGAGAATACTGGCAGATCGACTCCGCTCACCACATGACACTGATTACACTCAAGCCTGAAAAAAATGCCTCCTGGCCTCTTTCAATATCACCACTGAGAATAGGAAAGCGAAAACTTCCTACTTCATCAGGATAGGTACGACAGCCACTTAGCAGTGCCAGTAAAAGTACAACGGAAAAAACACTCCAGTTCTTTCTAACAATTTTCACCTCTAAAATTAAAATCCAATTAAAACCAATGTAACAGGCAACTCATTGACAACCTTGCCGACTTTCATCCTAGGGGATTATACAGTTAGCAGTTTGATTGAAGTCAGGTAACCTGACTGTTTTATCAGCAATACACTTACAGTGTTTCCTGGGTACCGAAAATTGCGCTGACCTGACTTGCCAGAAAGCCTCCGCTACCGTTACAGGCGGCCATTTTAGCATTGTCCACCTGACGCTCACCACACTCACCGCGTAACTGTTGTACCGCTTCAATCATCAGGAACATGCCATACATGCCAGGATGCACGCAACTGAGGCCGCCGCCGTTGGTATTCACAGGCAGTGAACCGCCAGGGGCGATATTGCCATTGGAAACAAAAGCGCCGCCTTCCCCTTTTTCGCAAAAGCCCATGTCTTCCAGAAACAAAATAGTATTGATGGTAAAGGCGTCATACAACTCAACAACATCAATATCGGCCGGTGTGACTCCAGCCATGGAAAAAGCTGCGGCGGCGGCTTCTTTTGCCGCAGTCGTGGTCAGGTCAGGCATACAGGAAATAAGATTATGATCCGTACGACTGCCCACGCCCAGCATATAAACCGGTTTTTTCGGAAAGTCCTGTGCCCGGTCTTTACGAACCATGATCATGGCAGCGCCCCCATCACTGATCAGGCAGCAGTCAAATTTACCCAGGGGATCAACTATCATGCGCGCATTTACCACGTCTTCAACGCTAAGCGGATCACGCATGGTAGCGGCTGGATTCAGTTGCGCCCAGGCCCGGGCCGAAACTGCCACCTCGGCCAACTGTTCCCTGGTAGTCCCGAATTCGTGCATATGACGATTCGCCGCCAGCGCATAAGGTGTTATCGGATTACGCGGTCGATAAACATCTTCCACCGTGTGCATGGCAGGGGGGTGTGTGAAAGGACCGGTTGCACTATTACTGCCGTAACAAATCAGGGCAACATTACACAGACCCAGACTCAGGGCAGCTGCCGCGGACTGCATGGAATTTACGAATACTGAGCCACCCGTGTTGGTGCCATCCATATAGGTAGGATTAATACCCAGGTATTCGGCTACAGTCAGCGGGGTCAGCATCTCGACAAAATTGGCACTGAAGATACCGTCTATTTCATCTTTATGAATGCCCGCATCAGTGATGGCTTTATCAATGGCTTTTGCCATGATTTCCATATGCGTATGGCCAGGCAAGCCACCAAATTCAGTCAGGCCAACGCCGACCACTGCAGTTTCACCTCTAAGAGACATTACCATTCCTTATCCCCCTGTTCCTTGTTATAAAAAAGTACAGCGGGTTTATCATTGATCATGCCCACGTGAGCGCTGACTTGCATGCCAATAGCCACTTCTTCCGGATCCACATCCACAACACGGCTCATCAGGCGTGGACCTTCTTCAAGGTCAATCAGGGAAATATTGTAATCTCCCCCCTTCTCCGGACGCTGACGCACAACGGCACTGGAGTAGACGACGCCTTTGCCACTAACGGCTACCCACTTGAGCGCATTGGAACCACAGTGATGACAAAGCAGCCTGGGATAAAACACATGCTGCCCACAATCCTTGCATTGCTGAATTCTAAATTCTCCCTTTGCAAGGTTTTCTTCAAAGGTTTGCAAGGGGCCCGGGTTTTCGAGGTTATTGTTATTTTGCTGCTCAGCCAAAATGTCGTCCTTCAGATGTTCTGTATGAGCGGGCAATTCTAGCACTACTCGGAACGCCTCTAACAGGCTCCGCGAAATTGACTTTAAGTAATGCCTCAGTCATGCTCCGCCCCTGTTGAAATCGGGGCCACTCAACATTGGGCCTGGAATCAAAGAGGCTTAGTGAATTATCCATGGAATTTGAAGTTTCAGTTCTCAGCGTCACGCTGTTAATTACCGCCGGTTTCCTGGCCGGATTTATCAATACCATTGCCGGAGGTGGCTCTATGTTAACCCTGCCTGCGTTCATGATCTTTGGCATGCCAGCGGACATTGCCAATGCGACCAATCGCGTCGGGATTTTTCTGCAATCCATGGCCGGCGCCAAAAGCTTTCACAGTAAAGGCAAACTGGCTCCCTCCACCATTGTTCCGACATTAATTCCAACCCTGGTTGGCGCCCTGTTCGGCTCTCTACTGGCCTCCTACATGCCAGTATCCTGGCTGAAACCGGCCCTGCTCAGTACCATGCTGGGTATGGCCGTCTTAATGGTAGTGAAGCCTTCCGTCGTGGCTCCACCGGAAGGCACGCCTGCATTTACGCTCAAGGAAAAACCACTGGCAGCTATAGGCCTGTTTTTTGCCGGGTTTTACGGTGGCTTTGTCCAGGCCGGGGTCGGCTTTATTATTATTGCCGCTGTGGCCGGCGGCTTGCGCTACGACCTGGTGCGCACCAATGCACTGAAAATGGCAATTACCGCGGCTTTAACGGTTGTTGCTCTGGGGGTATTTATCCTAAGAGGCCAGGTGTTATGGATTCCTGGACTGATCATGGCAATAGGAACCGTGGCGGGCGCCATGGTCAGTGTGCAGTTTGCCATTAATGTGCCTCAGTCGGTTTTGAAGTGGGTATTGTTTGTTATGGTCATTATTGCCTGCGTCGCTGCCTACTTCAGCTAAGTGGCTTCCTGGTCGGCAGACTTTTCAGCGCCATCCCCATTCCCGACACTGGCAGGCCCCAAACCCAGCTCCTGACAAACCCTGCGGATTAAAAACCAGGCAAAAACCCCGGCCAGTATATTCCCCAGTGCGGCACCGGCAAAAAGACCTTTCAAGCCCCACAACTGTGAACCGAGAAAGGCCAGCGGAATATACAGCAGCATTAATCGGGTAAAAGTAAGCAGCAGTGCCGTTCTCGGTCGGCGTAGTACATTCAGGGACACCATAATAAGTACCACCACGCCATGAGCACCATAGGTAAGAGGAAGAATCATCAGGTAGGTCGTAATGACAGTGATGACCTCAGGATTACTGCTAAAGGTGCCGGCAATGGTATCCCCCATCACCAACAACAAGACATAAATCAGACACTGAAAAGCCAAAACGAATTTCAGGCATCCCATCAGGGCTGCATAGGCACGATCCTGTCGACCAGCGCCGATATTCTGCCCGATAAACATCGGTAAGGTAGACGACAGCGCCATAACAAAAATAAGGCTGATGGTTTCCACTCGACTGCCAACGCCAAAACCTGCCACAACAAAATCACCAAAGCGGGCGACCATCGCCGTCATCATGGCTGCCGCCAACGGTGTCATGATATTAGCTCCCATCGCGGGAACCCCTATCCCCAGAATCTGAAGCCAGTTTTGCCGTAAATGCAGCCAGCGTGGCCTGGAGAAATCCAGCAGCTTTTCATAGTACCCCAGCACCACGAAAGAAATGACCAGCGTAATACTGGCAGCCAGTAAGGTTGCCACTGCGGCCCCGCGAATTCCCATGGCCGGAAAGGGCCCTATACCAAAGATCAGCAATGGGTCGAGAGTAATATTCAATACCGACAAACAGCCAGCCAGAGATGCCGACATCTTGATATTTCCCATGGAACGAAAAGTGCTGTTCCCAATGACCACCAGCATCAGCGGCGGCAGCCCCAACAGTAATATATTGAGGTAATCCCGAATAAAGGGCAGAGTTCTGTCATCGGCGCCCAAGAGACGAAACAGAGGATCAATAATGACACTGCCAATCATGGCAACAGTTACCGCGAACAAAGCAGCAAACATAAGTCCGTCACTAATCAGGCGTGAAGAGTCAGCAAAGCGACTCTCGCCAATGAGGCGTGAATTGAGCGAACTCATCCCCATACCTATGCCAAGCGCAAGGCTCACATAAATCATATGAATAGGAATAACAAAGCTGGCAGCTGCCAGCTCAAGGGTACCAAGACGGCTGATATAAAATGTATCCACGATCCCCATCAGGTGCATTGCCAGATTGCCAACAAGAGCTGACAGGGTCAACCTGAGCAACAAAGGCCTGACAGGCTCGGAGACGATCAAGCGGGATCTTTGGGCAGCTTTACTACTCATTACTATTTCAGCGTGTTATGGATGGGTAACTGATAACTGTTATCTGGCTGGGAACAGTAAAACACAAATGGGCAGAAATAAAGAATGGTTCTGGTGAGTTTTCTTTCAACGCATACTACAATTTTAATACAAAAACTGAAGCCAAAAAAAGAGGGCTAATGCCCTCTTTTTTTGTGACTTAGTGGCTGACTCCTAGTACTCGACGTAGGGAATCATTCGACCGAATATAATTACAGCCACCCAGATAGCGATTGAAAGCGCTGCAATCACTTTAGCTCTGAAAGGTGCGTCTTCACCATCAGCCAGTTGGCATAACTCCTTGTGCTCTCCAAACCAGAACCACAAGGCATTGATACCAGCAATCACAATCAATCCCATTTTCCACTGAAAAGCGATATTGGGAAAATAGCGGAACGGATCAGCACATAAAAATGCAATGCCCGTTGACAGATTGACGGCGAAAGCAATGATCGCAACCGGAATATATTTCATTGCTGCTTTCATGTTGATAAAACGGCCAAACCCGATGACACGCATATCAATTACCAGCAACGAGCCAAACAGGAATGTCAGGCCAATAAAGTGAATGGTTTCCATCATTGGAAACATCCAGAACTGCTCACGCATTTGTCCACCTAACCAGGTGGCTTCAAACCAGGAGGCTAATGGTGCATAAGTATCATAATCCATAGTATATACCTCCTTATAAATAGGCCATTAAGCGGCCGGTTATCATTGCGCTAAACCAGCAGGCGATACAGGCAGCTGATGCTACTTTCGTCAACGTTTCGCTGGTATCACCCCTGACACTGTTCATTACCACTTTCATCAGGATACCACCGACAACGATGCTGCCAATCTTCAACTGGAAAGAACCCTGGAAGAAATAGGTAGTAGGCGTGTTACAAAAAAGAATCAATCCGGAAATCAGATTGATAATGAATCCGATCCAGCCAATAAAAAACAATTTATCGTAAGCCAGAATGGAAATATCTTTTGCATACCCCAATACCCTTAAATTCAGAGCAACCACAACACCCATTACAATTGCCATGCCGACAGCATGACTGGAGAGAACGATAGGATAACCCCACAGGGATTCACGAATGAATATCCCCAAAGCCCCCTCTTCAAGCCAAATTAAAAAACCCATAGCTAATACCCACTCAACAATCTGGTTTCAAGTTCCAGAATTACAGCACAAAGAAGTGACCAGGAAAACAAAAGCAAAGTCTGAATAGTGATTGGTTGATCAATATCAAAGTTATGCGCCGTGTGTAACCGGTCTTATTATGCTCCCCTTATTAATTCGCAGTTAAATATCATCAGGCTGTATTAAAACCGGGCCCGAAATTATTCATAATCTGCTGGATTGCCAGAAAAGAACTTGCGCTTCTTTTTTGAACTTGTTTTTTTCAACATCATCGCAAGTGCTTCAAAGACCTGCCTAAAGTAAACCACATCCCGCCAATATTCAAGCAGACACTGAAGGTCCTGCCCGGGTTGCGGTGTTTTTTCAGGCAATTGGTTTTACCGCCGGCAATTGTAATGCCTTGTTGCAAAAAAGTGTGCAAAGATTAAGGAAAACAGCGGATTCTTTGTGTCATCATGACAAATAGATTATGCGGAAAATAAGACCCTGAGGGACAGAGAACTCAATGGAGCAAAGCCGACTTCACGCACTTGACGCCATCCGTGGAATAGCCCTTTTACTGGGTCTGTTTTTACACGGCAGCATCTCTTTCTGGCCAGGCCTTGATAGTTTCGGCTTTCCCATTTCCGATAACTCTAAAAGTATGACACTGACATACATGTTCTATGTATTGCACATGTTTCGTATGGCGGTCTTTTTTCTTATTGCCGGTTTCTTTGCCCATCTTTCCCTGTCGCGCAAAGGTTATTGTGGATTTCTGAAAGACCGATTAAAAAGAATTGCGCTTCCCATGATCTGCGCCTGGATTATTTCACTAGTATTAATTATTCCCATTGCACTCTGGGCGGCCACTAAACTTTTCGGACCAGCCAGCCTGGCTGTGCTGCAGGATGTGCAACAATCTACTCCAGCACAACCTGTATTATTACAGTTCTGGTTTCTTTACTACCTGCTATGGTTTTACGGCCTTGCCACTTTGTTCTCATTCTTGCTGACCAGGCTCAATCCGGATGACCAGCTTATAGGTTTCCTTACCCGACTAATTTATCGCTTGTGTAAATTTCGAGTCATAGTAATTATTACAGCCTGTATTTCAGCATGGTTTTTTTATACAAGAGAAAACTGGCTTTTCTGGGTAGGTATTCCCACCCCCACGGAAGCGGTCTGGAAGGAGGCACCGGCATTTATTATTTACGGTATGGCTTTTCTGCTCGGCTGGTTATTTGATCGGCAACGAGAGTGCCTGGAAATTCTTAAATCCCACTGGCCCTTTTATTTTGTGCTGGCGCTGGCATTAACCGTTTTGAGTATTTCGCATTTAACCTACCCTGTGCTCGTTTATGTTGACGTTCCCGATAGAGAAAAGCTTACTTTTGCCTTGATCTATGCCTTTGCTTCCTGGTGCTGGATTTTTGCCCTGATCGGTACAGGCATGAAGTTTTTTAGTAAAAAAAGTGAGTTGCGACGTTATATTGCGGATGCCTC
>JAHEHN010000053.1 GCA_024644515.1 Gammaproteobacteria bacterium
GTCATTATTGCTCTGATCGTGCTGGCGATGCTGGTACTTGATCTGCTGCAGGTGCCGCTTAGTGCTTTTGCCTTTGTTTCAGGTGCCATTGCTATTGGTGTCGGTTTCGGTGCCCAGAACATTATCAATAATTTTATCTCTGGCTGGATATTGATGTGGGAGCGTCCGATTCGTATTGGCGACTTTCTTGAGATTGGTGATGCCAAAGGCGTTGTGGAAACCATTAATACCCGATCAACCCGAATCAGGCGAACAGATGGTGTTCACATGCTGGTCCCGAACAGTCAGTTGCTGGAAAATATGGTGGTTAACTGGACTCTGATAGACAACAGGACACGCTCTATTGTGCGCGTGGGTGTTGCTTATGGCTCTCCCGTCAGAAAGGTGGAAGAACTTATTTTACGAGCCACTGATGACCATCCCGATACGCTGGATGATCCAAAACCAATGGTGATATTCGAGGATTTTGGCGATAACGCCCTGATCTTTGATTCCTACTTCTGGATTGATGCCGTGGGCGACCGCGATTTACGAAAAGTAAGGTCCGAAGTGCGCTTTGCGATTTCAGATCTTTTTGATGAGGCCGGCATTGTCATTGCCTTTCCTCAGCGCGATGTGCACCTGGACGGCAAGCTGGAACTTATCCAAAAAGATTCCTGATTTTGTAGAAAATTTTCATATGTTTTGGGGCATTTTCCCTTTTCTCTCGTCTCGCATTACGGCTGGCAAAGGATTCCAGCTTTTGACCATCATCGAGGAAAAATTCCATCTGCGGATTCACGCGACGGCGATTATAGTCCTGTGTCCACCACTGATCGCCAAAAGTGGGTGTTTCTTCCGCCTCGGTTCTTTGCAGTACGGCAGTCGTTGAAATCAGGGTGATAAAATTCCACATGGCGTCTTCCTGCAGAATATCTGCCATTCTGCCGATGCTGGGAATATGAATGTCGTCAATAATCAGGTAGCCACCGGGTTTGATATGGGGGTAGAAAAAATAGTACTCCATATCCGGAAACGGATAACCATGGGGCCCGTCGATGAGGACGCAATCGTATTGGCAGTTATGCGTATAGCGAGGCAGTGTTTTCTGAGTGGGACCAAATTCCCATGTCACTCTGTCCTTGATACCCATTTCTGAATCTTCGAAATACAGCACGCTGGATTGATCCTTGTAATCATGATCATCGATGCAAAATGCGAAATGGTTTTTCGAAATATTTGGAAAAAGAATGGTGGAACGACCGCAGCCGGTCTCCGCCGTATTCTCCATGGAGTCTGGCAGTACGGCTTCCAGTTGCTTGAGGATCTCGTAGGGAAAGCTGCCATGGGCATGCACGGCACGTTCTTTTTCCTTTTTTTCCAGGGCGTCAATAATCGGGCTATTCATGGTTTTAGATGTCATAGAAACTGGTTTTCAAGAGCTGTAAATTCAGCGCGTTATCCTAATGGGGATTTGTCTGAAAGATTGGAAAAATCCGGCGAATTTGGCAATAAAGCGCTACAACCATTTTCTGGTTTTGAAGTAAATGATGATGCCAGCCACGATCACTATCATACTGCCTGCCACAAGATTGAAGGCGGTGGGGGTTTCAATACCCGGTAACCCCGCCACGTTCATGCCAAAGAGCCCAGTTACAAAAGAAATAGGCAGGAAGATTGCGGCGACAATAGACAATACATACATGCGTGCGTTCTGTTCCTGGGCAATCCTGTTCATCAGTTCTTCCTGCAGCACCAGGCAACGTTCCCGCACCAGATCCAGATCTTCCACGTAACGCACAATGCGGTCTGCCTGCTCATGCAGGTCATAGACCTGCTCCTCATTTAGGAAGCCTTTACTTTGCCGGTAAAAAGAATCCAGTGCATCGCGCTGAGGGGCCAGATAGCGTCTGACCTGGGCTGACTGTCTGCGTAAGGAAGACACAGCTTTGCGTACTTCATTGGAATTGGAGGTTTCTAAGGAGTCTTCAAAATCCCCGACTTTTTCTTCGATAGCATCGACGTATTCAGAAATGCGGTCGGCCAGTCTTTCAACGATGGTAATGAATAAATCCTGGATATTCTCTGGACCTCTTCCGTCTTCCAGTTCCTTACGCAGATCCTGAATGGAAAATACCCGGCGTTGTCTGACCGTGATCAGACGATTTTCTTCCAGCCAAATTCGCAGAGACACCATGTCATCGGGATCATCCCCTGGATTGAGATTGACCGCGCGCAGAAAAATGAGGAAGCCTTCTTTTTCAACGATGGTGCGCGGGCGCGTATTTTGACGCACCAGACTATCAATGACATTTTCCGGCAGTTCGAGGGACTTGAGTATGGACGCACAATCTTTTTCGGAGTAATCCAGATGTAACCAGGTAGGTTGATCGGTTCTGGCAAATTTTTCTGTAGCCGCTCCGCTACCTTTACCGTCCAGAGCCAGGCCATGGACAAAGGATTTTGCGTTGGTTATCTGATCACTCATGGCATTATTTTCCTGAATTTTAGTCTAATCTGAAGGGTAGATAGCCTTGGGGCTTTAGTCAAAAGCGCGTTTGGCTAAAAAGGTTTTCAAACAATCAATATACAGCTCCGGTTCTGTCGCCTGCACTTTTTGCCGCAATGTTTCGAGGGTATCTTCAGGTCTTACTTCCACCCTGGATTGTCCGATTACAGGGCCTTCATCATAATTCTCATCAACGATATGAACACTTGCTCCTGATTCGCTTTCTCCAGCCTTAAGTACCGCCGCATGCACCCGGTCGCCATACATGCCGCTGCCACCGTGAGCCGGTAATAATGCGGGATGAATATTCAGAATGCGGCCAGCATAGCCAGCAAGCGTATCAGGGCCAATTTTTTTCATATAACCGGAGCACACCACAATGTCAGTATTGGCCTGCTTTAATGTGTCCAGAATAGCGTTATCAGCTGCACCTGGCTGTGGGTGAGTGTGCGAGGAAATATGAAAGACCGGAATATGATTCTCCACGCACCACTGGTGAATCGCGGAGTCCTGATTATTGGTAATCACGATGCCTGCTTCAGCATTCAGTTCACCATCAGCGATGGCTTTCATAATAGCCCGTGCTGACGAGCCACCATGGGACGCAAGAAAACTAATTTTCATAGGCTGGTTGTTTTCTCCGCTTGATCAGACCGGTGGTCAGGGCAATGCCCGCAAGAATAAGGACGGCACCGCTACTCATTTTAAGGGTGATTGTCTCGGACAGGAATAAATATCCCCAAAACATGCCAAATACCGGAATCATATAAGTCAGGATCACGGTACGTGCGACGCCAATATTTTCCAGAAGGTAAAAATAAAAAATGAATGCCAGGCTGGTACACATGAGTCCCAGGATCACCGCATTGGTCCAGCCCTGTGTGCTGATTGAATGCTCAGGCCAGAGAAAGATTGCCGGGGGAATCAGGAATAAAGCAGCAAATACCTGGCAACCCGCTGATTGGGCAATGGGGGGAACATGAGGCACAAACTTGCGCGAGTAATTGCCGGTAAGGCCGTAAAAAAAGGCTGCCCCCAGGCCGGCCAGTACAGGCAGCAGGATTACCTCGGAGCTTATAGATTGAGTATCGGTAATCATGACCAGTACACCAATAAAGCTCAGCCCAATCCCCATGACCGCGGGTACGGATAAATATTCTTTCAGCCAGACCCAGGCAATACCGGCGCTTAAAATCGGCGTCAGTGAATTGAGAATGGATGCAAAACCTGCGGTGGAAAACTGGGTGCTGATGGTGATGAGGGTAAAGGGCAGTGCCGTACTGATCAGTCCCAGCACAACAAAATGTTTCAGATTGCTAATGAAGGGTTTCCACTGTCCCGCCCAGAGCATTATTGGAACAAGGGTAAGAGCTGCAATCAGGGATCTGACGGCGCTAAGGGGAATGGCGCCAAATTCACTGACGGAAATTCGTGCAAACAGGAAAGACGATCCCCAGATAGCGGCAAGAATCACCATGATAACTAAAAATCTGATTTTCAATGAGTTGACTGCCTAACGGTAAATGGCTTGGGAACCGTGTTTAATTTCCAGTGCCTGCCGGGTGGATCGGGTCAGACTTTTCACCACGAGTGTATAGGAATTATCGATCATGCGCTCTATTTCACCCTGCGGTAAATTGCCATCAAGATGTATGGTATTCCAGTGTTTTTTGTTCATGTGATACCCCGGTTTTACCTCGTTAAAAAGATCGCGCAGCATCAGGGCTTCGTCGGGATCGCATTTCAGATTGCTATAGGCTTTGCCTTCAGTCATCGACAGAGTGGCAAACATTTTATGGTAAATCTTGAATACCGCCGGATCGGGCCCGAAAGGGTAGTCCAGTGTGGCCTCCGGTTTGCCGAGTAAATAGTCTTTTGCCTGCTGATAGTTCAAGGGCTGTATTAATTCTATAAAATTCTGAATATAGCTAATCATAACCGTGTGAACTGATGATTCGAAATGAAAACTGTAAAAAAAACAGCTATTGGCGGCTATTCAGGCTTAAGCAGTCCGGGAGTCTCTTGTCGTTCCATGTTAAAGTCCCTGTCTAACTCACAATAATCTGGAAAAAAGTATGTCTGAAGAATTTACAACGATTGATGAAAAAGCCAGTTACGGTATTGGCCGGCAGGTAGGTGAACAACTGGCGAGCCAGCCATTTGATGGGATGTCCCCGAAAGCCGTAATTGCCGGTATAGCAGACGTACTGGAAGGAAATCCTACCCGTGTCAGCGAAAATGAAATCAAGGCAGCTATTGATGACCTGAACAAACGCCTGATGAAGCAGCAAAACCAGGCTGCAGGTATGCAGGCAGAGGAAGGCGAACAGTTCCTCAAGAATAACAGTGATCGTGATGAAATTACGGTGACTGGCAGCGGACTGCAGTATGAAATCATTACAGCCGGCGACGGTGAGTCTCCGACCGCAGATTCCACAGTCAAGGTTCATTATCATGGCACCCTGATTGACGGCACTGTATTTGACAGCTCGGTCAATCGTGGTGAGCCTATCGAATTTAACGTCGGTGGCGTTATTCCCGGCTGGACCGAGGCACTGCAACTGATGAAAGTCGGCGACAAGTGGAAACTGTATATCCCTTACCAGCTTGCCTATGGTGCCAATGGTGCCGGTGGCGTAATTGGTCCCTATCAGGCACTGATTTTTGAAGTCGAATTGCTGGGGATTAGCTAGGAGGCTTTCAGACGGTGGCGTTTGTTCTTCCCTTTACTGGTGTGCGACCACCAGCGCAACTGGCAGCTCAGGTGGCGGCGCCACCCTATGATGTGATTAGCAGTGATGAGGCCAGGGAGCTGGCGCGGGACAACCCATACTGCTTTTTACATATCAGTAAACCCGAGATTGATTTTGGTTCTGATGTTGATCCTCACAGTGACAGGGTTTACCAGCAGGGCAGGGACAATCTCGTGCGCTTTCTCAATGAAGGCATATTGCACAAAGATGACAGCGCCAGTTTCTATGTCTACCGGCAAACCCTTGACAGCGTATCGGGTCAGCATAGCCAGACCGGCATTGTTGGCCTGGTCAGTGTTGATGATTATGAAAGTGGTGTGATCAGGAAGCATGAGCTGACGCGACCAGAAAAAGAAGATGATCGTGCCAGGCATATGCAGGTACTGGCAGCCCAGACCGGGCCGGTATTTTTAACCTATAAAGCAGAAGAAACACTGGCAGAGCTCATGTCCCAGGGCAGTCAGGGGGCACCGGTCTATGATTTTCTCAGCGACGGGGTTCAGCATCAGGTCTGGACGCTGACGGATTCCGCGCTTATTGAAAAGATCAGTGCCGGTTTCAACAAAATAGACACTCTTTATGTGGCCGATGGCCATCATCGCTCTGCCGCCGCCGCGCGCTATCGCGCTATTCGACGCGCGGATAATTCCCATCATCAGGGCACAGAAGCATATAACTATTTTATGGGGGTGATGTTTCCCCATGACCAGTTACACGTACTTGGGTATCACCGGGTAGTACGGGATTTGGGGCAATATAATCCGGCAACATTTCTGACGGCACTGGAAAACGATTTCACTGTTCGTCGCTCTGATAGCCAGGTAATACCAGAACAGGCGGGCCAGTTTGGACTTTATCTGGCGCAGCAATGGTATCTTCTGAACTGCAAGACGCAGCAGCATCAGTCATCAGATCCGGTAGCCAGGCTTGATGTATCGATTCATCAGAGCAGCGTCCTTTCTCCCTTGCTGGGTATTGATGATCCCAGGAAGGATTCCCGAATTGATTTTATTGGCGGCATAAGGGGCGCACAGGCACTGGAAAAGGCGGTAGATAGTGGCGAGTTTAGTGCGGCGTTTGCCTGTTTCCCGGTCACTGTGAGTGCGCTGATGGATGTTGCCGGTGCGGGTAAAATGATGCCGCCGAAATCAACCTGGTTTGAACCAAAACTGAAGTCAGGGCTGATCATCCATACTCTGGTTTAATACTAACAGGTAGCAAACAGTGACTGATCAACAGACCCGTATGTTTGAAGATAAAGGCGCGTCACTTTTTGATGCGCTGCTACCGATTGCTTTTCTGATTATTGGCCTGTTTCTTTCTGTCCGTTTCTTTGGCGAAGATTCTTCCTACGGCCCCAATCAAATAATCCTCCTGTTCTCCGGTTGCCTGGCCTTGATCGTCGGCTTGAAGAATGGCCAGCGCTGGTCTGATATGGAGACGGGCGTCTATGGGGGCATGACTGTTGTTTTTGCTCCCAGTTTTATTCTGCTGGCAGTAGGCATCATGATCGCCACATGGATAGCTGGCGGCGTGGTGCCGACGATGATCTATTTTGGTTTGCGTCTTTTAAGTCCTGATATATTCTACGCTGCCGCTTGCCTGGTCTGCGCCATTGTTTCCCTGAGTATTGGCAGCTCCTGGACCACGGCAGCCAGTGTTGGTGTCGCCATGATTGGTACCGCGGCAGGTCTGGGCCTATCACCGGCAATCTGTGCCGGTGCTATCATTTCCGGTGCCTACTTCGGCGATAAGATGTCGCCACTATCAGATACCACAAATCTGGCACCGGCGGTGGCAGGGGTGGATCTGTTTGCCCATATCCGTCACATGACCTGGACCTCCATTCCTGCCCTGGCAATTGCTCTTTTACTGTTTACCATTCTGGGTTTACTGGCAGAACCCTCAACAGACCGGAATGATCTGGAAACCATGATGGCGGTGCTGGATGCCAATTTCACTATTGCCTGGTATATCCTGCTGCCGCTGGTGCTGTTATTTATTCTGGCCTGGAAAAAAGTACCGGCGATGCCCGCCATTTTGATAGCCGCATTGACCGGAATTTTGTTCGCCTGGATTTTCCAGACCCCGGCTGCAGGTGCTGATGCCAGCGCCAGCACTGGCTCTCGTCTGCAGGTGATCTGGACCCTGATGTTTGCCGGCTACGAGGCCGGGACGGGTGATGCGGTACTGGATGATCTGCTCAGTGGTGGTGGTGCAGCGAATATGTTGAACACCATCTGGCTGATGTTGTGTGCCATCTTTTTTGGCGGTGCCATGGAGCAGACTGGCCTGCTGGTGAAACTGATTCGGGAAATCATGAAGTGGGCCACCACCTCGGCAACTATTATTGCCTCTGCGGTGTTTACCTGTATCGGCGCCAATATCATTACCGCAGATCAGTACATGGCGATAGTTATTCCCGGCAGAATGTACAAGGTGGCTTTTCGTCATCACAATATGGCGCCGGTTAACCTGAGCCGGGTAATTGAAGATGCCGGCACCGTGACCTCGCCGCTAGTGCCCTGGAATACCTGCGGCGCTTACATGGCGGCTTCGCTGGGCGTACCCGCCATGGTTTATCTGCCATTTTGTTTTTTCAATTTGCTGATGCCGTTAATATCCATACTGTATGGCGTTATTCATTTTAAAATTTTACCGCTGGACGAACATTTGCCTGCAGAATAAATTCTAAAATGATTGGAAAAATAAGTAGGGAAAAAAAGAATAAAATTTACTGCAAGACCTCAGGGATAAAAGCAGGAACTACAAACAATTTACCAGTTGGGTAAGAACGAGCGGGCAGCCTGATTCCATACATCATGGAAAATAGAATATGAGTGAAGAAATAGATGAATCAAGCGATGAAAAATTACCGGCTGTTGAACTGCCAAAAGCTGAATGGGATTCAGCCA
This sequence comes from Gammaproteobacteria bacterium, assembly GCA_024644515.1. GTDB lineage: Bacteria > Pseudomonadota > Gammaproteobacteria > Pseudomonadales > Pseudohongiellaceae > Eutrophocola. Next base: position 8,157 of record JAHEHN010000053.1, read on the forward strand.
TGCTCAATCTGGCCCAGAGCCAGTTTCTGAGTGCTGCCCAGAAAATGGGCCTGGATGAAAATATCAGGGACCGCCTGTTATTTCCCCAGCGCACCATGATTGTCAGTTTTCCCTGTCGTATGGATGAATATTCAGAGGTGGAAACGGTATTTGGTTACCGGGTTCAGCATGTACTCACCATGGGGCCAACCAAAGGCGGTATCCGTTACCATGAAGATGTAAATCTCGGGGAAGTGGCGGCGCTGGCCATGTGGATGACCTGGAAATGTGCCCTTATGCATTTGCCTTTTGGCGGTGCCAAAGGCGGGGTAAGGGTTGACCCACGGCAGATGAGCCGTCCGGAACTGCAGCGCCTGACTCGTCGTTACACCATGGAAATCAGCAGCATGATTGGCCCGGACAAGGATATTCCTGCACCGGACATGGGCACCAATGCCCAGACCATGGCCTGGATTATGGATACCTACAGCCAGCAACATGGTTATGCCATTCCCGAAGTGGTTACTGGCAAACCCGTGGTATTGGGTGGATCCCATGGCAGGGAAGAGGCCACCGGCAGGGGGCTGGTCTACCTTATAAGGGAGTCGGCAGAACATCTGGGTATTGAATTAAATAAGGCAACGGCAGTAGTCCAGGGATATGGGAATGTAGGGCGGCATGCGGCCCACTTTCTTCATGAACTCGGTGTCAGCATTGTTGGTATCAGCGATGTCAGCTGTGGTCTTCATAATAGTAACGGATTGAACCTGCAAAACGTTGATGCCTGGCTGGAACAAAATGGCACGCTGCAGGGTTACATTGAGGCCGATGAAATCAATAACCAGGAATTGCTGGAACTGGAATGTGACATTCTGGCGCCCTGTGCTTTGCAGAATCAAATTACCGAAACCAATGCCCCTTATATCAAGTGCAAAATATTAGCTGAAGGCGCAAATGGCCCCACCAGTCTGGAAGCCGATGGCATGCTGACAGAGCGCGGTATTTTCGTCTTGCCGGATGTTCTGGGTAATGCCGGTGGCGTTACCGTGTCCTATTTTGAATGGGTGCAAAACACCCAGGAATTTTCCTGGACCCTGGAAGAAGTGAATGACCGCCTGCACAAGATACTGGTGAATGCTTTTCATCGTACTCTGGTTCGCAGTCAGCGAGATGGTATTGATATGCGCACTGCGGCATTGATAGAAGGGATATCGCGGGTAGCTGAAGCGAAACTACTGAGAGGGGTTTTTCCCTGATAGCCAGGTTCAATTTTTCAGTCATAAAAAAAGGAAGCATGAGCTTCCTTTTTTTTGAATCAGAGAAACCAGCTAGAGGGAGGCGGCGTGTGCTTCTGTGCTGCTGGTAAACCCCTGTTCTATCCATTTTTCCCAGCGACTGATGTTCTCAGGATCGCGAGCACCGCAGCCACCATCGGAAGGTTTTAAATAGGAACCATCTTCAATTTTAATCCAGCACAGGGCGCCACCTGCACGGCCTCCGGTTAGCGGGCTGAACATGACGGTGACTTCGTCACCGGGTTTGAAAGATCTGCCAGTAATACCATTGCGAATCAGCGAGGGAGGGGCGCCACCTTCAAAGCCCCATTCCACGACCTCGCCATTATCGCCAACCACATTCACGTAAAGCCAGGCATGAGGATTATTGAATGCCCAGCGCGCTACTTTACCTTGCACAATCATTTCAATGTCCTGATCGAACATGCTGAAGGAGTGGTGCGCCAGTACACCAGAGGCAAGAGACAAGAGGCAAGAGGCAAGCAACACCAGTTTCAAGCTCAATTTTTTCATGATGAGATCCCTTTAGTTAATTCTTGAAATATTCTTCTTGATTGAAATTTTAAAATTTTCATAATTATTCTTGTCTCTTCTTTTTATTGTGCGTTCAGCACTGGATCAGAGAGAGGATCAGGTGTCTGTCCGGGGAGTTCCGGAAACAGGGTGGCGCCACGCGGATCCTTGTAGCCAGGTTCGCCGGGCAGATAAAAATCAGTGAATCCATTTTCATCGAGATAGGAATTACTGCTTTGCTCACATTCCCAGTGTTGTATGCGGTAGCCAATTTCATCCAGGTCGGTGGCCTGACGGAAAGCGTAGACAAAATTCAGGGGTTTGACGAAGGCATGCTCGTCATACATGGTGACCTGCACCACCAGTCTTGGAAAATCGTCGAATTCCTTGAATTCCCAAGTCTCTACCAGTTCCAGTTGATTGCTGGTCATGGGTGACCAGCGCGTAAAATCTGCCGGTCTCAGGAACTTGGTATGAATAATTAATTTGTTGCCATCCCAGAAACCGATACTATCGCCAAACCAGGAATGCCCGCCGTTCATTTCCGCCAGGTTGGCGTGTTCCTTGTTGATATACACACGGCGAATACTGTTGGCAAAATCATTGATTAGCCAGGACTGATCCGGTGTATTGATAAATTCATGGTTGTAGGGCTCCAGCAACCAGCGTGGCATACCGGTAGGCTCACAGTGAGTCAGGCGATCATAGCGAACCTGACCTTCTTCCTGCTGCTGCCGCCAGCGCTCCTTGTAGGCAGCTTCATAAGCCGGGGTCAGTACGCCTTCTCTTACCGTGCCGCCGCGAAGTCCGCCATCAATGAAGGCATCCATACTATTATTACCGGAGGTATACCAAAGACCGTCCCAGCGTGGCAGGGTCTCCCAGGTGTGCCGCGTACCGCCATTGGCCTTGTCCAGCAGGTACTGGTAATGCTCATCTGAGGTGGAAAATTCCCTGTCCGGTGGGATGGTTTCAAGCACCTGGCCGGTAAAACCATTGATTTGGGCATTGGTAGTGGAGACCAACAATAGCAGGCAAGAAATGGTAATGGAGCAGGTAAAAAATGACGGGCGCAAATAGCTGGTCAGCACGATAATTCCCCCAAGAATATAACTTATTTTTCTTATGGTCTTTTTTCCAGACGATCAAGAGTAAACAGGTAATAAGATTCTGTCTAGTCCCTAATAGTTAACCCTTTTCTCCAGGCAATGCGACTGCTATGGTATTTCCCCATGAGCAAAAAAATATCACTTTTAGTTCTGCTACTGGCCCTTGGAAACCCTACATTGCGGGCCGAGGAGCTGACCATTGCGGTGGCTTCAAACTTTACCGGGGCCATGGATGCTCTGATCTCCAGGTTTGAGACAAGCAGTGGCCATGAGGTGAAAGTGTCATATGGCTCTTCGGGCAGGTTATATGCGCAAATAATCAATGGCGCACCCTTCGAGCTATTTTTTTCTGCTGATCAGGCTAAACCCCAACGTCTGGAGCAAGCAGGGCATGTTGTGCCAGATAGTCGCTTTACCTATGCCACGGGGGCTCTGGTGTTATGGTCTGCTACTCCGGGCATAGCTTTAACGCAAGGGGAGAGCCTGCAAACTCAAGCAATCAGTCGACTGGCCATTGCCAATCCCAGATTGGCGCCTTATGGCTTCGCTGCGATGCAAGTTCTGCAGGCCCTGGATCTTGAGGACGTCTACGGTGACAGGTTGGTGATGGGAGAGAATATCAATCAGTCCTTTCAGTTTGTGAATACCGGCAATGCCCAGGCTGGGTTTGTGGCGCTGGCGCAGGTATCTGAAAACGGTATTATTCAGCGGGGCAGTGGCTGGATAATACCCGACAATCTTTATGCGCCGATTCGACAGGATGTGGTGCTTTTAAAGAAGGGAGCGGGGAATCAGGCGGCGCTGGAATTTCTGGAATTTCTTGGAAGTGATGAAGCCAAATCGATTATCAGTCGTTTTGGATATAACGCTGACTAAAAAAGAAAATCGGGTATAATGCTTGCGGCTTAATCAAGTCAATTTTCGAAGTGGGGGCATTAGCTCAGTTGGTAGAGCACCGGACTCTTAATCCGATGGTCGTTGGTTCGAACCCAACATGCCCCACCAATCTTTTCAATGACTTACGTCATTTTTATCATGGTCAACCAAAACCATGGGACACTCATGGGACATTTGCTGCTGAAAATGTCCTTGCCAAAGCTCGTAATATATAAGAATATTCGATTGTGGTCGGCCCACATAAAACTAGCCTGCGATTGATACATCATCCTTTAACTATTTCTGGCGCAAGTCGCCAAAGGGAGATTTCGTATGGCTACAATAGAGGCCCGACATTCCAAATCAGGAGCGATTTCATATCGCGCAAAAGTACGACGCAAGGGGCAACCGCCGCTTAGCCACACCTTTCCAAGAAAAACTGACGCTCAGAAATGGGCAACCAGAATAGAATCTGAGGTTTTTTCTGGTAAGGCAATTCCAAACGCTAAAAATCAACAATATACGATTGATGAAGCGTTAGATATTTACATACCCGATCTGTCTCGGAGTATTAAAGATGTAGATACGCGTGCGCCACAACTTTTTTATTGGCAAAACAAATTTTCAGGCTTGCCTTTAATTAGTATTACAGCTCCTAAAATCCGCTACGCTCGTCAAGAACTCCTAAAAACTCGTTCAAATGCCACTGCAAATCGTTATTTGGCAGCACTTAGTGCGTTTTTTACTTTTGTATGTAACGAGCTTGAGTGGATAGAAAACAATCCATGCCAGAAAATTAGGCGCTTGTCAGAATCGAGAGGGAGATGTCGTATCCTGTCAGATTATGAGAGGACAGCTCTCATTAGAGCGGCGCAAAAATATCAGCAATGTCCTGCGCTCTACCCCATTATTTTGATTGCCATTACAACGGGAATGCGTAAAAGCGAGATATTGCGATTGCGGTGGGAAGATATAAAAGCTAAATACAGTAAGATTATAATAAAGGACAGTAAAAACGGAGAAATGCGTTCTGTTCCACTCGTAGGACCCGCACAAAATGCTTTGATCCAGTGGAGTAAAGTAAGACCCATTGATCAATCTGCTATGGTATTCCCGCCAGTTCGGGTGGTTAGTGATTCGACCCTGCTCACTATTTATAAACATTTCAAAAAAACCCTCGAGATTGCCCAGATAAAGAATTTCAGATTCCATGATTTGAGGCATACGTCAGCAAGCTATTTGGCAATGTCTGGTGTTGGGCTTCGAGATATTTCAGATATTTTGGGGCATAAAACACTAGCTATGGTTCAGCGCTACAGTCATTTAACTGACGATCATAAGCATCAATCGGTTAGTAAGATGGTCGCCCAACGATTTGGAGGAATGGTATGAATATTAAATCGAACAATTCTCCTTTTAGATCTATAAAGTCTTTCTGTTCTGCGTTTCCGGAGTTCACGTTTGGAGGTGTCAAATGGTTAATTTTTAACAAGCGTTCTGAGCTTCTTGAACAGGGTGTAATTCGCTATTGGGGGAGGAAAATACTCATTCATGAAGAAAACTTTTTTAAATACATAATGGACTGTGGTACATCAAAATTTTAGCCATAGTCATTTATTAAATTGATTACATAAGAGGTGCAAAAAGGCGTGGCCCTCGGCGCAAAATTAGATGAAGCAATTTTTTTGGGATGAGAAATTTGCTGGATATCATCAAGTAGTTATAACTACATCCGTTCGGCAACGGTTAATTGTCTGCTTTATCCCAACTAAAAAATTCAAAAATTTTAGCCTTATCAAGGGAGCAGACGACTATGTCTTATTGTTTTAAGTATGATAGTGGATGGCAGTCCACAAACTTATTTGCTGATAACTGGAAAATATTCCCCCTCGGCGACACTGCATTAATCAATATTCGTGGAATTCACTACAGCAGCCATAAGCCAATAAATCGAATATTTCGAAGCCCAGACTATCCAGATATTGAGAAGTTCAAAGCCGCAATAGAAAAGTACGCCGAGGGCATCAATAAGCAGGGATATAACGTCTACATAAACCTCAACCCCATTAAACCCGACTTCAATGGTAGAGCCACCGGCGATGCAGATATTGACTACCGTGATTTGCTGTTCATCGATATTGACCGGGCTGAGTCAGTCAAAGAGCCCTCAAAAGAAGCTGAGCTAGAAGCCTCGTTGGAATTGGGCAGACAAATCTCTACTTGGCTATCAGAGCAAGGGTGGCCAAACCCGATAACAACCTGCTCGGGTAATGGATACCACTTGTATTACGTTTTGGATCATCTTGAGAATAACGAAACAGATGGCGCCTTGATTAAGTCGTTTCTATCTGCCCTAGCAACGAAGTTTGATACGCCTGAAACTAAAATCGACAGGGTGGTATACAACGCCGGCCGCATAACGAAATTCCTCGGGACCATAGCCCGCAAGGGGGAGGATAGCCCTGAACGGCCCTATAGAATAGCGAGGATCGTAGAATGAGCAGCCAGAAAAAAGTCACCCGGGAAATGCTTTCAGATGTCATAAACATGTCGGCACCGGCGCAGAAAACAGATGAATACAAAGAACTACTCTCACAGCTTGATGATGAATCTAATGTAGTAGCTAGGCAAGATTATCCCATTGAGATTCGACTTGAGAGGTTCAAGAAGGCGCTCGACAAAATCTCACCCGATGACAAGCGCGGTAATGGAACATTCGAGTATGGAGAGGCATGGCTAGCTGTTATATGGGCTGGTGCAAGCATCGGAGAGGCTGCGAGGGAGCCATTACGCCAATGGTCAATGCTTTCGGAAAGGTATACGGAAGAAGGTTTTGAAAAGGCGTTTAATAGCTACGATCCAAATAGACCAAATCCAATAACAGCAGGCTCACTGTATTATCACCTAAAGAATTCTAGTGAGCGTGCAGAAATATCTCGAAATAACGAAAAGAACCAGTTAATCAACAGTAATACAAATAAAACTGACAAACAGCAAATCACTGAACAACTGCATTTTAACTTTCTAACGGCACAGGACCTACATAAACTCCCCCGACTGGCTTGGCGCGTCAAAGGGCTATTACCCAAAACCGGATTGGCTTCTGTGTATGGGCCTTCAGGTTCAGGAAAATCGTTTTTCATTATCGATCTGATAGCCAAAATTGCCCTAGGTGAAGATTTCTATGGAAATAAGGTCAAAGCCTGCCCCGTTATATATGTGCCTTTGGAGGGCACAGGAGGCGTCCCTAACAGGATCAAAGCATACGAGAAGCACTTCAATACCCAGCTACCAAGTACATTTAGAATCGTTACAGAGCGAATATCATTACTAACCACAGATGCTATGCGCTTTGCCGAAGCAATAAACCTAAATGGTTTTCAGGATGGGGTGATAGTTATAGACACCTTAAACCAGTCAGCACCAGAAGCCGATGAAAACACCTCCTCAGACATGGGCACTATCATCAAAAACGCTCAGATACTTCAGAAAGAAACAAATAGCCTTGTCATATTGGTACACCACACGGGAAAAGATGCCAGCAGAGGGGCAAGAGGGCACAGCAGCTTTATCGCAGCCTTGGATGCTGGAATCGAACTGAGGAAAACACTGTCAGGTCGAGAGTGGATGGTAAGTAAATCAAAAGATGGCGAAGACGGAATCAGTCACCCATTTAGGTTGGAGCAGGTATTTCTTGGGAAGGATGCTGATGGTGATGACGTGACGTCGTGTGTGGTACAGCCTGATATATTTAGACTTCAGTTACCTCAGGGTAAGCATCAGTTGGCCATATTGGAGAGTTTGAAGAATGTATTGACTGGTTCAGGAATGACCCTAGAAAAGCTGTACACCCATGGAAAGCATATTGTCGGTGACCAGAGAAATTCACTTCAAACTGCCAAACAAGCTATCCATAAACTTATCGAACTGGGGCAGCTAATCGAAGATGACGGACGCTACTACCTTCACGGCACAAAAATAAAAAAAGATCGCACGTTTTCTGCAACCCATAGGGTTGCAGAGAAAAACATGCAGGTGCCACTGCATGAAAATGCTAAAAAAGTGCAAAATCATGCAAACATCTCCTCCCCGATCAAGAGGTCCTGCGCTGAATTAGAGGCTGGCACCCTCCTCGGGCCTTGATTATGAATACATTTCTGACACTAGGCGGGCGTATTCGGTGCAAACAGTGCCAAGCCCAATCAAAGAGAACTAAACAGCAGTGCAGAGCACCTGCTATGAAGGGTAAGAATGTATGCAGAATACATGGAGGGAAATCTACCGGTCCCAAAACAAAAGCTGGGAAAGAACGCTGCGCAGCCGCTAAAACAGTACATGGTAGAGAAACACGGGCTAAAAGGGCCGAATACAGAGCCAAAATGAAAGAACTGTATGAACTTGAAAAAGAAATGCGGAGGATTGGAATGATAGAAGGTTCATGGGTGTGCCGAAAAACTAGGGGTAGTGCTTAGCTTTTTGCGTAGTGAATCGCTACTAACTCACTACATACCTTTCAGTCATACAAAATGACTAGTACGAGAGGTGTATATGAGCAACCAACGTTATTCCGAAGAATTTCGAGATAGCCGTCAGGCAGGTCACTGAACGAGGCTGGAAAGCGTCTAGCGAACTGGAGGCGATTCAACCACCCCTGTAGGGTAACCTAAGTAGCTGATTCAAGCATAGCTGCAGCCCAGTAAATACGCGGGCTTTGGTGGGCGGTGTTGGGCTATCGAGGGGTGTGTTAGCTGGGGTGTTAAATAGGGTTAATAGGGTGCTTTATGGACACACATTTTTTTGATTTTGGATCATTGACGATCTCTAAATTTCTATTTGCCGCTTTTCTAAGAATTATTCTGGCTGCAAGCACGCCCCTCGAGAGCTAGCGATCTC
>JAHEHN010000068.1 GCA_024644515.1 Gammaproteobacteria bacterium
TGTAACCAGGCTGTTCCGGCGATATCAAGATGTGCCCAGGGATATTTCTTGGCAAACCGGGACAGGAAGCAGGCGGCGGTGATGCTGCCAGCTTTGGGTCCACCAATATTGGCGATATCGGCAAAATTGCTATCCAGCTGGGACTGGTATTCATCCCAGATTGGCAAACGCCATACCGGGTCATTGACGTCCAGGCCAGTCTGGTAAAGTTTGTCAGCCAATTCATCATTGTTGCTCATTACACCGCTGACTACCGAGCCAAGCGCAACGATAACAGCACCGGTCAGAGTAGCAATATCAATAACAGATTTTGGTTTATACCTTTCTACGTAGGTCAGGGCATCACACAATACCAGCCTGCCTTCTGCATCAGTATTGAGTACTTCGATAGTCTGACCCGACATGCTGGTTACGATGTCACCAGGTTTGGTGGCGCGACCACTTGGCATGTTTTCAGCACTGGCGATAACGCCAATAACATTAATCCTGGGTTTCAGGGCGCACAGTGCGGCCATGGTACCGAGAACGCTGGCAGCACCGCACATGTCAAATTTCATTTCATCCATGCCGGCACCGGGTTTCAGACTGATACCACCGGTATCAAAAGTAATACCTTTACCCACTATCACATTGGGTTTGGTTTTTTCGCTGGCACCGTTGTATTCCATAATAATCAGGGCAGAGTTTTCATCGCTGCCATTGCCAACAGAAAGCAGGGAACCCATGCCAAGTCGGCGCATCTGGGCTTCCGACAACACCTTGGTTTTTAACAGTTTGTTGCGTTTGGCAAGCAGCTGGGCCTGCTCGCCCAGGAAAGTAGGGGTACAGATATTACCTGGCAGGTTACCCATTTCACGAGTCAGTGCCATGCCGCTGGCAACTGCAGAACCGGTATCGAGTGCTTTTCTGAGTTTGGAGCGTTGGGTTTTGTCCACCAGATAGAGATCAACCTTCTTCAGTTCCGGCTTGCTTCCTTTCTTGGACTTGGTCTGGGTATATCGATAGACACTATTCTGCAGTATCTGGGCAATCATTTGTCCACACTTTTCGCTGCCGGCATTTTTTACCGGTAAATTGATAAGGGTATCAAGTGCGTCCCCAAGGGCATATTTTTTCAGACCCTGTGCCACGCTGCTAATAATCTTGATAAATTTTTTCAGATCAAGCTCACCTTTTTTGCCCAGGCCAACGAGAAGCAGTCGTTTCGCGCGGACCCCTTCCGGGTTATGGATAAGCAGGGTTTGCCCGAGAGTGCCACTAATATCGCCAGCTTCAATGATATTGCCCAGCGCCCGATGCGTAAGCTTGTTAACTTCTGCAGTCACTTCGGGTAAGGCCTTGTTCTGGTAAACCCCAAGAATCATGCAGGAAGTAGTAATATTCTGGAGTGCAGCAGTCTTGATAGTGAAATTCATAAATGTTCCGTGTTTGTGAAAATGTGAGGAAAGCGGTGAATGCAAAATTTTACTCTGGCCACTGCCATATATCAAAACACCGTCATCTGGTGTCAGGAAGGGCTGTGTGGTTCAGAGTCAGACAGGCAATCATACAGGTGGCTGAGGTCGAAGCGATACTCTAGAATCAAGTTATGATTATTTTACGCTATCTGACACGGCAGATTCTCCAGGTAACAGCGGCAACGACGTTCATATTACTGGCCGTGGTTGTGTTGGGACGATTTCTAAAATACCTGGGGCAGGCTTCCCAGGGAGAAATTGATCCAGCGATTCTGGCCCTGCTGATGACATACCGTATTCCTGAATTTATTCAGCTTATATTGCCACTGGCACTTTTGCTCAGCATTCTCCTGGCCTATGGCCGAATGTATGCCGATAACGAGATGACGGTATTATCTGCCTGTGGTTTGAGCCGGCGGCGCCTGCTTGGAATGACCTTTATTTCATCAGCACTGGTAGCGCTCACCGTGGCCATACTTTGTTTCATGCTTACGCCAATGGGACTGATTAACACCGATAACTTGCTGGAAGCACAAAAAGAACTGAATGAATTCGATGTCATGGTGCCAGGGCTGTTTCAGAATATTTCCCGCGGACAGCGCACAACCTATACCGAAGATATCGTTGATGAGCAGATGCAGAATGTATTTATGCATGAAAGCGAAACCGGGCGCATAACGGTGGCCAGTACCGCCATCCCGACTGAGGATGAAGAAGGCGGGCGCTTCGTACTTTTCTCCACAGGGTCCATTTCAGAGAAAAAAGCTGATAGCAATGAAATGCAGCTGACCCAGTTTGCCGATATGGGGGTAAGGATTCCAGCGCGGGAAATTACTATTGATGTTGCCGTCGCCGAGCGGGCAATGACGACAACGGCACTGTGGAATTCCGGGGAAGCTTCCCATACTGCTGAACTGCAATGGCGGATTTCGCTGGTACTGATCATACCGATACTGACGCTGATGGCGGTACCACTGAGCCGGGTCAGTCCGCGGCAGGGGAGATTCGCAAAAATGGTGCCAGCCGTTTTTCTCTATATACTTTATTTTGGTCTTCTACTGGTGAGCAGGGATCTGTTGGCGGCCGGTGATATTCCAGAGTTTCTGGGATTATGGTGGGTGCATGCCCTGTTTGGCTTGCTGGGCTGGTTGTTGTTTTCGGACAGGCTAAGGGGCTTGGCAGTTCCCGGGTTTTTAACCAGATGATAAAAATAGACCGTTATATAAAAAACCAGGTATTGCTGGCCATGTTGGTAGTCCTGTTTGTGCTGGCAGGGCTCGATCTGGTATTTGCCCTGGTGGATGAAGTCGGTGAAACCGATGCAAATTATTCCAGTGCCGATGCTATTCGCTATGTGTTGTTTGTTTTTCCCCGCCATATCTATGAACTGTTGCCAATCACGGCCCTTATTGGCTCTCTTGTTGGTCTGGGAATCCTGGCTTCGGCCAACGAACTGGTGATATTGCAGGCTTCCGGCGTCAAGGTTCTGCGCATAGTGTGGGCGGTAATGAAGCCAGCCATTATTGTCATGGCAGTGGGTTTACTGCTGGGTGAATTCATAGCCCCTAAAATGGAACTCCAGGGAGAACTGGATCGGGCACTGGCGCGCGGCGAGCAGGTTGCCCTTTCCCGCTACGGGCACTGGCAACGAGACCGTAATGAATTTATGCATTTCAATGCTATTGATCCGGATGGGGTGTTGCATGGCATCAGCATCTATTCCTTTACTGAAGAGCAAACCCTGGCATCGCTGGTGAACGCCGAAAGTGCTCGCTTTCAGAATGAACCAGATGGCTACTGGTTATTGGATAATGGTACAGAAATTAACTACAGCAATACGCAGGATATGCCTGCATCACAGGTCGATGTGTTTAAAGAGAAAGTCTGGGATGTGGACCTGAACCCCGATCTGCTTAAGGTACTGATTATTGACCCGGATAAAATGTCGATATCAGATCTATATCGCTATGCTCGCCGTTTTGAAAACCAGGGGCAGGATAGCAGTGCCTATTTTCTCTCGTTTTGGAAAAAGGTGATGCAGCCTCTCACTACAGCGGCCTTGGTGATTGTTGCGGTGTCTTTTATTTTTGGCCCCTTGCGCTCTGCCACCATGGGTTCAAAAGTCTTTACAGCAATCTGTTTTGGAATTGTTTTTTATCTGGTGCAGAACCTGCTCAGTACAGTAAGCCTGGTATACCAGCTCAACCCGCTTTTTGCAGTTACCTGCCCGATTGTGTTCTGTCTTTTGCTGGGAACCGCATTGCTCAGGCGCGCAAGCTAATAACTTTAGGTCACAAGTCACAAGTCGCAAGTCACAAGAAAAAGTTGTAGGTCGGATAAGGCTCGCAGAGCCGTCATCCGACGCGCCGACTTTGGTTTCAATTTAAGCAAAAAGGAGATCGACTTTTTTTGGAGGGATTATTTCTTTTCCATTAGCGGAACGCTGACGAGTTTGGTGTTTGATATCTTGTCATGGAGCGTCTCTTTTTCGGAATTAAACAGCATCATCCAGTAGCCAATTCCCAGTAGCAGCCATGAAACCATTGCCGTGCCAAAACGCACCACTGACTGCGCCACCGTTACAGGCTGGCCCTGCTTGCTCACTACCCGAATACGCCAGGCCTGCATGCCCAGAGTTTGACCGCTGTGGGTCCAGAACCAGCCATAGAAAGCCCAGGCACTGACAATCATGGCAGTAAAAGTGATGTTCTTGTATATGGGATCCAGCACCACAGCCTCTCCATCCAGAGTACGGGCATTTTCGACACCGAAAAAGGAAAGAATGATAAATGTGACCACCATCCATATAGCAATGACGAGAATGCTGTCATAGGCCATGGCGGCCAGAATTCGCCATAAGGGAGCAGGCGTACTATTAATTGCCGGAGTTTGTTGAGTCATTGCCAGTGTTACCGTAAATCACTTCTTGTTAAATGTTGATCTATTCATTGTTGGCGTTAAGCCTGCGCTTTTCCGTGTAGATGCCAATCAAATTGCCGCCAAACATGATCAGCGCGCCAAGGATGACGAATTCATCCATGCTTTCCTGATAAAGCAGCCAGCCCATGATACCTGCAAGAGGAAGGCGTAAGAAGTCCATTGGAATGACAACCATGGCATCGGCATAGGAAAAGGCCCGGGCAAAGCAGTAATGGGCAGTGATGGCAACAATTCCCATCACTATCATCCATAACCATTCCCTTGTGTCGGGAACTACCCAGATGGCAACAGTCGGAATCACGGTAAGCATGAACTGAATGACGGTGACATAAAAAATAATGTTCAGAGGAGAATTGTTCACCACCAGTTTCTTGGTCAGTACATTGGCCAGCGCAAAGCAAACTGCACTAAAAATTACGATGAACATGGCCGGGTCCGGATTACGAAAACCCGGCCTGAGAATAGTCAGTACTCCGATAATACCAAGCACCAGAGTAAGCACACGAAAGCGGTTTATTTTTTCCCCCAGCAACACGCTGGCAATAATTACGGACCAGACCGGCCCTGAAAACTCCAGCGCGAATACTTCAGCCATTGGAATGGAGGCAAGTCCAAAGATCCAGGCGTATTGCGCGATAAGATGTGAGACGCTTCTAACCAGGTGAGTCCCTGACTGTGCGGTTTTCAGCTGCTTCCAGCCACTTCCCTGGAGCAGGGCACAAATCAGTATAAAGCCAACCGCATTGCGCACGGTGATCATTTGCAGGGTTGAGATTGTGCCGGATAATTCCCTGGCAGCGATGGCGAGCATCAACAGTGAACTGAGTGTTCCCAGCATCCAGAAGGCGGCAAGTATAACGGGTGAGCGAATAGCAGTAGACAAAATGATTAGCTTCAGTAGGATGCAGGGATCATTATCAATGAGCTATGCATTGTACTCCAGCAACTATTTTTATTAATCTTTTTTATATAAAGCACACATTACAGGTACTCCGGTGGATATCAGTTCCTATTTACAACGCATAGGCTTTAGCGGCACTGCAGATAATTCCCTGGCGACTCTTGAGCAGATACACCAGCTGCATCCTCGTGCTATTGCTTTTGAAAACATCAATTCATTTGTTGCCGAAAGGGTCAGCCTGCAAGTGAATGATGTATTTGAGAAGCTGGTGAACCAGGGCAGGGGGGGGTATTGTTTCGAGCAAAACCTGATTCTGGCAGAAATATTAAAAGCACTGGGGTTTCAGGTCACAGAACATGCCGCCAGGGTGCTCTGGCGATCACCGGAAAAAACAGAAATGGCCCGCACCCACATGTTACTCAAGGTGGATATCGCGGAACAATCCTGGATCGCTGATGTGGGCTTTGGTGGTCTCACCATGACAGCCCCATTGCGACTGGATCCCGGGGCTGTCCAGAAAACCCCTAATGAAACCTTCAGAATCCTCCAGGAAGGCGATGAATTTACTATTGCCGTCAGTCTCAATGGTGGGTGGAAGCAAATGTATGTATTTGATCTGCCTCCCCAGTATCCGGTGGATTTTGAGATGGCCAATCATTATGTGGCCACACATCCGCAGTCACATTTTGTGAATAATCTGGTTATGGCCCGGGTTGATAATCAATGTCGGCATGCGTTGGAGAACAGAACCTATAACCGCTATATGCTGGAGGGAGGAACCGGTGACAACAGTGTGACAGAGGAAAAGGTTGAAAAGCAGAGTCAGCAGATTGAGGATTTCGATCAGCTGCTTGAACTGCTGAACAATACTTTTAATGTAGAGCTGGACGAAAATATCGATGTTTCAGCCTTGCAAAAACGCTGGGAAAATTTACCTTAATGTCTTCAATTCCGCGTAAAGACTTGACATTAAAGGCCAAATCACCAAAACTGCGCGCCATGAATAAAGCGACAACAATTATCAAGGGCATTATTATCCAGCGCTGAACGCGGGTTGGATCTTTGATTATTTGTCAGCAATAAATTGAAGAACATTAAATAAACCCGCCACCAGGCGGGTTTTTTCGTTTTAGCTCATGGCCAAAATACCCTGAGCCATATTTACCAGAACAAACTATATCTTGAGAATGGAGTTTGATGTGACTGAACAGACTGTCACCAGTTCGACAATCCCGGGCAGCCTGCCAAGGTATGTTTCACTTATGGATACAACCTTGCGCGATGGCGAGCAAACCCAGGGTGTGTCTTTCAGCGCGGGTGAAAAACTCAATATTGTCCAGGCCATGCTGGAGTCCCTTGGCGTCGACAGAATAGAAGTCGCCTCTGCCCGGGTTTCAGCAGGGGAGCAGGAAGCACTGCGCAGTATCATCAACTGGGCAAAAAAGCATAAGCTGGAAGGGCGGGTTGAAGTACTCGGCTTTGTGGATTATGACCGCAGTGTAAACTGGATAAGGGAAGCCGGTGGTCAGGTACTGAATCTGCTGGTCAAAGGTAGTGAAAAACATTGCACCAATCAGCTTGGAAAAACCCTTGATGAGCACGTTGAGGATATTTTCAGGACTGTTAACTATGCCAGCGAGCAGGGGCTGCGCGTGAATGCCTATCTGGAAGACTGGTCCAATGGTTACCATGACGACAAGGCCTATGTATTTGCCCTGATGAGAGCCATCAAGGACTGTGAAATAGAACATTTTATGCTGCCCGATACGCTTGGCGTGATGAGTCCTGATGAGGTCTTCAATGCTCTTTCAGATATGCGCAGAGAGTTTCCCGAGCAGATATTCGATTTTCACCCACACAATGATTATGGACTGGCCACCGCCAATTGTATGGCTGCAGTGAAAGCGGGTATTGCCAACCTGCACTGCACCATGAATTGTCTGGGTGAACGCGCAGGCAATGTCAGTCTGGCAGAGCTTGCCGTGGTACTGCGCGATAAAATGGGCATTGATACCGGTATCGATGAAACTCATTTGCACGATATAAGCACCATGGTTGAGCAGTTCTCCGGAAAATACATTGCCGCCAATATGCCAATCCTGGGGCAGGATGTATTCACCCAGACCGCCGGTATCCATGCTGATGGTGATGTAAAAGGCGGGCTTTATGAAACCCGACTCAGTCCGGAACGTTTTGACCGCAAGCGTACCTACGCCCTGGGCAAACTCAGTGGCAAGGCTTCCGTGGTCAAGAATATCGAAGAGCTGGGTATCACACTGTCGGATGACAACCTTAAAAAAGTATTGCAACGGGTGGTCTCCCTGGGGGATTCCAAGGAAACCATTACTGCCGATGATCTGCCTTTCATCATTGCTGATGTACTGGAGAGTAATGACTATCAGCATATAAAGCTGGTGGAATGCCAGATTCACAGCCAGTACGAAAAGCATTCCCAGGTGAACCTGGTGGTGGAAATCAACGGTACTGAGTATTCTGAAAGCGGAAAAGGCAACGGTGGCTATGCAGCCTTTATTGATGCGCTGAAAAAGATTATGCAGCTGCAGAATTTTGAATTACCGGAATTGCTGGATTATTCCGTGCGCATTCCCCGAGGCGGTAAAACCGGCGCCCTGACCGAATGTACCATCACCTGGGCGGGCGATCATGGCGGCAATGCAGGGAAGAACCTGCGTACTCGTGGAGTTCACTCCAACCAGGTGTATGCGGCGGTGGAAGCCACATTGCGGATGATAAATACCCGGATGCATAGTGAAACCGAGACGAATTAAAACCGGATGAAGGATAAAACCGGATAAAACAAAAAAGATAAAGGATAAAACCGGATAAAGGAAAAAAGATAAAGGATAAAGGTGAGCAGTTTGCAGATTCATCTGACGCCCACCTTTATTCTTTATCCTTTTTCCCGTGTCCCTTAATCCGCATATGTCGGTAAATTTATCGGTACAGCAAAAGTTGAAAAAATAATGAAACTGGAAGATTCCTTGGTCGATTTACGCAGCGACACCGTCACCAGGCCGTCACCTGAAATGCGACGGGTAATGGCTGCGGCGCCTGTTGGTGATGATGTGTGGGGTGATGACCCCACGGTTATTCGGCTGGAAATGCTTGCTGCGGAGATGATGGGGACACAGGCATCGCTTTATGTGGCCAGTGGCACCATGTCGAATCTGCTGGCGATCATCAGCCACTGCCAGCGTGGGGAAGAATATATCGTTGGCCAGGATGCCCATACCTATAAATACGAAGCAGGCGGTGCCGCTGTTCTGGGCAGTGTCCAGCCGCAACCCCTGCAACTGGAACCTGATGGCAGTATTGCCCTGGAAAGAATTCGCGCTGCTATCAAGCCCGATGACTTTCATTTTGCCATCACGCGCCTGCTGTGCCTGGAAAATACTATTGGCGGCAAGGTGTTAGCGATGGACTATATCGACGCAGCTTCAAAACTGGCACAAAGCCATGGACTGCAACATCATCTTGATGGCGCACGCGTATTTAATGCTGCCGTGAAGCTGGGGATAAATGTTCAGGATATTGCCCGCCATTTTGACTCGATTTCAGTGTGCCTTTCCAAAGGTCTGGGCACGCCGGTTGGTTCGGTTTTGTGTGGCTCCGAAGATTTTATCAAGCAGGCCCGGCGCTGGCGGAAAATGCTAGGTGGCGGCTTGCGCCAGGCCGGTATCATCGCTGCTGGCGGCATCCATGCTCTGGAGAATAATATCGACAGGTTGCAAATTGATCATGATAACGCAGCCCTGTTGGGTAATGGGCTTGCGGCAATTGAGGAGCTGGAAGTAGATTTGGAAAACCTGCAGACCAATATGGTATTCCTGCGCACACGTGATGGAAATTATCAGGGCCTGGCAGATTACCTGCAGGCGCAGAATATTCTTATAGAGGCTGCAGAAAAAATACGCCTGGTGACTCACCTGGATATAAGCAGGGATGATATCCAAACCGTCATTACCAGCATCAAGGCTTACTATGCCGGGTCCGGGGGCAAGGCATGAAGTCATCACAAGAGGAGTTGTTCATGCATCCAGTCAGATCATTAGTTGAGATGGAAAGTCATCTTGCATCGATACGACAATCACCTTCTGATGAAGGCATGGTTGAAATGATTGTGTCACGACCCATTACCGGCGGGCGTCAGGTGATGGATAATGCGGATCTGAATATAGACTCTGGTCTGATAGGAGATAACTGGGTCAACCGCAAGGATAAACATACTGCCGATGGCAAGCCTGTTCCGGGCAGACAACTGACGCTGATGAATTCCCGCGTAATTAATGCCATAGTAGAGTCCGCTGAGCGCTGGCCGGAAGCCGGTGATCAGTTTTTTGTGGATTTCGATCTGAGTGATAAAAACCTGCCGCCGGGAACCCGCCTGGGTATTGGGCAGGCTGTTATCGAAGTGTCAGCGTTACCGCATCTTGGCTGTTTCAAATTTGGTAAACGCTTTGGTAAAGACGCGAATCAGTTTGTTAATTCAACTGTCGGCAAGGCGCTGAATTTACGTGGTATCAATGCCAGGGTCATAACCTCCGGTGTGGTTGCACCGGGTGATCCCATAAGAAAAATACTCTAGCGTTTTTTTTATCGCCAGCAATCCGGCTTTGCGGGAAACTATCCAATGAAACTCTATCATCACGGCTCTTCAGCTTGCGCGGCCAAAGTGCGCTTTGTGCTGGAGGAAAAGCATCTGTCCTGGGAAGGGCATTATGTGGACATCCTCAAGGGTGAGCAGTTCAACAAGGACTATCTTGCTCTAAATCCAAAAGGGGTTGTCCCGCTGTTGATTGATGGTGAGCTGATCCTGCCTGAATCCACAGTTATCTGCGAATACCTGGAAAACAAATACCCTGAATATCCCCTGATGCCCAAAGCGGCGGCTCAAAAAGCGCGCGTTCGGCTCTGGACCAAGGCAGTTGATGAAGAGCTGCATCCGGCCTGTTCCGCAATCACTTATGTGGCATCCCATCGCCATACTATCCTGCGCAATGGCAAAGGAAATTTCGAGGAGTTTGTTGAAAACGGAGATGCAGCCGGTAAAGCTGCCCGACTGCTGAAATGGCAATGGATTCAGGAAGGTGTTAAAGCCCCCGGTGTGGCAGATAAAATCCGCTTATACCTGACTTATCTGGACAAAATGGAAGCGGCTTTATCGGAAAGTGATTGGCTCGCAGGCAATACTTTCACCATGGCTGATATAGCATTGACGCCTTATTTAAACAGACTGGCGGCCCTGGCGATGGAGCCTCTATGGCAAAATGGCCGTCTGCCGAATGTGGAAAACTGGTTTCAACGGATTAAAGCCAGACCTGCCTTTGAGCCGGCTTTTTTGAAATGGATGCCGGCGGAGCTGACTGAAGAGATGTATTGCAATGGCCAGCAAACCTGGCCGGAAATTGAGAAGTTAATTTCCTGAAAACTATTTTTGAATGCTTTTGATTTTTTGTAAGGGTGATCCTTTTCTTTCCCCTGCCGGGGAGGGCCTTACTTCTTTTTAAAAAGAAGTAAGCAAGAAATCTGTTTCGGGTTCGCTGGCCTTCGGCTTCCTTCGTCGCACGAATATTATGACGGGTCGCCGGGATTCGCCATCCAGGCTCAGCCCGGCTCAAATGGCCGTCCATGGCCATTTGTCCCTGCAATATTCCTGCCCCTTCGCAGCTCACACTCAACGCAACGCAAGCTTCGGCATCTTCATGTGGAAATATATAGTTGTTGTCTTTGAAGAGTTGCTGGGTATAAGAATCTTGTAGGTCGGATAAGCGAAGCGTCATCCGACAAGACGACTACAATTAAGTGCTAATAATGAGCTCTATTAAGCGTTACTGGTTTTCAAAAAAGCTTCAGCAACTTTGTCGCCAAAATCAGAAGTCGACAGCATTGTCACGCCGGATCCTTCCTTTGAAAGGTCAGCAGTGCTGAAGCCGTCAGCAAATACTGACTGCATGGAATGCCACAAGTTCTTCGCTTCCACGTCCATACCAAAACTCATTTCCAGCATCATCGCTACTGAGCCAATCATAGAGTAGGGGTTGGCGATATTTTTGCCGGCTATGTCGGGCGCAGAACCGTGGGAGGGCTCGTAGTAGGCTTTTTTGTCTCCCATGCAGGCAGAAGGCATCAGGCCAAGTGAGCCCAGAATACCGCCACCCTGGTCTGACAGGATGTCACCGAACATGTTTTCCATCACCATGGTGTCAAACATGGTGGGTTTCAGGCACAGGTATGTGGCCGCAGCATCCACCAGAATATTAATGACTTCCACTTCAGGGTAGTCAGCATGGACTTCTTCCATTACCTCATTCCACAGCACGCTGGATTTCAGTACATTGCTCTTGTGGATATTGTGCAGGACTTTCTTGCGCTTCATTGCCGTCTTGAAAGCCACCTTCATAATTCGTTTAATCTGGTCTTCATCATATTCAAGGGATTCAGTGACATAACGTCGACCATCTTCATTGATGCCGGTTTCCTTGTGACCAAAATACAGGCCGCCCACCAACTCGCGGATCATCATGATGTCGATGCCTTCTCCGATGATCTCAGGTTTCAAGGAAGAAAAATGCGCCAGCCCCTTGGGCAGGAAAACCGGGCGGAAATTGGCATAGGTATTGTAGCGACGGCGCATCGGTAGCAGGGCACCACGTTCCGGCTGCTCGTCAACCGGGATTTTCTTGGATTCCTCATGACTCAGGCCAATAGGGCCTTTCAGGATGGCGTCGGCGTCATCACAGACTGTCTTGGTTTGATCAGGAAATGCACTACCACATTCGAACCAGGCACTGGCGCCAAAGGGGGTGTGGACGAGGTCAAAAGTCACGTCATTGCGTGCTTCGACGAGTTTCAGAATTTTAACCGCTTCGGCCATTATCTCGGGACCGATGCCGTCTCCATCCAGAAGGGCTATTTTATAGCTTGTCATGGGAGCTCCAGCTGATGATTCGGGTGTTTGAAAAAGCGCGCTAATGTACCACTTTCGTCACGTGCATTCAAAACTGGAGGAGGGTTTTTGCCGGTACCAGGGAGTGGGGGAGGAATATCTTCTTTTTTTTCCTGGAAATTGCTTTTGATGGTACTCAAATGGGTTAAGACAGTCTAAAATGCACCGCTCGAATTTAAGTGGTGCTCCTTACCCGGAGCGATCCACTAGATAACAGCATATCAGCGGAGCAATACACCATATGACCTCTACCCAGGCCAATACTAATAACCAGAAACTCAACACCTGGATCAAGGAAATCGAAACACTCTGTCGCCCAAGTTCAATCCACTGGTGTGATGGAAGTCAGGAAGAATATGACAGCCTTTGCGAGGAACTGGTCCAGGCCGGTACCTTTATCAGGTTAAACCCTGAATTACGCCCCAACAGTTTTCTTGCCCGTTCTGATGTGCGTGATGTCGCGCGCGTGGAAAGCCGTACTTTTATCTGCAGTGAAAAGAAATCCGACGCCGGCTCCACCAATAACTGGATGCAGCCAACTGAAATGCGTGGCACTCTCAATGGCCTGTTTGAAGGCTGCATGGAAGGGCGTACCATGTATGTCATCCCTTTCAGCATGGGGCCTCTGGGTTCTGATATTGCCCAGATTGGTGTGCAGATCACCGACAGCCCCTATGTGGTTGTAAGCATGCGCATCATGGCCCGCATTGGGCAGAAAGTGCTGGATATCCTGGGTGATGATGACTTTATCAAATGCCTGCACTCCATTGGTTATCCGCTCACTGACGGCCGTGAGGATGTGTCCTGGCCTTGTGATCCGGATAATCGCTACATCGTTCATTTTCCTGAACCCCGTGAAGTGGTTTCCTATGGCTCGGGCTATGGTGGCAACGCTCTGTTAGGCAAGAAGTGTGTTGCCCTGCGTATTGCCTCTGTCATGGCGCGTGATGAAGGCTGGCTGGCAGAACATATGATGATTGTCGGTGTTGAATCTCCGGAAGGGGATAAAACCTATATCGCCGGCGCTTTCCCCAGTGCCTGTGGCAAGACCAACCTGGCCATGCTGATTCCACCTGAAGGTTTTGAAGGCTGGAAAGTTCACACCGTAGGCGATGACATCGCCTGGATCAAGCCCGGTGCAGATGGACGCATGTATGCCATTAATCCTGAAGCCGGTTATTTTGGCGTAGCCCCCGGTACCTCCATGGATTCCAATCCGGCGGCTATGGAAACTATGACTCGCAATACTATCTTTACCAATGTCGCCCTTACCGATGACGGCGATGTCTGGTGGGAAGGGATGACAGAAGAGGCACCTGCCCACCTGATTGACTGGAAAGGCAAGGACTGGACGCCAGGTTGTGGTCGCAAGGCGGCGCATCCCAATGCCCGCTTTACAGCGCCGGCGGATCAGTGTCCCAGCGTGGACCCTGAATGGGAAAATCCGAAAGGGGTTCCCATCAGTGCGTTCCTGTTTGGTGGCCGCCTGAGTACTACATTCCCTCTGGTATACCAGAGCAAGGATTGGGCTCATGGCGTTTATATGGGAGCGACTCTTGGCTCTGAAGCTACTGCTGCTGCCGAGAATCAGGCGGCTATACGTCGTGACCCAATGGCCATGCTGCCGTTTTGTGGCTACAACATGGGAGATTACTGGAAACACTGGCTCAGCATGAAGGACAAGGTTGAACATCTGCCGGTTATTTTCCGCGTGAACTGGTTCCGTAAAACCGAAGATGGAGGCTGGTTATGGCCCGGCTTTGGTCAGAATATGCGGGTACTCCAGTGGGTGGTCAAGCGTGTAAATGGCAAGGTTGATGCCAATGAAACAGTGTATGGCCAGGTTCCTAATTACGAGGATATCAACTGGAATGGCCTGGTTTACGATAAGGAAACCTTTGCCCAGTTGATGGCCGTTGATACGGAAAAAAGTATCAGCGAGGTGGAAGATCAGACCAAGCTGTTTGACAAGATTGGTGCACAGCTACCGGAAGAGATGAAGCAGATCCAGCAGGAAATGCTGGCACAGCTGAAGTAACTTTCTGATTTTTTACTGTTAAAAAAACCCCGTTAAAAAGCGGGCTTTTTTTTGAATCAGCATTTCTCTATCGAAATAAAACTACACAGTCATGCATGACAGCAGACGCCTGCTATTGCTGACTGATAGTGAAAACAAAATCATCGGCCAGAGTATGGCCATCAATGGATACTATCTGAAATACCACCTGATAAATGCCAGCTTCGAGCAGGGGGATTGCCAGTTCAATTTCTTTGCCAAAAGCGGTGGATTGGCCGATACGGTTTCGTGGTAGCCGAAGCGTAATAGTATCCCCGACCTGAACCAGCTTTTCATTTAACGGACTGATCCTGGCATTGGTAATGGTCACTTCTCCCGGAAAGACGAAGCGCAGAATTTCCGGTGCCTGGTCAATAACGGCATCATGATCAGGAACCGTTGTGGCGATTCCGGTATGAGCTCTAGCCGTGAAGCCACAGAACCCTGCCAGCATCAGGAACAGTAAAAAGGATATTTTTGGCATGTGATTCAGACGTGATTTGGCAAGATTCTCATGATACTATTCTTAAACCATCTTTAAAGTATGTTAAAGCTATAAAAAAATATCTTCATCAAGGCTCGCTGGCAATCAGCAATTTAATAGACGGGCTTATTTTCAAAGGGTAAGGACATGTTTAGCGCGCCAATAAAAATATTTACAGTATTTGCCATTTTACTGTTGCCGATAATTTCCAGCGCGCAGCAACTGGGCCATTTGGAACGTATCAAGGTCTTTGGCCCTTCACTGCAAGGCAATCTCTCAGGGGATGATCCCAACCGCGATGTCTCTGTCTATCTACCCCCGGGTTACAACACTGATGCCAGCAAACGCTACCCGGTTGTTTATCTTCTGCATGGTTACACGGATTCTGATCAGAACTGGTTTGGTCTGAACGGTAACCATTTCGTCAATGTACCGGATGCTGTTGATGCCGCCTGGCGCAATGGCGCAAAAGAAATGATTATTGTCATGCCCAATGCCTTTACCCGCTTTCAAGGCAGTATGTATTCCAATTCGGTGACCACCGGTGACTGGGAAACTTATGTGGCGAAAGATCTTGTATCCTATATCGATGGGCACTACCGCACCCTGGCCAGTCGCGAGAGCAGGGGGCTGGCGGGACACTCCATGGGCGGTTATGGCACGGTGCGTATCGGTATGAAATACCCCCAGGTATTTGCTGCCCTGTACGCCATGAGTCCCTGCTGCATGGGGGCAAACATGAATCCAACGCTGGAGCAGTATGCACCGGCTATGGCCATTGAAAATGATGAGCAGCTTGCCAAACAAGGCTTTGGTGTCAAAGCCGCCATGGCCTCTGCCGCAGTCTGGTCACCCAACCCGGATAACCCGCCGTTTTATCTTGACCTGCCGTTCAAGGATGGCGAGTTACAGCAAGATGTGGTGGCACGCTGGGTTGCCAATGCGCCGCTGGTGATGATGCATCAGTATATTCCCCAGCTTGAGTCTTTTACGGATATCTATCTTGATGCCGGTGATCGGGATGTTGGTATTGCTGCGACGGTTAGGGAAATGGACGCCATACTGGATAATTATGGCCTTGCACATCGGGCAGCCATCTATGAAGGCGATCATGTCAGCGGCATTCATGAGCGCATTACCGCCCAATTGATGCCAATGTTTTCCGAGGTGCTGGTTTCCCAGTAAGGTTCAGTTGCTGTTGACCAGCCCATACAGAAAATACATCTGATGAATTTCAGGATTAGTTGTCCAATCACCTATGGATAGTTTGCCAGCAGATATTCAATCAGTTACAGCAGCGCAACTTGAGCAGGCATATCGGCTTGATCCTGTTCAGTTTCGCAGCTGGTTTGATACTGTTTATCAGCACAACTCCCAATCGCAGTTACTGCAGGCCTGGCAGGCGCGTCTGAGTTTTGATGACACGGCTCAACACTCTTACACAGAAGATACGTCTCCTGCTAATGTCTGCAAAAGTGATAATTCGTTGTTGCTCTATGTGGTTTTCATCTCAGTGCTGGTCTGGGCAATTGCGAAACTTCCTGATTTCATCGCAACTGATGCGCAATGGTTTTATCCCCGCTTTATTCCCTACCTGGTGATCTCTGCTCTGGTTAT
>JAHEHN010000133.1 GCA_024644515.1 Gammaproteobacteria bacterium
GCCGATAAGTCTGGAAACAGTATGACGTTCCATGTATTCAGACATATCAAAACGCACAAGCTCGACACCAAGAATCTTTGCCAGCTGGCGCGTGACTTCAGTCTTGCCGACACCGGTTGGACCGGCGAGTAGATAGGAACCTATAGGCTTTTCACCTTCTTTCAAGCCGGCACGGGATAACTTGATCGAGGAGGCAAGAGTTTCGATTGCAGGATCCTGTCCAAACACAACCATCTTGAGGTTCTTCTCAAGATCCTTGAGCAAGGTCTTGTCAGAGGACGAGACATTTTTTGGCGGAATACGTGCAATCTGTGCAATAACCCTTTCAATATCTCCCACCTGTATGATTTTCTTGCGTTTGCTTTCTGGCTGCAGCCGCTGGTAGGCGCCGGCTTCATCAATCACATCAATGGCCTTATCCGGCATAAAACGATCATTGATATAACGGTCTGCCATTTCAGAAGCGGCTTTCAGGGCCTTATCGGTAAAGCGCAGGTTATGATGCTCTTCGTATCGGGATTTCAGCCCCTTCAGAATCTGATAAGTGGTATCAACATCCGGTTCTTCAATATCAATTTTCTGAAAGCGCCGGGAAAGTGCACGATCCTTTTCAAAAATACCCCGGTATTCGTTATAGGTGGTGGAACCGACACAGCGCAACTTACCCGACGCCAGAATCGGTTTGAGCAGGTTTGAGGCATCCATAACGCCACCAGAAGCTGCACCGGCACCAATAATGGTATGAATTTCATCGATAAACAGGATGGCATGCTCTTTTGTAGCCAGATCAGCAAGCAGTGCCTTGAATCGTTTTTCAAAATCACCCCGGTATTTTGTACCAGCCAGCAAAGCGCCCATATCAAGAGAGAAAATAACACTGTCCTGCAACACATCGGGAACATTACCCTCGACAATATGTTTCGCCAGACCTTCTGCAAGAGCCGTTTTGCCTACACCCGCCTCACCAACAAACAACGGGTTGTTCTTGCGGCGTCGGGACAGGACCTGAACCAGTCGGGTAATTTCCTTATCACGGCCAATTAATGGATCAATGCGCCCGGCCTTGGCCTCCTCATTGAGGTTGGTGGCAAAACTTTCCAGTGGCGAAGGCGCTTTTTCGCCGTCTTCAGTGGCAGCCGGAGAATCCAGTCCACCCTCGTCGCCATCACCAAGACCGGGGGCCCTTGGCGTGCCATGAGTAATATAGTTCACCACATCACCGCGGGATAAGCCCTGCTTTCTCAGGAAATAAACCGCCTGGCTTTCCTTTTCGCCAAAAATAGCCACCAATACATTGCCTCCGGTTACTTCGCGCTTGCCGGATGACTGCACATGAAAAACTGCACGCTGGATAACACGCTGAAAACCCAGCGTCTGATCCACTTCAGGATTGATTTCCGGCTCCGCGATAATCGGAATTTGGGTGTCTACATATTCAAACAGATCAAGACGTAATGATTCCAGGTCCGCATTGCAGGCAATCAGTATTTCCCGGGCTGATGGATCATCCAGCAGTGCGAGCAGCAAATGCTCTACTGTAATGAACTCGTGCAGCTTGCTACGGGCTGTGCTGGCAGCAATATTCAGGGTGTTTTCAAATTCTTTACTAAACATGGTGGTTACTTATTCTCGCGTATCAGTAATCTTTATATCGGGGTTAATCGCGGCAAATCAATCGTCTACTTCAATGTCACATAACAGCGGGTGTTCCGCTTCGCGTGCAAAATCATTTACCTGAACGGCTTTGGTTTCTGCAATCTCTCGCGGAAAAACTCCGCATACTCCCTTTCCTTCTGTATGCACTTTCAGCATAACACGGGTGGCTGTTTCTATATTCATGCCAAAAAACTTCTTCAGCACTGCCACTACAAACTCCATTGGTGTGTAATCATCATTTAAAAGGATTACCCGGTATAGAGGCGGCGGCTTGATCTTTACTTCTTCAGGCGCCAGCGCCTCTCTAAGACCACCACTGCGCTGCGGGTCATCATCAGAAGGATCGTCGCCATGGTTTTTAATAACTAGTGGGTAGTTTTTATTCATTGCTGTTTTTTAAAGTCTTTTGTTTTTATATCAATATTCAGTGTTTGAAGTTTCACTGTTGGATTTATCTTTTATAGGTACTTATTGCAATATCCATCAATAGTCCTGGATTCTTGTATACCTGTGTGCGTGTATATCAGTACGTTGAACTTGCCTGATCAGACTTCGTAAAAGTTAATCGGTTTTTCAAATTCCTGTGCTGCTTATGTTTTGTGCCTGCTGTTTTCGACCCGGGGTTTCCAACAAAAGAATTCATTACCATTTTCTGATCATTAACCGTTTTTCTTGTGCGTGTATATTCAACTCACAATCAAGGCTGGAACCCGCGCTCGGGAACCCGGCAGGTGAAACTAATATAACATGATAATGATGCCTCATAGACCCTGACTGACAAATAATCTTGCAGCCGTTAGGGTAAAGATAAGCTTGGCCCAGTCCGGCTTTAGAACTACTGAAAAGGCAAATACATTTGACAAGGAAAAAAAAAGGGTTTATACATTTTTTTCGAAACCGGAATATGAACGAATTCTGAATACCGAATTAATGAAGGGGTTTACGGAGATGAGTACCGGTCAAGTAAAGTGGTTTAATAATGCCAAGGGGTTTGGTTTTATTCTACCTGATGATGGTGGCGACGATTTGTTCGCTCATTATTCATCAATAACCATGGAAGGCTATAAAACATTAAAAGCAGGTCAAACAGTTTCATTTGATGTTGTTGAAGGTCCAAAAGGTTTGCATGCGGCCAACATTGTTCCTGCGGGTGAGGTAGCCGAGGGAGCAGCTGGAGGTGGCACTGCGAACAAAGCGGATGTTCAAGACGCTGATGATGCTGAACAAAGTGAAGGGTAAACACCATCCTGACAGGATGGGACACTTGAATAGATAGCATAAAATACAAAAAGGCCACGAAAAACTTTTGATCGCATCCTGTTCTATTCATTAATGGCAGAGTCCCTGCCAGGTTCAACACTTTGTAACGCTTGTCGATCCCCGACTCTCAAATTTACCGGGGAATTTTGATTGCGGGTAATTGCTTTTGCTCTGATGTTTTTTTATTGCCCGGGGAACGCGAGTTTTCTGGAGATTTCCTGTCTGCTTTTTTCACAATATCC
>JAHEHN010000022.1:0-43056 GCA_024644515.1 Gammaproteobacteria bacterium
GTTTTAGTAGACGTTTTAAGTCCCTTGACAGTGAACTCATCGGCTGCAAAGCTAGTAAGTAGGCGGGATAACAGAGCAAGTGGTTCCTTCGGAGGGAAACAAGTCCCTCTCCTGGGCACCAACTTTAGTTATAGCGCAATCCTCCGAATATACTGAATCAGATCAGCTGGTTTCACAAGCCTTGATTCTAATTCCTGCAACTATCCCTACAGCTTTTCGCAAGGGGGCTTCCTTTACCACCGGGCTGGGGACCAGCAAGTGACAGCATCTCTCTGTCTTGGCCTAAAGCAGCGATAATGACTCCTCATTTTTCAGATAACGTCATCACGCCTTGTTCAACACTGAAAGCACCGTTTTTATAAGGTCGTTAGCCTTGAACGGCTTGGTTAATACAAAGGAAAACCCTCTCTGCTTGTATTCTTCAATTTCGTTAGACATAGCATTCCCTGTTACCGCAATCACCACTAATTCCGGTTTAACTTGTTTTATTTGCGCTAACAAATCCATGCCATCCATACCAGGCATAGCAATATCTGTGATAACAAGATCTACATGCTTTGTTAAAGCGCATTCAAGTGCCTCATGGGGATTTTCGTAGATGTATACCTCAGCCCCTTGTAACTTCAGAGGGCGTTCATAAGATAGTAGATTTAGAGAGCTATCATCAACGCATAAGATAGTGACCCCTCTTAGGTCGCCGGAATGATTTTCTGCACTACTGCTAACTTGGATATTTTCAGATTTTTTTGACGGGAGTTTTTCAGGTATTGGAGCTGGCATTGATAGTGTAAAAGTGCTGCCCTTATGGAGCTCAGATTCTGCAGTCAAGGAGCCTTTCATGGCCTCGGCGATGCCACTACAAATCAGCAATCCTAAGCCTGTCCCGCTATAAGCCGCAACAGGATTATCAAGAGCGACCGCGTAGGGCATAAACAGATTAGTAAGAGTCTCTTTTGACATCCCGATGCCGTTATCCGTAACAGTGATTGTTAGCAGTTGACGGGCACGATCATATGTGGACTTGGTTATGATTTCAGAACCTGACCCAATGTACTTAATGGCATTAGTCATCAAGTTAGTCGTAATTTGCTTTAATCTGTATTTATCTAAAACTATGTATTGCGGAATGTCAGCAAGTTGTGTCTCGCTGGTAACTGTTATGCCCTTAACTTCAGCATATCTTTTGAAATAAGCGTTTTGCTCTTGAACATGATCGTGCAAATTAAATGTTTGTGGATTTAGGTAAAGTGCGCCATCTGATAACTTTTTATAATCTAATAATTCGTCTGCAATTAGCTTCAACTGATTTGCGGCATCATCGATTATCCACAGACTCTCCCTGCTTGATCGCTTGTCTTCTTCTCCTGTGGCCATCTCGACTGTGGATTGGATGACATGGAGCGGATTGCGAATTTCATGGCTCATTCTGGCAAAGAAGCCAGATTCACGCTTTTGTATTGTGAGAACAAAGTCTAGAATTTTACTCTCAGTTTCGGCATATACCCATATACCCAAACAAGTGCCTAGCAATAAAACTAAACTCCTTAAGAATACAATATTGTCTGACGATAAATTTACAGGCGCCAAGTTTTCAGATATTCCAAGATTATTAATTAACTGCGATAGTAATGCTAAGACGAGCAGGTTCAGCACAACGTATTTCAAATTAGCTCTTCCCACTAATAGAAGCGTCCATACAAAGATGAATGGCAGAGATAGGGCAACTATAGGATTGGTTAATCCTCCAGGATTGGTAAAGATTGAGATAACTTCTGCAATTTCCAAAACAATTAGGATATGTGTTGGAGCGTTTTTTTGATGTATTTTTCCTGATTTGAGTACAAAAAAAACAGCTACTAGCAGCATTAAAAGTATGCCGGAAATAATTGAGTGTATTACATCCCCTGTTGTTAAAAATGAAATCTGTAGGGTAACGCCAACAAAGATAAGACTACCAAATATAATATTAATTGTGGATGACACACTACTCTCAAGTGCTTTGATGACTTCAGTATCTTGCAGTTGAGGATATTTATTCATAATGATGCTTTGCTCATTCAGATTATCTCAATGGCTGCTATGGACACGCAGTCTATTATTTATTGCTTTACCTGTCTCATAAATAGCTTATAGGTTTCCAAAGCTGGCCAACTAGCAAATAATTAGCAGACCTCTGGAGATAATAGAATATAATAATATGAAGAGGTTACTGAACCAAGTCATGCTACTCTCAGCCCATAATTGCATAATAAGTATGACAATCGTGAAATTGTTCCAAAAAACGATGCTGAATCTTCGGCGAGTCAACGGACCGAGTGATCTAATAAGTCGGGGCAGGCGGCTTCTGTTGTCCGACTATTGATAAGTGTCATCATGCATAAGGCTAGGATGTCAGTTAATTTGAGTTTCATGGTTGATTGATCAACCTTTAGGAGTGTTCATGACTCGTTGTTGCCTGATTCTTGGTGATCAACTCTCTACCGACCTTAGCGCATTGCAAATACTCGAGCCACAAGACGCTGTGCTTATGGCAGAGGTTTGGTCTGAGGCGACCTATGTCAACCATCACAAACAAAAAATCGCACTGATTTTTTCTGCAATGCGCCATTTCAGGGATGTCTTGAGACGATCTGGGCGGACAGTCCATTATGTGGCGTTGGATGACACAGACAATACGCAGGATCTAATAACTGAAATCGAACGCACGCAGCACGCCCATCAGTTCAGTGGCTGGGTGGTGACTGAACCAGGGGAATGGCGATTAAAAGCAGCTCTTGAGGCGCTCAGAGCTCGCGTCAGTTTTCCAGTTGAAGTTTTGGAAGATTCACGGTTTTTTGCGTCACACGAACGATTCGCTGCTTTCCTAAGTGGTCGAAAGCAACCAAGAATGGAGCATTTTTATCGTGCCATGCGCAAAGAGACAGGGCTCTTAATGGATGGATCTGAGCCTGCTGGTGGGCAGTGGAATTTCGACCATGACAACCGAAAGAAGTTTTCAGGCGGTGCGTTGCCTGCCCCCTTGACCTGGCCGAATGATCTGATCACATCTGAAGTGAAATCCTTGGTTGAATTACGATTTGCCGATCATTTTGGGTCGCTTGACCACTGGTTCTGGCCTGTTACGCGTGATCAAGCCCTTCAGGCGCTTGAATATTTTATTTCGGAGCGACTGCCACTATTTGGTGATTTTCAGGATGCTCTGGTTGCCGAGCAGGACACCTTATTTCATTCGCTTTTATCGACCTCGATGCATTTAGGGCTTCTGTCCCCTCTAGAGGTGTGTGTGGCGGCAGAGAAGGCATATCGGGAGGGTCAGGCGCCTATTAATGCGGTCGAAGGATTTATCAGACAAATTCTTGGTTGGCGTGAGTATGTCCGTGGTCTGTATTGGGCGTATATGCCCGAATATAAAAAGAGAAATGGACTTAATGCGGATTGGCCTCTGCCAGCCTTTTATTGGGATGAAAAGCTTACAGATATGCGGTGTTTAAAAGAAGCTGTCCGGAACACGCGCGAGCATGCATATGCGCATCATATTCAAAGGCTGATGGTCACAGGTAACTTTGCACTCATTTCAGGATGCCGTGTAAGTGATGTCACTGAGTGGTATTTGGCAGTTTATGCCGATGCCTTTGAGTGGGTAGAATTACCGAATACACTCGGTATGGCCCTGTTTGCAGACGATGGGCTGATGGGGTCAAAACCCTATTGTGCCAGCGGCAAATACATAGATCGAATGAGTAATTACTGCAAGGGATGTGTGTATTCAGTCAAGTCTGTTGATACTGCTGATGCCTGCCCAATGAATTATCTGTATTGGGACTTTTTGGCTACGCACCGTGATGTGTTTTCCAACAATCCCAGAATGGCCATGGTGCTAAAAAACTTAGACCGTATGGATGCAGAAAAATTAACGCGGGTCAGACAGTTAGCAGAGGCCTTCAAGGCGCGTGTCGAAGCCACAGGGTCGGATCGTCAGCCAGATACACAAGGGCCATTGCTATGAAACGCCACGGGCGAACTGTAAAAAAGTCAGAACTCCCGGAAAAAATCTGTCCAGTCTGCGTTCGACCCTTTGTATGGCGAAAAAAGTGGGAGCATGACTGGGGTAATGTCATCTAATGTTCAGACAAATGTCGTTGTGCAGGAAAAAGTCTTGCCAGTTGAGGTGATCGTTTGGTTGGTGCGCGATACTCTGAGGTTGTATGACAATCCATCCTTGGTGTTGGCCTGTAATCAGGCAATGCAGCGCGGTGCTGCGCTAATTCCACTGGTATGCCTTGAACCCAGACGGTGGGCTGATCAGCAATTTGGTTTGCCTCGGATTGGTCCGCATTGGACACGATTTCGGGTTGAATCAGTGCAGGCGCTTCAGGCCGACTTGGAAGCACGCGGGGGCAGTCTTTGGTTGTTTGCTGACGAGCCCAATCGGGCTGTCAACGCGATTCACGAGATGTATCGCATCGATATTATTGTTACGGATTCACCACTGTCCAATGAGGAACGCCTGGAGAACGCGAAACTTGAGTCTGAGGGGTTTTCTGTACTTGAAGCAGAAAGTGGCGAACTTTTCAGCGAAGCTCAGTTACCGTTTGCACGTGATGAGTTGCCGGCAAGTTTTTCCAGGTTTCGCAAACTCCTTGAGAAAAAACCGGCCTTGTTGCCTGGAATACCTGTCCATGTTCCAGCGCTGCCTCATATACCAGCGTGTCTTCAGCCTCTGCCGGCTGAGTGGCTAGAGGCTCAAGCTTTACGTATGCCAAAAGTCTGTGAGGTCAGTACCTGCGGTGGAGAAACCAACGCACAGATTCACTGGCAAGCCTATTTGGAGGCCCAAGCACTGTCGCATTACAAAGCAACACGGAATGCATTTCAAGGAGCGATGAACTCAAGCCATTTGTCGGCTTGGCTAGCCCATGGATGCCTCTCTCCCCGACAGGTTTGGGCCGATACATTGAGGTATGAAGTCGAAGTTGTTGCCAACGAGTCCACTTATTGGCTTCGATTTGAGCTGTTGTGGAGAGAGTATTTTCGGTGGTATGCCCGCGCTACGGATTGGACCTTGTTTCGTCGCGCGGGGCCTAAGAATCATAAAATTGCCGGTGATGATAGCGAAACTCGATTTCGGGCATGGCGGGAAGGCCAGACTGGCTGTGACATCGTCGATGCCGCTATGCGAGAACTTTCCGCAACCGGGTGGATGAGTAACAGGGCTCGACAGTTGGTGGCAAGCCACTTGGTTTACGAGTCGAGATTGGATTGGCGATTAGGGGCAGCCTGGTTCGAGTCGCAACTAATTGATTATGACGTTGGCAGTAATTGGGGCAATTGGGCGTATATTGCAGGAGTCGGTGCAGACCCGCGTGGCGGGCGTATTTTCAATCTCGATGCTCAAGCTGATCGGTATGATGCAGATGGGCTCTATCGAGCGAAGTGGATTAGCGCATGAAGCCAATCGCAGTTTGGTTTTAGCGTCCCCTTCGTCAGGGCATTACAGGCTACTTTCAGGGAAGCGCAGATTGGGTGTAATTGGAGCAAAATCGGTCACTCTGGAATCTTAGGAAATTATTCAGGTAGATTTGTCTAACTCTTCATTCTCAGTGTATCCAATTTCTAAATCATCGGAGTCATATAAGGAAGTCATTAAGATACTTGGACTGCTTGCTGTTCTGTTCTCGATACAGTCCTAAGCTGGTTTTAATAGCTCTCCAAAATGACTTTTCCTCATCTATTTCTTTTTTTCTGTCAACAACCTGAATAATTATTGCAGCCATAAAAAAAACAGCTGGATATCCAAGGGAGGCTGACGCTGACGTTACCTTCCGGCCAGATTAGCTCCTTCCGATGCTTCCGCTGTTCTTCTTGCTGCGGGAAAACCTTAAGGGCTATAGAGAAACATCAGCCAGAGGTTCTTACTGCCTTCAGGAGTGGTCGTGCGAATGCTATAGCCGATATTGGAGTATCCAATACCACAAGGCTATTGATGGTGATATGAGTACAATACAGTGCTATTTGTAGGCTTAGTCAGGGTGGAGCGAGAAGAGCTCTATGGCACTGTCAAACGCATATAAGAAAGACAGGACATGGACTGTTGAGGAAGTTCAGTCTGATTAAATAGCAAGGAATATTTATCTATTCGCCAGATACTGGTTTCTGTATTGTGGCCTGATTTAATGCTAACAAAAACTGGCACTGGCTGGGGTTTGTTAGATGTCATTTGACTCTGAAAGGACTATAGAAATTCTTGCATTCACTGCAATCACTTTCTTCAGATAGCGGTGGTTAAGTAGCTGTACGAAGATTTGAGAACTAGCAGTAGAGCAAGCAGATATAATGTTTTGCAGATCAAAACTATGTCGTTTTTTTTAGAGTTTCATGGTTTACTTGACTGTATGGTTTAAAAATAAATGAATAAGCACGCCGGTCAGAAATAATCTATTTTAAGCGTATACTTTAATTAGGGGAGTGGAATTTTTAGGACAGACTTTTGAAAAAGTGGTGTAAAGATTTGTAAAGAATTGTAATGATTTGCAAGCCCAATGTGTCCAGGCTTCATTTTACTCTTTAATGCCGATGGATTCAGGGCAGTGGAAGTGAATCAAAGTGGTTGGTAATCGAACGCGATCCCCTTTCCGGGTCCATGCTTACTCGTCTCTGAATACATTCCCCATTGCGGCCTCGGTGAGTAGCATTGCACGAAAGCACGATAGTGTTGATTGGCAATACTGTTATGCACCGCTTAAGTCTGCCGCCTTATTGCGGCTCTAACGGGGCGGTTGCAAGGAGAATAAAAAAGACTAAAGCCTTCAGAGTATCATTGCAGACCATTCTTTCTGCTCCTCTATGTGTGCAACGCCGCGTGGCAATCCGCTGCCAGCATTTCCCCTGAGCACTTGTTGGGTGTTACATAATGGCTTGGCATTTAGCTTCTCTATAAATTTAAATAAAACCAGTTCGAGCCACCGGCAACTACCCGGCTCGTTTAAAAAGCGCTTGGGTTCCACTTACCATGAAGGTGCGCTTCATAAAGTGAAGGCTTCTTCGCTTAAACCAAAAGCCAATATCAGCTATCTGTGACTACCGGGCCTGCAGCCAGGGGGCCGGATTCTGCTTCCATCTTTTTTAGGGCGTGGCGCATTGCTACTCTGGCTTTATCTGATCTGACATCCACCAGCCAGTCATCACCGGTTTCGCGAATGCGGTCCTGTTGCGCCTGGACGATCCACTTGTCTTCTTCCAGCGCGATTTCCACTTCCTTGCGCAGATTTTCTGTGGCATCGGGATCACCCAGCAAATGATTGTGGGCGGCTGACCAGAAATAATAACAACTGGTTTCAGTCACCGGCGTGGCAAAGTGATAAAGGCGCATGGAAAAACCACCAACGCGTTTGCTGAAGTCCTCGCGTGCGCCCTGTCCCTTGCCAACGGCGCCGGTCCATTGCAGTACCGCCGAGGGCGCAATGAATTCCATTTCCTGCCAGCGCTCTATTTTCTCCGGCAGGTCGACACATTTCAGATAAGTGGGGGGCGGTTCACAGTCAGGCATCCAGCGTTTTACATCCACCCCTTTCTCGGTGGTAATGACATCCATTTCAGCTTCAACCAGGGTGGCAGCCTTGCCGCCGACGTTTTTGGCATGGACATAGCCCAGGTGGGTAAGATCCATCAGGTTATCCATCATCATTTGATAGGTGGTATCGATTTCATACATACCATGGCTATGGGGCCAGTTGCCGGTATCGTTATGAAAGGGGTAATCCAGAATAAGGGCAGGGTCAGCTTTTTCCGGGTCGCCCATCCAAACCCAGATCATTTGATCCTTTTCAACTGTCGGGTAACTGCGCACCCGGGCTTTTCTCGGGATTTGTGCCTGCCCCGGGATATGGACGCAAACACCATCATTGCCAAACACCAGGCCGTGATAGCCGCACTGCAAACCCTGGTCGATCACGCTGCCCACACTCAAGGGCGCGCCGCGGTGACAGCAGCTGTCATATAAAGTTGCTACCTCTCCCTCTTTGGAGCGGTAAAGCACAAGTGGCTGGTTACAAATACGTCGTGACACCGGCGCATCGGCCAATTCGTCTGCCCAAGCACCCATATACCAGGCGTCTGCTATAAACATGGTTGGTACCCCATTAGATATCCAATAAGCCAATTGATAAAACAGTTAGTAGACTGGGGAAGCTATAAGCAGACCCGCAAGATTGCAACTATTCATCGAACTACTTGCCGGTATTGATTGGCGGCAAGCGGATAATTAAATCCTGTCGTTGTCGATAAACTTAAGCTGCTGTTCAATCATCCAGTCCATCACATCCAGTAGTTGTGAATAATTTGCCGGGGCTGCCTCGACGCTATTCAACACTTCGACAATCGCTTCCAGTGTTGAGTAAAAGTCAGGCTGCGCAGCCTTGCGAATTCGATAACGCGGTTGTCGGCCGGGCTTGAAGCTGTAACGCGGCAAGGACTGCAGGAAGGGCGAGCCCAGCAGGATCGCTTTGCTCTTGCGCCAGGTGCCATCGATGAACACCAAAGGCCGCGGCGCTTGGTCTGCCAATTCGCGGATGTCCTGGCTATCAGTACCGGGATAAATAAGCACGGCGTTTTCCCAGCGCGCTGACTGCACCGGGTCTGGTATAAAGGGCGTATTGTCTCTGGCTTCAGAAACATTGATGCTGCTTAAAGATAATTCCGCAATTCTTGATGTGCCAATGGCATGGCGGGGTTCGCGTGAATGTTGCACTATTTCAACAGGCCAGTGATTGTCCTGGCGCTTGATCAAATGGCAGTAACAGACCGACAAAGGTTTTCTGCATCGATCACAGAGATTTCTTGTTTCGGTTGTTACCAATTGAGTGCAGCTCCGGATGGACATTACATGATGTTGTGATCGGCAAAGACTAACAGATTGATGGAATCCATATAAACCGCATATTGATAATGCCAGCTTCTGCCAGGCACTATGGCGATTCGAATATAGCCAGTGAATTTGTTAAAGGGCTCTAAAGAAATTTGTCATCCCCTGCTATACTGGCGCCTTTAAAAATTCACCACCTTTTGAAAATCAGCACTAAATACCCGCCTGGGAAACTATGCAGAACTTTTCCGTTGCCCAAACCATCAAAAGATATGCCGCAGACCTGATCATGGTTTTGCTGCTGCTGACTGTCGTGGGTGGCTGGTATTTCAATATTTTTCATAACGATATCTGGTTCCTGCGTGCGGGGCTGTTTTTTGGCTTATCACTACTGCTGGTCTGGCGCCTGTGTGTCCACATTCAGAAACCCTGGGTACGTGGCATCGTTGCAGTGATTCTGGTGGAACTGCTGGCGACCTATGCGGCCGCACGCCTGGTGTCTTTTTATTACCAGGGTGAAAGTTTCAACGAGGAATTCTTTTTCCACTTCAGTTCACAAACCATGGGCTTTGCTCTCGGTGCTTTTCGCGGGTTTGTCATGCTGTTCTTTACCTATGTGCTGGTCATAGGCGTTTGTGCCTGGCTCAGTGTCTATGCCATGAAAGGACGTGCCTTTGATAATCGCACGGTTTTGATTTTGCCGGGACTGGCGCTGGTGTTGGCCATGGATCCCGATCTGTTCCGACTGGCTAACCTGAGTATGCAGGACGCGAATCTGAATCGTGGACTGCAGCTGTCTACTATCGATTTTGAGGCCACCGGGCTCAATCGTAATGCCATCTACAAGATGAGTGACGATATTGTCGCCGGCAAAAACGTGGTGATGATTTATCTGGAAGGCATGGAGCGTTTATATTCCGATGAAGCGGTCTATCCGGATCTGACGCCATTCCTGAACTCCCTGAAAGGCAATGTTCTGCAATTTGAAAACATTCATCAGACTCGAGGCGCCACCTTTACCGTGGCAGGTATTTTGTCTTCCCAGTGCGGAACGCCGCTGTTATTTCCCAGTGGTCCTGGGGGCAACGATGTTCTCAAGAATGGTTTTCTTCAGGAAGGTTTCTGCTTTGGCGATATTCTTAATGCAGCAGGCTATCGTAATGTTTTCATGGGCGGCGCCTCAACCCGCTTTGCCGGTAAAGGCACGTTTCTTTCAGCACACGGTTATGAAGAAGTGCTCGGTCTGGAAGAACTGCAGCCACTCATGGATGACCCTGGCTATCTGAATAACTGGGGGCTTTATGATGACACCTTGCTGAAGTTGGCTAAAGACAAGTTTGACGAGTTGGCCGCCAATCCGGAACAGCCTTTTAACTTTACTGTGCTCACCGTAGATACCCATCCGCCTGACGGCACCGTGTCCCAAAGTTGCACGCCATACCCGAGCATCGATAATAATATCTTTCATGCGGTGCATTGCACTGACCAGTTAATAGAAAAATTTGTTACTCACATTCAACAAAGTCCGGTCTGGGATAATACCGTGGTGCTGATGATGAGTGACCACTTGCACATGCGTAATACCGGCATGGAATATTATCCCGAAGAATATGATCGCAGACTTTTTGTAAATATTTTAAACGCCGGTATCAGCGATACCATTGAGACACCTGGCACTCATATGGATGTGGCGCCAACCTTGTTGAACCTGATGGGCGTACAGCACCAACAGGCTTTTCTGGTGGGTGCTGATCTGCTGGCACCGGAAACGGCAACTCGAGCAGACCCTGATGTCAGTGGGCGTCGCGAAGCCGCCATTCGTTATATTAATACCAGTCTGTTGTCGCGTATTGAAGTGGGCTTGTGTGAAGTAAAACCCCTGTACAGTTTTGCGGATGAAACCCTGCGCGTAGCTGGCCGGGAAATTGAACTGAGCCTGGGTGGCAGGCCGCTCGACCTGAATACCATTGGTACCAGCCATGCCATGATGACGCTGGTGAGCAAGGAAGGAAAGGTGGGGCTTACTTTCCCGGTTAATCTGGATAACCTGGCCCATGTGATGTACCAGTTTCGCACCAGTAATTTTCTTTTACTGACACCTTCAGCAAAGATGCAGCCGCTGGACCCGCGTATTGGTTCCTATCAGGGTATGGGGCTGTTATTTGGCAATCTGGAAAATTCTTTTGATGTATTACAGACGGACATATCATTGGACGCTGGCTTTGAAGTGAATGCGGATTGTGGTGACCTGTTGTCCAAAGCCGAAGAGCTTAGTGATCTGGACAGTATCGAGACGCTGGGCAAAATTTGTAATTACACTGTCCCCGACGGTACTGAATGGGCTGAAAGTGAAGGCCGCATTCGACTGGGCAGCGTGGCTTATGCCGACCAGCGTTACCAGGCTGAACTTATGCGGGACAGCAAAGGCTGGTATTCGGTCACTAATCTGGCGCCAATACCTATTGCCGATGCGCGCTTGTCCCAATCCCTGTGCCATGCCTATTACGGTAACCAGGAAATCCTGATTCCCGGAATCATGACCGAGGACGGCCCCTCCAGCATGATTCTGAATAAAATACCGGGCATTACGCTGACCTTTGAATTGGGAACAGTGACTCCCTTACCTGAGCAGGACTAGCGTCTGCTGCGGTTCTAAAAAGGAGTTTGAAATATCAGGATTTGCTTTTAACAGCAAACTTCCCTAGATTTTCCCGACATCGTAATAAGAAAATTTCCAGGGGGCTGCCCATGCCGCATTTTTCACATTCGATCTCACTCGGCAAGCAAGCGTTGTCGGTTTTGACCAGAACCATCAGCTGCACCAAAACTATCACCCTGGCCTGTGCCTTAATTCCCGCTGCCGCCAGCGCCCAAACCCAATTGCTATGGGGTGATCTGCATCTGCATACCAATCTGTCCACCGACTCCTATGCTACCCAGAACAAGGGCGTGGGCCCGAACGATGCCTATCGCTTTGCCAAGGGTATACCCATATACCATCCGAATCTGGACACCAAGGTGCAGATCGACCGCCCGCTGGATTTTCTGGCCATCACCGATCACGCTATTAATCTCGGCATAGATGTTATGTCTCTTAATGCCCACCCTTTATTACAGGCCACGGAACGGGGCAGGGCGCTGATCGCGGCGACCCAGGGCGATGCCGAACAATGGCCCGGCTTCATGCGTTACCGGGCGCCGGATGGTGACCGCGCCGCCTTGATGGAGGAGGTGTTTTCCCCGGAAATGCGCGCCGCCGGTTGGCGCATGCAGGTAGATGCCGCCACCAGTCATTATCAACCGGGCAAGTTCACCACTTTCTATGCCTGGGAGTGGACCGCACTGATTCCCAGCAATAACGGTATTCGTAATCTGCATCGCAATGTCATCAGCAATGCCGGCAGTGCGGAAGAGGCGACGCAGTTCGTCCCCTTCAGTAATGCCGACTCTCTCGACCCGGAGGATTTGTTTGCTTTTCTGCGCAGCACCTCTGATCGTACCGGCACCGATTTCGTTGCCATTCCCCACAACTCGAATATTTCCGGCGGCCTGATGTTTTCCGAAAACGATGCCGACGGCCGGCCCATCACTGCGCAATACGCCCGCGAACGTATGCGCTGGGAACTGCTGATGGAAATCACTCAGGTGAAGGGCACTTCGGAAACCAATCCGAAACTGTCGCCCAATGATGAATTCGCCAACTTTGAAATCCGTGAAAAATTGCTCACCGGTCAGGTAGTACCACCGACTGTGGGTGACTATGCGCGCGGTGGTTTGCTGCGTGGCATGGCCATTGAGCAGGATATTGGCGAGAACCCCTTCAAGTTTGGTTTTGTCGGCGCCTCCGATGGCCATATCGGTATGTCGTCAGTGGAAGAGGCAAACTTTCTCGGCAAGATTGGCACTGATGCCAAGCTTAGCGTGCGCGCTGAATCCCAGGCCAATGGCCTGGTGTTTCCGGCCTGGGATATGTCCGCGTCCGGCTTGACTGGTGTGTGGGCGGAGGAGAATAGCCGCGAATCCATCTATGGTGCGTTCAAGCGCAAGGAAGTTTACGGCACCACCGGCCCGCGCATCAGTCTGCGCGTCTTCGGCGGATTCAACTTCAATAACCGTGATGCCCGCGCCAATGACATTGCCGCGGTGGGTTACCGCAAGGGCGTGCCCATGGGTAGCGATATCACCGCGGCGCCACGCAATCGCGCCCCCTCACTGTTGATTCATGCTGCCATGGATCCTGCCGGCGCCAATCTGGATCGCGTGCAGGTGATCAAGGGCTGGATTGATGCCGATGGCAACACTCAGGAAAAAGTCTATGACGTGGCCTGGTCAGATGATCGCGAAGTCGATATCAATGGCAAACTGGCGCCGGTGGGCAACACTGTCGATGTCACCACTACTCATTACAGCAACAGCATCGGCGCCGCCCAGCTGGCTACCGTTTGGGAAGACCCTGATTTTGATGCGAATCTGAATGCCTTCTACTATGTGCGCGTGCTGGAAATCCCGACACCACGACATTCGTTGTTTGATGCCCTGGCCCTGGAGCTCACGGCAGAAGATACCGGCTGGCCGGCGACGATTCAGGAACGCGCTTATTCCAGCCCGATCTGGTATACGCCTTAGGGCAGTCGCAAGTTACAAGTTAAAAGAAAATACAAAGTCAGTTTGGAAGGCGCCATGATAAAAATAATAAAACCACTCAACTCAACACGACTTACACTCGTTGCTGTACTGATGACGGCCCTCATCCTGCCCGGCTCTTTGTCTGCACAAAACAGCGATGACAGCAGTCGCTACAACGCCCTGCTTACCCGTCTTGATGCCCTGAAACAGGAAGCCACCCTGGTCGAGGATATTCTGCAGATCCAGCGTCTGGGGCGATCTTTTGGTTTCTATCTGGATAAAGGCTATTTCGGTGAAGCCGCGGATCTTTTCACCGATTCCGGTCGCGTGCAGTACGGCATGGACGGGGTCTATATCGGTCGCGAGCGTATTCAGGAACTGTTTACCCGTCATGGCGGTGGCAGCGTGAATGCCGGTCCGGGCTTACCCTTCGGGCGTCTGAATTTACACATGCAATTGCAGCCACTGGTGACCGTGGCTCCCGGCGGCCGAAGCGCCAGTGCGCGCTGGCGTGAATGGGCACTGCTGGGCAACTACAAGGAACAGGCCCAGTGGGGCGATGCCATCCAGGAAAACGATTACATAAAGGAAGACGGTGTCTGGAAAATTTCAGCCATGCGCTTTTATACCAACTTTGTCGCGCCTTACGAGGGCGGCTGGGCCTCACTGCAACCGGTGTTCGGCAACTGGCAAAGCGACGTGGCTCGCAGTTTTCGACCTGATCAGCCGGCGCCGGGGAACTACCGGCCGTTTCCTGCTGTTTATACGCCGCCTTATCATTACGCCAATGACCGTCGCGCCATTACCGCCCCCGGACCCATCGCTTTAAGAAGACGTCCCAACGATGTACTGGGTCAGCTGGAAGCCAGCGCCGATGCCCAGGAACTGAAACTGGCGCGTCTGCATTCCGCCCGTGCCGTGGAAA
Organism: Gammaproteobacteria bacterium; assembly: GCA_024644515.1. Taxonomy (GTDB): domain Bacteria; phylum Pseudomonadota; class Gammaproteobacteria; order Pseudomonadales; family Pseudohongiellaceae; genus Eutrophocola. The sequence goes on from JAHEHN010000022.1 coordinate 14,412, forward strand.
ATCTGCAGGCCATGTACGGCTACTATATCGACAAGGGCAAGTGGACCGAGGCGGCCAGTCTGTTTAGCGAGGACGGCGTCTGGGAATTCGGCCAGCGTGGTCAGTACATCGGACCGAACAGTATCCGCCGTGGTCTGGCACTCATGGGGCCGGAAGGCTTGGAGCCCGGTCAGCTGAATAACTTTCCCATGCTGCAACCGGTGATCCATGTGTCCGAAGATAACTCCCGCGCCCGGGGCCGCTTTCGCAGTGATGTCATGCTGGCAAAAGAGGGCGTGGGTCAGTGGGGCGGCGGTCTCTACGAAAACGAATACATCAATGACAACGGTACCTGGCGCATCAGCAAACAACATTACTGGGTCACCTTCTGGGGCGACTACGACCAGGGCTGGACCGGCGCCGGCATCATCCCCATGGCCCCGGCCAGCACCACCAATCCCCCCGATGCCCCGCCCAGCGTGCGCTACGAATCATTCCCCAACACCTACATCGTGCCATTCCACTACGATCACCCCGTCACTGGCGAACCCCACAACGACATGGGCCGTCTGGCCGCCGATAAAGCCGCCGGGAGGAACGTCCGATGAAAGCACTTAGCAATTCACTAAACATGATCACCAACCTGATCCAATTATTATCGCCAAAGGTCAACGGGTTGTCCCTTGTATCCTGCATCCTGCATCCTGTATCCGTCTTGCGTGTCCCTTGCGCCTTGCTCCTTGCCCCTGGCGCGGTCAATGCGCAGTCTGAAGCCGAATTAATGGCGCTTGAAAATGAACTTGCTGCCTTGAGCATCCGTACCGAGCGCCTGCAAGACGTTGAAGAAATAGAAATCCTGCAACGCTCGTACGGCTACTATGTCGACAAATCCCTCTGGTATTCCCTCCATGATTTGTGGACCGAAGACGGTACCCTGGAAATCGGCGGCCGAGGCGTTTTTAACGGCAAAGACCGCGTGTTTGAATACATGAACGTTGGCCTGGGCCCGGTGGGTCCGGCGCGCAATCTGCTGGTAGACCATCAGCAATTCCAGAACATCGTCACCATCAGTGCCGATGGGCAGAGCGCCGAGTTGCGCGGTATCGCCATGGTCATGTCCAGCGGCGGCTGGGGTCACTGTTATTATGAAAATGATTTCGTGAAGGAAAACGGTGTGTGGAAAATGAAGACCCTGCATGGCCCCTTCAATATGTATTCCGGCTACGACATCGGCTGGGTAGACAACATCATCATCAATACCTGGCCGGCGAAATTCCTGCCACCACCGGATCTTCCTCCTTCAGTGATTTATCTGGCCTACCCCAGCTATTACGTGGAGCCCTATCATTACCCCAACCCGGTGACCGGCGAGGCGATGCCGCCCCATGATCCCGCGGCGGGGGGTGAAGCCTTTGGCAGGCAGCAATAGGAGCAATAGGGACGCTTGCAACTTAGCTAAGTTGCAAGCGTCCCTATCTTCCCAGACGAGCTACTACGTTAATGGACAAAGAATGCCTTGAGTGCGGGATGATGAATGCCATCCCGGTGTTCGACATCACGAACTGGAATAAAAACGACAGATGTCTTAAATGTGACGCTGTCCTGATCCTTCAAAGTGATGGCTCCACCCATACCTGCGATATCGCCCACGGCAATGAAACCGTTGAAGAAGCGCTTGAGAAACTGCACCAGCATCTGAATACTGCCATCAATAATTACACCCGGCGCTTGCGCCTGATCGTGGGCGGGGGACTTATAAAAGATGAAGTGCAGGGTCTGCTCCATTTTTATCAGCAGCAGCACTACATTGTGTCCTATAGCGTCGACAGCAGAAATCCAGGCGTCATCAACGTAATCATAAGGCAGTGAAAATGGGGACAGACCACAATAAAATCAGATTGTATTCAGGGTTTTTATTCCCTCGCGACAGTGCAGCTTCATGCACCATCCCATCCCTATTAAGCCGCAATGGCTTCAAGTATGTCAGGGTGTTTTTCTGCCACTTTAAGCAGTGTAATGGCGGCACTTCCGGGTTGTTTTCGGCCTTGCTCCCAATCCCGGATCGTCCCCACAGGCACGCCAAGTAATTTGGCAAATTCCGGTTGAGACTTTTTCAGATTCTTTCGTACCACAAGAACCAGTAACTGTTCCGGTGAATATCTTCTATGGGGTGCACCGGCCCTGATCCCACGGATATCATCCAGCAATTCCTGCCCGGCCAGGCTTATTTTCTCACCCATGGATAGCCTCTCTCATTCTCTTTAATTCATTGACTGAAAAGTCTTCTTTATCGCTCTTGGCATACAGGGTTAACAGCCAGGTTTCCGTGCTTGTCTTGTTGTAATAGATAATTCTGGCGCCACCCTTTTTCCCGCTTCCTTTTCCTTGTCAGCGAATTTTCTAACCCCGCCTGTACCTGAATCAACTTTCCCGGCTCTCGGGTTTATCGTAATGAATGCCTTAAAATCATCGTATTCGTCCTCACTCCAGATTTCAGCGACTTTGCGTGAAAAAACCCGTGTTTCCACAATTGTATTCATCCTTGCCCCATACGGCAATGCCGTAGTCTCATTCCATTGAGATAATCCGCCTCAGTCTAGAATAAATTGAAGAAATTGCCGGGCAGCTTTTTATTGGGGGCTGAGCCCAATGACATCCTCTAACCCGCCATCCGCACCCCGTAGGTCGGATAAGCCCAGCGCCATCCGACCTAGGGACTACCTACGGGTAACCGGGAACGGGTTTTAATATTTATATGGTACTAAAATATAGTACCAAAATTGAATAGACAGATTATTTGAGTTCTAGCTGTTATTGAGCAGCTGCGCTAGAATCGCGTCGCGTTTTCATGGTGACGACGCAATCAGTGCTTTGTTGCATTTCTTATTCATTTGTTTGTTCATTCTTTTAGAAGAGAGTCCACTATGTCCATGTATACCTCCTCCGTCCCTGTTGCTATTCATTTTCTGAATAATCTGTCCAAGATCCTGGAAAAAGGGGAAGCGTTTTGTGAAGCCAGGAAAATTGAAGGTACGGTATTAACCTCTGCGCGCCTGGCACCGGATATGTTTGATCTGGCGCGTCAGGTAATGATTGCCTGTGATGTGGCGAAAGGCTGTGGTGCCCGACTTTCCGGCACGGAGGCGCCCAAGCATGAAGATACGGAAACCACCTTTGAGGAACTCAAGGCACGAGTTGCGAAAACGGTCGCCTTTCTGGAAACCCTGTCAGCGGACAGTATCGACGGCACTGAAGACAAAGAGATTCACATCAAGGCCGGCCCCTACGAGCTGGAATTTAGCGGCGCTGATTTTTTGAATAAATGGGCGCTGCCAAATATGTATTTTCACATTACGATGACTTACAGCATACTGCGCCACAATGGTGTAGATGTGGGTAAGATGGATTTTCTCGGGTAATAATCCCGCTTCAATACATAACGGATCCATCAGGATCCGTTATTTAAATTAATTTATTCCTCTGATTGGCCTGGTGTCGCAATACAGGTTAATTTCTTGTGGTCTGTTTACTGCTACTCTTGCTTTGAAAGTCACTCGTTTTCTCTGAAACATCCTTTCCCTGTTTGTCTTATCTCGGCTCCAGGTCTTTTACTGATATTGAACTATGTTGAGCATGAACCAAAGGAGAATTATCTATATGGCTAAATAGCCATACATTTGCTAAGGTGAGTATTATGCTCAAGGATGAGTTGGTATTTGAATGGAGCGAATCCAAAAACCTGATCAACAGAATCAAGCACGGTGTGTCTTTTGAAGAAGCGCAATTTGCATTTCTGGATTCAAACCGAATTATCCTGAAGGATGTGAATCACAGTGATGCTGAAAAGCGGTTTTATTGTCTGGGTGTAGTTAACGATAAATCAGATGTACTGACAGCACGATTTACTTATCGGGATGTAAAGATTCGAATTTTTGGCGCTGATTTCTGGCGTAGAGGGAAGCGACTATATGGCAAAGAAAACAACATATACTGAAGGTCCAGTTGGAAAAGCGAATTTGAAAGACCTGGTGAGAGTACCTGATTTTTTACCTGCGCCTGAAGAAATAGCCCGGCGTATGGATAAAACTAAAATCACTATTACTTTGACCGCAGACAGTATTGCCTTTTTTAAGGAACAGGCAGAAGCACACGATCTTCAATATCAACTATTGATCAGACATATTCTGGATGAATATGTCACCCACCACCGACAAAAAGAGAAAGGAAAACGTCACTCCAGGGAATTAAATTGAGTGTCTTGGTTAAAGATAGAGATAGGATCTATCCGGCCGCACATAAGGCTCGCCCTGATATAAGCCATCGGTTCTGGCGGCGTCGATTTCACTGATTAAATTCACCTGGTCCTCATGGAAGGACGCGCCGATACCGGGTCTGTCGTTGGGATAGAGCTTGCCGTCGTTAAGGGTGTAGCTGTCATTGACATAGTCCTCCAGGGGAAAGCGGCCGATCTCATTGATGATGGGACCACTGATGGCAAACAGGCAATGGCTCACAGCAGCGGTGGATAGCGGCGCGGTAAAGTGAGGCACGACGCCGATATTATGGGCTTCACAGAGGGCTGCGATTTTCATAAACGGCGTCACGCCGCCCACATTGGGCATGGACGCGCGCATCCAGTCCACAAGATTGCCTTCCACCAGGGGGCGAATACCATCCATGATGTCGCCGAACTGTTCGCCCGCAGCCAGCGGCACGCTGACCTGGTTGCGCAGGCGTTCAAACTGCACGGTATCGGTGATGGTGCGCAGGGGATCTTCCACGAAAAACGGGTTCAGGGGTTCCAGCAGGTTACACAGGCGCGTGATGTCCGGTAAATCAAAACGGGTATGGGCATCAAGGATCCAGTCGCCGTCATCACCCACGCCCAGGCGCATCTGTTCTGCCACACGAGCGGTCTGATCGACGGCTTTACGCGCATCGAAACGACCGGTCTCATCATAGTCCACACCATGAAAGCGCACGGCGCGGTAACCGGCATCCATGACTGAACGGGCACTGTCACGGGCATTGTCCACATTCAGCGTGCCGAAGCTCTGGTAGCACTCCACATGATCGCGGGTGCGCCCGCCCAGCAGTTCATATAAAGGGACGTCCAGCGCCTTGGCCTTGATGTCCCATAAGGCACAATCCAGCGCACCCATGGCATGAATCTTTTCACGGCCCGGGGGATAGAACTTGTTGCGGTAAAGTTTGCTCCACAGGTATTCCGTGCGAAAGGGGTCTTCACCAATCAACAGGCCGGCGATGTCTTCCAGCAGGTCTTTGGTGCCGCCCTGGCCGATACCAGAGATACCGGAATCAGTTTCTATCGTAACCAGTATCTCACTAAGATTGATCCAGTCAGACAGGCCATTGGTGCCGGTAGGGTTCCACAGTCGTATGCGAGTGATGCGTGTGTCGCTTAATGCGCCTTGAGCATGCTGGCTAAGTCCGGCATTGAGAATAGGTGAGGTCACAAGACCCAGCGCGATGGATTGGCATAAACGACGTCTTTGCATGGTGTATTTCCCTTATATGTTTTTCTTGTTACTTCAGGGGGATGAGCATAGCGCAGTTGTCAGATCGAACAAAGTTCAGTGACGTCGACTTATGTGTATTCATTATCGTAGGTGTGTTGGCTGAAAATCAGTTCACTAAAAATGGTAGTATGGATCCTATGACCACTAACGATTCCTCAGACAATTCACCCTCTCAATCAACCGAGCCTGACCAGTCCGGTGCTCCCCGGAACAAGACGCGTGGACGCCTGATATGGCTGGGTAGTATCACCCTGCTTTTTGGTGTGGTGCTGATAGCTTTGCCCCTTGTCACGGCACGGATAGCAACCTCCTGGCTACAGGACAATGGCGCCAGTAATGCCAGTATTGAGAATATAGACATTAATCTTTTTACCGGCACTGTTCGACTGATGGAACTTGATGCCAGCGGTGGGGCGCAGCAGCGCCTGCATATTGGGCTGGCAGAAGTCGATGTGCGTTGGTGGCCGCTGGCCAGCAAGCGTATTTATGTTGAGGAGATACGTTTGCAGGACACACAAATTGATTTCTTACCGGATAGCCAGGGTAACTGGCAGGTGGGTGGTTTACGTTTTAGTCCAGCAGCGCAATCTACAGCAGATACGGAAGCTGCCCCGTTTGAGTGGGGTATTGGATCTGAACTTGTTGATCTCACCAATGTGTCGCTGACTTACAAGGACGCCCTTTTTGATACTGATATGGAGATCAACAAAATTACGCTGGGTAGTCATTTCTCCTGGCTTACCGGTGCGGAGACAGAACTGGTGATTGATATGGATTTCAATGATTCCCCAATTGATCTTCGCAGTACCCTGGTGCCATGGGGCGAGTTACAAAGTATCAGTGGTGATTTGCAATTAAATGACCACCTGTTACAGGACCATGAGGATATATTGGAGCAATTTGCCGGCCTGACAGATACTCGTGGACTTGTTAGCATGGATCTGGATGTCTCAGCATCTCTCAATGACGCTGGTGTGTTTGATTTGTTGGTGAGTGGTCCATTGGAAATTACCGGTATCAGCTTTACCCGCGATACGGTCACTGTCAGTAATGGTCAGTTGGATTGGCAGGGGCTCATAGACATTAAATTTCCAGTCATAGACAATGAGCCGCTAGTGACTGTGGAGGGCGATCTTCAACTGGCCGCAACGCAGGTTTCACTGGCCGAACTGGAGCTCGAAGCAAGCCTGGGGGCGTTTAGCTATAACGGACGTTTCGATCTTTTCGCTGCGCAGGACGCCAATCAAGCACCGACATTTAACTTGGCAGCCATGGTCAGCGGACAAGAGCTGGCACTGGATCATAATCGCCTGGACTATGAGCTGGCACGCTTACAAAGTTTTAATCTGAATGAAATCCGTCTGAATACTTTGGAGCAGGCTTCGGTTGCGCAATTGCAGCTGAACGTATTGCAGGTGATGGCTGATACGCCAAATGATGACAACGCAGAAACAAATCAGTTGCTGAGTCTCAATGAGCTCGGTCTTGAACAGGTCACCTTTAGCACAAATACTGGCCTGCTTATCAACTCAGTGAGCTTATGGGAACCGGTACTTTCCATTGAACGTCAGGCCGGAGGTGGAATTGCCCGGGTCAGCGAATTACAGGCGATTTTTGCCGGGGCTCCACAACAGGGTGCTACTCAGGGTGCATCACAGAGTGCAACGCAACAAGCTACGCAAACCCAGAACGGCACAGCAGAGCCAATGCTATTTATCATTAACACTCTGCAAGTCATGTCTACAAACTTTCTTGACCTTGAAGATGTGTCGGTGACACCGCCGGTGAATTTCCAGTTAAGCGCGATGGATCTGCAGATCAATAATATTAATAGTGGGTCAACTGACCCTATGACAGTGCAATTAGCGACTGGAAATAACACTATGCAATTAGGGGTAACAGGGGATGTGACGGCTTTCGCTGATCCAATGTCGGTAAATCTCGTGGCTAGTATGAGCGCCCTGGAGCTGCCTCGCTTCTCACCCTATATCCTTGGATATAATATTAATCGCGGTCGCCTCAGTGTTGATTCTGAAGTGGCTATTACAGGAGAGACGCTGGATATACAAAACAGCGTATTGCTGGAAGCTATCCAACTGGCTGGAAAGGCCGCTGACGATAATGAAATTCTGGCCCAGGGCATGGCGATGCCGCTCGACGTGGCACTGGATTTATTAAGGGACAGTGACGACCATATTTCACTCGACCTTCCTGTCACGGGCAGCCTGTCAGATCCCCTGTTCAACAGTGCCGATATTATTCGTACTGTCATGCAGAACGCCCTGCAAAATGCTGCCATGTCCTATGTGACTACTGCCCTGCAGCCGCTGGGCACATTGTTATTTATTGGCGATCTGGCCAGCCAGGCTGCTGCGCCACGATTTGAGCCTCTGACCATGACTACAGGTGATGCCAGCCTGTCCGATGAAAATCGCGAGTACCTGTTTAAAATTGGTGATTTACTGAAAGAGCGACCACGCCTGCAACTCACCCTCTGTGGCATCGTAACGGAAACGGATCGTGAGGTCCTTGCGACCAGGGCGCTCAGGCAATTACAGCAAAACGTTGAAGCAGAATTACTGGAAACACAGGGAGCACAGGGAGAAGAGGAGCCAGGGGGAGAGCCCGCTGCAATTCAGGCGCCACAGATTAGCGATGGCGAACTGCTGGAGCTGGCTGCCATGCGTACCAGAACCGCCACCAGTTTTCTAGCAAATAGCGTAATGATTGAAAGCGGGAGATTATTTGTTTGTCGTGAAACCTTAGATGGGGCAGAAGATGCCCGGCCACGCGTGCGTCTTTCTTTATAAAACACAGATATAACGCGCATTATGCCGTGTTTCAGGGTTTGAAAAAGGAAACCAAAGTATGGGTGAAGCCGTACTACTTTGGGTACTGCTGTTTGGCTCAATAGTGTTGTTTAATTTTCTCTATGGCAGAAAGTCGGCAATCCCGTCATAGGTTATTCGAGCGCTGCCCTGATGTGTTCGCCGATGTTCGTCAAACTATGATCTTTTTCTTTACCCGCTGGTGTCCCCTAATCCGCTGGTGACCCCAGGCATTTAACTTTTAGAATAATCAGTTTATGGATACTTTTGTTACAGATTTTGAATCAGTTCTAAGACTGGGTGTTTTTCTCGGTTTTTTTGTAGTGCTAGCGGTGCTGGAACTGCTGATTCCCCGGCGGCGTTTGCGTTATTCCAAAATACAGCGCTGGGCCAGTAATATCGGCCTAAGTATTTTCAATACGATTTTTCTACGCATTGTCATTCCCATTGCCGGTGTCGGGACGGCCCTGCTGGCCAGTGACAAAAGCTGGGGCCTGTTAAGCCAGATTGAACTGCCTGTCTGGCTGAGTGCTCTAATATTTATAATTCTGTTTGACGTGACTATTTACTGGCAGCATCGTATTTATCATAAGGTACCGATACTCTGGCGTTTTCATCGAATGCACCACACCGATATGGATTATGATTTCACTACCGGCAGTCGTTTTCATCCGCTATCTATTTTGATCTCTACCCTGATAAAAGTCGGGCTGATTCTGCTGTGGGGTCCGCCAGCCGTAGCGGTTGTGCTGGCAGAAGTCATTTTGAATGCCACATCCATGTTTAACCACAGCAATATCAAACTGCCGGTCTGGCTGGATCAACGCTTGCGCAAAGTGATTGTGACGCCGGATATGCATCGCATTCATCATTCTGTTGAACGCCGCGAGCATGATAAAAATTTTGGTTTTAACCTGAGTTGCTGGGATCGGCTATTTTCCAGTTACCTGGAGAATGCAGAAAAAGATCAAACGGAAATGGATATTGGTATTAAAGGCTTTCAGGATAAAAAATCACTGAATATGTTTACGCTTTTGTTTCAGCCCTTTGATAATCCGTCAAAGCCTGCATTGGAAACAAAGGATTAAACAAGGCTCCTGGTTATAGGATTTGAGTATCTGTGGTTTGGCTTTAGAGCTTTCTGACCCGGATCTTGCGGCCCTTGATTTTGCCTTCCGTCAAAATCTTCAGGGCATCACGGGCCACTTCCCGCTGCACTGCTACGTAGGCAATAAAATCAAACAGGTCTATTTTGCCTATTTGACTGCCGTTCAGTTCCTTGCTGGCCGTCAGCGCGCCAAGAATATCGCCGGGGCGTAATTTATTCTTGCGGCCGCTGTCGAGCATGATCGTTACCATGGGCGCTTTCGCAATGTCATTATTACTGGCGAGGGGAATGTTTTTAAACAGCGGCGGTTTTTCAAGATAGGCGCCAATGGCCTGCACCTTCTTGATTTCCGAAGGCTGAAAAATACTCAGGGCCAGGCCTTCCTTGCCGGCACGTCCGGTACGACCAATACGGTGCACATAGATTTCCGGGTCCGGTGAGATTTCATAATTCACCACAAGATCAAGATCCTTGATATCCAGACCCCGCGCCGCCACGTCGGTGGCGGTTAATACACTGATGCTTTTATTGGCAAAGCGAACCAGCACCTGATCCCGTTCCTTCTGCTCCAGATCCCCATGCAGGGCCATGGCCTGAAAACCATATTGTTTCAGTTCGTGGGCGAGCTCCTGACATTGCTGCTTGCGCTGACAGAACACGACACAGGATTCCGGTTGATAATTACGCAGCAAGGTGACAAGAGCCGGCGTTTTCTGATCTCTTTCTACTTCAAAAAACCATTGTTGAATGACGCTGTCGTCATGGAGGCTTTCGACTTTTATTTCCACCGGCTGCTGTTGTACGTTCTGGCTGACATCTTCGATGAGGTCGGGATAGGTAGCGGAAAACAATAATGTCTGCCGCTGTTTGGGGGTGTAATCAATGATGGCAGAGATGTCTTCCAGAAAGCCCATGTCCAGCATGCGATCGGCCTCGTCCAGCACCAGGGTGTCGACACCATCCAGTTTCAGCTTTTCTTTCTGGCAGTGTTTCAGAATACGTCCCGGCGTGCCCACCACTACCTGCGCCGGATGTTCCAGGGAGGCAAGCTGGGGTCCCATGGGCGTGCCACCACACAAGGTCAGAATCTTGGTGTTGGCAATGGGGCGTGCAAGCCGGCGTAGTTCTTTGCTGACCTGATCCGCCAGTTCACGGGTCGGGCACAGTACCAGGGCCTGGGTCTGGAATAGCCCTGAATCAATCCTGTTCAAAAGACCTATACCAAAGGCAGCAGTTTTACCGCTGCCGGTTTTCGCCTGAGCTTTGACATCCTTGCCCGCAAAAATCGCTGGCAGACTCCGGGCCTGGATCGGGGTCATTTCGGTATAGCCCAGTGAATCGAGGTTCGCGAGGAATTCGGTGGACAGGGGCAGACTGGAGAAAGCGGTACTGGTCATAAGAGTTCGTGGCCGTAAAAATGTGCGCAAGGTAACGTGATTAGGGCTTTGATACCAGCGCTTTAATGACAGAGCTGGAAAATGACGACTATATGGCTGATTACTCTTACTTACTTGCGATGGGTCAAGCTGACTGAGCATTAAGAATTTGTGCGCCGATGCCGAAACTTTTTATACGCGCTTCGTGATCATAACAATGACAGGTCAGCACCAGCTCATCAGCCCGGGTTCTTTCCATAAAGCGCTCAATGTACTGTTTTACTGATGCTTTGGTTCCTACTGCGGATTCACACAACACCTGTTCAGCCATGGCAATTTCCTGGGGGGAGGCAATTTCTGCCAGATCATTTACCGGTGGTTTTAGCGGCCCGGGTTGGCTACGGCGCAAATAGATAAAACCCTGCATCACGCCCCGCATTAATGCCTTGCCTTCCTCATCAGAGTCCGCCCCAAAAATATTAATGGCGGCGCCACAATAGGGCTCGCTTAACTGCTCTGAAGGCTGGAACTGTTCCCGGTAAATGGCCAGCGCATGATCGAGTTGATCCGGCGCAAAGTGAGAGGCAAACAGATAAGGCAGACCCAGCGCGGCAGCCAGCTGTGCGCCAAACAGGCTGGAGCCGAGAATCCATAACGGCACTTTCAAACCATTGCCGGGAATCGCCTTGATGTTCTGGTGGCCTTCATTGAAATAAGCCTGCAGCGCCTGCACATCCTGGGGAAAGGTTTCATCGGCGCGAAAATTATCACGGCGAATGGCATAGGCGGTTTTACCGTCAGTGCCTGGTGCCCGGCCGAGACCGAGATCGACCCGGTGCGGATAGAGGGACGCCAGCGTGCCATAGTGTTCGGCAATAATCAGCGGGGAATGATTCGGCAGCATCACCCCGGCAGCGCCGACGCGAATAGTGCTGGTGCCCTCTGCCACATAACCCAGGGCGACGGAGGTGGCGGCACTGGCGATGCCGGTGGAGTTATGGTGTTCCGCCATCCAGTAACGCTTATAGCCCATACTCTCAGCATGCTGAGCCAGGTCACGTGAGTTGACCAGCGCATCACGCACTGTGCCGCCTTCAACGATGGGGGCAAGATCGAGCAGGGAAAAGGCTTTCAGGGATGACACAAGATATCCTTTCTGAATTCTGGGTTAACTTATGGGGTAGTGACTTTTTCTGAGGGGATAAAGGATAAAGGATAAAGGAAAAAAAATATGCAGTAAGGAAAAATAAGTTATGCAGGAAGCGTGTAAGTGCTTACTGTCAAATCCATACTGACATTTTGGGTTGATTCAGCTCGACCATGACCTGCTTATGCCGATCTGCCACTTTTTAAGAACAGTATGACTTACTGGCCAGGCTACTGGCAGGAAGAGGGCAGATAGTTGGCGGGAACCGCAGTGTTATCTGTGCCAGGCTGGCAACGCCAGGTAAGGGAGCCATTGGGGTTGGCCTGGGCATGCAGCTCAAAGGCGGTTGCATAAGGACCCAAGTCTGAATTGAACTCGGTCAGATCCATCGTAAACTGGAGCCTCCCACTTTGTGCACTATCCTGGCGCCAGAGTATCTGTTGAATTCGGTCGATTCGCCTATTGATCAGTCCGGCTTCAGGTTCATCATTTGGCATGCGGCCATTTTCTTCAAAAAACAGTTCCACTCTGAGCCTTTCCTCTCCCGCAAATACCAGACCTTCCTCTATGGCCGCTGTCACCAGCGATCGGTTATAGGCGGGAATAGCGACAGCGGCCAGGATGCCAATGATAGCCACCACAATCATTAATTCCAACAGGGTAAATCCAGCGTTTTTTAAGGTGGCTGTGGGGGGGCAGGTATTAGTTGTCATGGTGCAGTCCGGTTCCAAAATTAAAGATCAATACAGTTTCTATTGGAATCCATGATTGCAAAAGTTTCCTGGTCGGGGTAAAGCAAAGGGTTAGCTCTCGACACGGCTGGAATAAACCCGGAAAAAGGGCTGGTTTATGGCAACCAGCCCTCTATTGGTGGTTTACCAGCTATACCCGAATTCAATTTCGAACTGGTGCATTTTCAGCTCGATTTGCTGGGTTGGATCAAATGGATTGGCTCCGGTCACTTTCTTTTCCGGGGCATACATCAGGCTGAAACTGTATTCCCTGCCGTTATCCAGCACATGGGTAAAGCCAGTGGTGAAGTGGTTTTCGATAACCCCGGGGGCCATCATATTGAACAGCACCTGCTCATCGCGAATCGGCTGCTTGCCATGGCTGAAGCCAAAACGCAGAGTCCAGTCCTGCATACTGGCTGGTACCCACTGGTAACCAAATTTGTGGGTAGTCATATCATCCCAGCCAAAACCTGCGCCACGCGCACCGCCCAGGCATGAGCCCAGGTCAGTGCCACCGGCACCGGCAGTAGGGCAGCTGAACAAATTGGAAAGAGGATTACCTACCGAGTCAATTTCATTGAACTGGGTATGTTCGATATCGTAATGAAAGATGGCTGTCGGGCTCAGGCTAAAAGAGATGCCGGCGCGGACACTGGCTGGAATATCAAAACCACCGCCCTGGGCAAACAGATCACTGTAGTCATCAAACTCGGACATCTGGATCTGGCTCTGGTAACTCAGTGCGACATTAAGACGCTCTGAAGCTGCCCATATGAAACCCGCTTTGAGGCCGGCACCATAAGAATAGTCGCGGGAATTATTGCTCAGTGAATCCGGCATGGCAGTGCCACCGGAGGCGGCAAAAGTCTGGGTATAGGGCGTAAATGCCGCGAAACCGTTACCTTTGAAGGCCTGCCCGGCAAGCACCAGGGCTACGCCCCAGGCGAGTTTGCCATTACGTTTGGAATAACTGATGTCGCCAAAGGCCTGCATCAGATCAACACCGGCATCACCGGCACCGTAGGGGCCAGGCAAGCTCATTACGGGCGCGGGGCCGCCTTGACCATCAGGGTCATACGTGGCGCTACCACCGATATAATCTGTATTCATGCCGCCACGGCCATAGAGTGAAAGACCAATAGCGGTGTCTTCGTTCAGATCCCAGGTGCGGGCAATATAGGGAATCGGGAAAAATTCGCTGCCACTATCCACTTCGCCCTGGTCAATGGTAAAGGCACCGCCTTGTCCATTGGCAAAACTGGCGGAGGCATTAAAAGAACGCCGCGGCGAAAAGATGGAGATGCCGCTCTCGAATTTATTACCCAGCACGACTGCGGAAGCCGGATTCACCGAGGTGGCGATAGCTTCCTGTGGCGTGGCTGTGCCAGCGCCGGCCAGTGCCTTGTTTTTGGTGCCAAGACCATGCGTAAAGTAACCGTTGGTGGCAAAAACCAGCGGACTTGTGGTGATCAGCGCGAGGGCGATACCTGCACGAAGTGAACGAACATTTCTCATGATATTTGCATTTCCCGGGTATTAAAGAATGACCTGCGAAGCGTATTTTCGCGACTGCAGGTCCAAAAGGGCGCAATTTTACCAGCTTTTTCAGGTTCGGCAATAAATCCGGCTATTTGGCCGGTGAGGGGGAAAAAGGAGGGCTTTGGCAGGCCAGTCAGGGGAAGCAGTGACGCTGCCTCCCCAGGCTGAATATTCACCTCTGAATGATTAGCTTCGCTGGCCTAGCGTGAAAATCGCAGCATGCGTGTGCCCTGAAAGGAGCCCACATAAACATTCTCATTCACCTCTATGGCAACCGAGACGCCATTGATCAGGGCGCGACCCTTTGAGTCATAAATTTCACTGACCGCCGAGGTGCCCGGAACGATCTGGACCACCTTGAAACCCTGCAGGCAAGGGCTGTCGCTGTCAGCGGGACAATTACCATTAATGCCTTTAACGCCTGCCGCCAGAATGTTGCCATTCGGGGTCCAGGTCAGATTGTCAGGCATGAAGCCAAGGTCAACCTGGGCGACTTCCTGCTGAGTGCTTAGATCGTACTTGTGATAATCGCTGGTGGTCCAGCCACTGATATAGGCATAACGACCACTTTTGGACACCAACACGCCATTGGGGTAGCCAATTTCTGTACCAGGTAAAACGGTTTCGCCATCTTCAGCATTCCATATAGCGACATTGCCGGTGGGCTCGCCGCTGAAGACATTGTCGCCTTCACCCAGAAAAGCCGTAGGCCGGGTGGCCACATAACTGCCATCGGGAAGGGCTGCAACATCGTTGTAGGGCACATCGGCAAACACGCAGCCGCGCCAGGCCAGACGCCAGCTATTACCCTCGGCTTCCAGTTCATACGTCTCCATGGATTCGCGGACATTGTGGTTCACCACATAAAATTGCCATTCACCACTGCTGCGCTGCGAAAGCGACAGACCATGAGGGCTGACCTGATCGCCAATGGTGTCGGTACAGGCATCATCGCCCCACCCGCTCCGGGGCGCATCGGTAATCGTCATGGGCGTAAAAGTTTTGCTTTGCAGGTTAAACAGGTCAATGGGATGGTCATCACCCTGCCCGTACTTGGCGACAATCAGGTAGCGACCATCGGGGGTTACCTCAAAATCTTCCGGTGCCCGCGTACCACAAATCATTTCGGCATCCTGATAGGTGCCACAATCCAGCAGGGGTGGCCGAAATGCGCCGGGTTGGGCAAGTGAGACAGTAGCAGCTAGTGAGGCCAGCGCACCCAGTAATAGAGACAGGCAAAGTGTTTTTTTCATGAAGATTCCCCCGGAGAATTTTTATTAAGCCAGCTTGCGCAGTGAATAGCGTAAATCAGAAGGAGGAAGATAATGCTAAATGGCATCTGTGTAAAATCTGGTGATTAATTCCGACAAGGATTTCGGAAAACTGTGATGAGCGGATTAAAGATTTTCTCCCGGTTGAATTTTTGGCACTATGGTGCACAGTAATAATAAAAATAGCTAAAAAGAAGCATTCACAATGAATTCATGGCAACGCTGGCTACAGGCCCCGCAAACGCATCTGTTTCGTCGTGCCCTGTTCCAGATTCATTTATGGCTGGGCATCGGGCTGGGGCTGTATGTGCTGGTTATCGCCATCAGTGGCACGGCCTTGTTGCTGAAGTCACCTTTCTATACCTGGTTTGAACCCAAGACTCTGGTCCTTCTGGAAACCGAGCCCCTCACGGGTGCTGCCCTGAAAGAGCGCATGGCAGAAGTCTATGTGGGCTATGAGCTGGGTTTTACTATTGAGGGATTTGAGGAAGACGAAGCGACCTTCATCGTGCTGGAAAAAGACGGCGAGTATATTCCCCACTATTTTAATCAATACACCGGTGAAGATATCGGGCTGGCCCGTCCCTGGCCCATCGTGGCGGTGGAATGGGTGGCGGATGTGCATGATGAACTCATGCTGGGTCGGGATCTGGGACGCAAGATCAATGGTATTGGTGGCGCCCTGTTTGTGTTGATGAGTGTCACTGGCCTGCTAATCTGGTGGCAGGGAAAACGACGCTGGTGGGAAGGTCTGGTGATATTGCCGGGCAGTTCACGCTCGCTCCTGTGGCAACTGCACAGTTTTTTTGGCTTCTGGGCGCTGATCCTGATGATCGCCTGGGGCGTCTCCGGTTTTCAGCTGGGCTTTCCGAGGCAGATGGCCGCCATTCTGGAATTTTTCGGTAGTGAAGGGGATGTGATTCGGCCTCGTGACGGCGTCATGGGATTTTTCCGTAAGGTGCATTTTGCCGAGCCCGGTGGTCAGAATGTTTTAGTCCGCTGGGGCTGGATTCTGGCCAGTCTGCTGCCAACCCTGATGTTTACCACTGGCCTGATTGTCTGGTGGCGTCGGGTTGTTATGCGCTGGTATCGAAACACTTTCAAGTCTCAAGTTACAAGTCTCAAGTAGGAGACCTCAGGTCGCCACGTCGAAAGGCGCTGCGCTTTTCCGACCTGCAAGCTTGTTCGCTTTTCATATGTGACTTGAAACTTGCAACTTGTGACTTGTTACTTGGTATACTGCGCTATTTCATTTTTCACAACTAATTTAACAAACCCAATCTGAGGGGGATTTTCAATGGCTGAAGCTCCAGCTACTCCGGCAATAACCGCACCTGTTTCTCTGACGTCATCGGCGCACAAGGGACTGCGAATCAAGAATATTGGCAATGCGGATCATATTGCACCTAGTCATTTTGCCAAGATTTATACACCTGAATTTGCCAAGGCAGGTACTGATTACCCGATTATTTTTGTCAAGGATCCTGATAGCGGTGCTTTCTTTGCTGCGGTTATGTGGGGTTTTGATCCTGGTGAAAACCTGTTTGTGAATGAGGGCCGCTGGGAAGGGGGGTATTTTCCTGCTTCCGTACGCTGCTATCCGTTTGCCATACAGCCGGATAGCGAAAACAAGGAGCGCCTGTTAATTGGTATCTATGAAACCGCCAGCATCGTTAACAAGGAAGAAGGGAATCTGATCTTTAATGATGATGGCACGGAAACCGAATGGATGGTCAACGTCAAGGAATTCCTGGTACGGGTTTTTCAGCAGGAAGAGATGACCAAGCAGTTTGCGGCTAAACTGAATGAGCTTGAACTGTTGGTACCGCAGACACTGACTATTAATATTCCAGGCGTTGAGACACCCAAGGAAGTGAGTGGTTTCTTTGTGGTAGATCGTGAAAAGCTGGCGAACCTGCCGGACGAGACTATTCTGGAGTTACGTAAAAGCGGTGCCCTGGAAGTGATCTACAACCACATTATGTCGCTTGAATCGCTGGAAAAGTTATTGCGTAAGAAAAATATCGCTCCCAAGGCTGAAGAGTCTGTGCAGACTACCGAGGGAAGTTAGTCAGAAAGCATTGACAGGTTTCTGAATTTTTAGACAAAAAAGGCCGGGCTTTTTAAAACCCCGGCCTTTTTTTTGCCTGAAGTTAGTTGCTGGCGATTTCTACCATCACTTCATTGCGCCGCATGAAGGGCGGTCTGAAAGGCGCGTTATAGGCTGCAAATTCAGCCTCACCGATTATTTCTACGCCAGCTTTTTCCAGCTTGTTCATCAACTCGTCCTGGTGCTTTCTAATATTCTTGTCAGTCCAGCGACCTGAAAAACCGAGAACTGCCATGGTTCGCGATGGTACCTGGTGCAATTTGACATCAGCACTGCTTGGAATCGGCGCGCTGTCTATAGTGAAGTGGAGCGGTAAAACAAAGGCGACCTTCCAACCTTCGGAGGTGGCGAACTGCTGAACCGGTGCCGTCATGGCTATCTTTTCACCCTTTGCCGGGGTCACAGCTGCAGCCGAATCGCGCTGAATGACCGGTGCGGTCATTTCGATTTTTTGGCGTCCGGTGTTGGCTCCGGTGATGTACTTGAACAGACGACGGAAGCCGATATTGTTAGATTCACTGCGCTCATCAGTGTCAACAATGGTCTGCGCAATCACAAAAGGTTGATAGCGGCGATATTCAATATCATCGACGGTTTCAATGACTTCAAAATTCGGCTCTTCAATAGCCATGGCAATATCTCCGCCCAGCAGCAAGGCTGGCAGCGCCAGCAATGCCAATGTGCGTTTGGTTTTCAGATGAATTTGCGTAATACACATCAATAGGTTCATAGGGTATTTTACGTACTCACGAGCAAAACAGATTGCGCCTAGAATTCAATAGCCTCGGCATCTGCCATGATCAGGTCATGGTAAACCGGCAGGGACCAGCCCTGCGCTTCAAGCTCATTGAGGTTTTCATCTACCAGGCGTAGATAGTTTTCCTTGCTGCCATAGAGCTGTCTCAGTTTGGCTTTGGAAAACGGCACTTCGTAAACCGATAGTCGGCACACCACGGATAAGGCATCATCCTGTCCCGGACTGAGCGTGTTGCCGGCAACATATTGTGCCACCGGAACATCCACATAGGGGTTGCGAATGCCGCCCACCGGGTTGCCGTGTTCATCGAGGACCATCAGGGAGCCATCGTTATTGACGTTTCGATCAATTAATACGCGATCAGCGCGGGGGGGAAGAATGCCCTTGTCGACCCACTGCAGCAAGTGATGCAACGCGACTGAAAAATGCACCTCAAGGGGATATTCGGTGGGTTTGTTTTCGCACAGTTGTGGTGTCATGCGAGGATTATGACGCGCCATCAAATGGCCTATACCGGTAAATTCATAGACGCGGAACTGGTTGCCTGGTTCATCACCATCCTGCACTGCCGTGGCCACATTCATGAATTCATGCTGGGTAGGCATCTGGATCATGGGAACATCTACCGGCAGAATGCGAGAGCCATTGGAAGTGGGTTGAAAGCCATCAAAAATGTTGCTGCCATCGGCAAGTTTGAAAATTGCGTGAGAGGGCAGGTAATCAGTCAGTATGCGTGAGGTGGCGGAAGTGCCGAACAGGATGACCTTGCGCAGACCGCTATTGGCGATGGGACTGCTATCACTTTTAATCAGTGCACCGGTCTGTGCCAGGATCTCACTGATCTGGTTATTACTGACCATGAGATTGGCATAGCGTTGCGGGTTATGCAGCTGCGCATGCTCCAGTCCCATGGTGGTGACTTCCACCGCAATATGGCCTGAATCCATGATGTAAACACTGTTATGTTCAAAGCCGTGGGCAAACCCGGCTGGATGCATGGGTTCGGTAATCACCAGGCCACTAAAACGGTCCATGTCTGCAGGTCGTCTTACCACCAGCCTTGCGGTATAGGGGCTGCCATCAGCATTGCCCGAGATGGTGTATTCATCAGCCACGTAATCGAAGTGATCCATATCATAGCCCGGCCATTGGCCAAGGGCAGAGTCATAGGGGGTACCCGGCCCGGTAAGTGGGCTGATTGAGGGAATGGAAACCGTTGTTGGCTGCGCAGGCAGGTTCTTGGGCGCCATGAAGTCACGCTGGGCACTCAGGGGGGATGACAGCAGAAGCAGTGTCAGCATGAAACTCAGGGCAACAGTAATTTTTTGCTTCACAAGGGAATCCTCTTTTTTATTATTGTCGGGGAAAAGAAGAATACGGTGACCTTTGAGTATTGTCTACTCTCCTTGAAGGCCTGAATTTGCTTATATGAGATTGCCACAGGTGTTTAGCTGATCAAGAGGATTCTTGACCTGTTCCAGGTCAGTTCTGGATCAGCTCCATCTCCGTGAGAAAACGATTGGACTCGGCAATGGAGGCTTCCATGTCGCTAATCAGCTGGGAGATATCACCCTCAATGGTAATCAGCTCTGAGCGCAGGGAAGCTATGGCGCGGGAATTGAGGTTGTGCTTGAGGAACAGAACCTGGTCACGGAAGGCATTGATCACCGGTTCCATTTTGGTTTCAGCCGTATACATCGCCTTGATCAGTTGGTTATAACGGACTCGGGTCTCGCGCAGACTGTTTTCACTGGAACGACGCAGATCCTGATTGGTATAGAGCGTCAGCCCTTCTTCCCATTCCTCAAACAGATCTGCCAACACGGACTCCACGGCGCGGAT
Source organism: Gammaproteobacteria bacterium (assembly GCA_024644515.1). Classification (GTDB taxonomy): domain Bacteria; phylum Pseudomonadota; class Gammaproteobacteria; order Pseudomonadales; family Pseudohongiellaceae; genus Eutrophocola. Next base: position 34,643 of record JAHEHN010000022.1, read on the forward strand.
ACGATCACTGACATCCTTTGCACGGGACTCGCTTTCCTCAAATTCCTCTTCCAGGGTTTCATAGGTGCGTTGCAAATCGCCCCCGTCAAAATTCAGCAGCGTGGAAAACTGTTCCAGCGCAGAACTGAACTGAACCTTGGCTTCTTCCTGGGAGTCGCGGGCTTCTTTTACGCGATCTACCAGAATGTCGCGTTTATGGACGCCTATCTGTTCCATAGCGGAGTAATAGGCGCTGCTGCAGCTGCCTAAAAACAGAGCCGTCGAGAGAACAAGGATGATTCGGCAATTCAGGGTCATGGCAGATCTCTTGAATGAATAATAATGCGGTTCAGCCTTGCTTGGTGTCCTTGATCGCTGCTATCAGTTCTTTGTTGCGCTTGTCCGCCAGGTGGTTGTGGACAATGAACAGGGCATGGATTACTCCGGGAATCCAGAATGCCAGCGTCAGTATAATGCTGAGAATGGTCTGGACTGGTTTGCCGCACAAAAAACGGCTAAAGGTGGCAGGAGGATTGCCAGTAAATAGCGCATATGGTTGATCTCCTGAATGCGTGCTGTTGCGAGGAAATTAATGCTGGCAACAGTAGTTGATTTGCTGAAGATACTAGCAGGGATACACGGCAAAGTGGAAATTCAGGGAGTCTCGCCCTGCCTGGCAGGCTAACCAGCCAGAGGCTAGTAGCGGAAGGTATAGGTGAACTTGACGCTCAGGTCGGCAGACAGAGCCTGGAAATCATTGTCCTTGTCGGCATCTTCCACATTGTAGTTGAGCACGATGAAACCTTCCTGACCGGCTTCCGGAATCCATTGCAGTCGCGTATTCACGCCAAGCACTTCCGAGACATTGTCGTACTGAACATTGGTAACCCAATAGAAATTGCTGGTAAAAGCATATTGGGTATTCAGGGTAATCAGACGGGTGATGAAATCACCCTGGGGCAGGGAAATATTATTGAATTCATAACCGCCTTCGATGATAAATTTACGCGCCTGATAGCGAATCTGTCCGTTGTAATTACTGCGTGTGCCGTTATAAAAATCCCCCAGAAAAGTATTCAGGGAAAATGATATCGGCCGTTGGTTGGCCGTGGCGATGCGAATGCCGCCACGATAAAATTGATAATTACCGGGCTCAATGACCACCTGTCTGCCGGGTTCCCGGTAGACCACAAATGGTTGTTTGACCACTTCCTTGTTTGAGGCTAAACGGATGCGCAGGAAATCTCTGGAATTGGTGGTGGCTTCCAATACCGAAAAACGCAGGCGTTCGGTTTGCAGACCGCCTTCAATAAAATTGACCCGTTGCGCATCAAAGCTGGTCTGCAGCTGCTGCAGAAAACCACCGGGTTTCATAAAATGGGTATAACCGAAGTCCAGGCTGTAATCACGCACGCCTGCGTTATTGACGAAGCCCATTGCTGGGTTAAAGTTTTCCTGAACTTCCTTGAAGCCGACACCGCCCCGCCAACCCTGATTATTTGGTGAGCGCAGACCCAGACCCCATGAGGCATCGTCACCAACCAGCCCCGGGGTTTCTGATTGCATATACCAGGCGTCGCCTTCTAGGGCCATGCCACTGGACAGTCGTGTATTCAAATAACGGAAATCAGCTCCGAATACTAAGTTGTCGAGATTGGAAGTGGGATCGCCATCAGTAATGATAAAGCCGACATTGGATTCCGCCAGCACGTTGGCGGAAATACGGCTGATAAACAGACTGCTGGGATCAAGCGCACCATCAGCACCCTGCTGTATTGCCAAAGTGCCAATATTCCAGCGTCCGACGCGACCACTGAGGCGGCCACCATATTCAATGTCGACTGGTGCACCACCGGCGCCCAGTCCAATTTTACGTGAGAAATAGGGACGTGCATTTTGTTGCGAACCATCGCTGGTAGCCTGGTTGCCGGTATTACCGATATTGCCAAACTGGAACAGGTCAGCGTCATTGAGAAAGAAGTTTCTTTGTTCTGGAAAGAAAAGGTTAAAGCGATCAAGGTTAACCTGTCGGCTGTCCACGTTAACGGCAGAAAAGTCAGTGTTAATTGTAAGGGCCGCATTAAGCGAAGGTGTTATCCGGTAGAACGCATCCAGAGAGGGGTTTATCTGGTTATTGCTGTCGCCACTGACATGGTTTTTCTGCTGGACCACGGCAAGCGAAGGTACGATGTCCAGGCCTACGCCCTGACTCATATCGCGCATCCCGGTAAGGGTGCCGGCAATGCTGGGGTTAAAGCCGCGGTTAAATGATACCCAGGCCATTTCTTCATTGCGGCGGCGAATACCACGACCAAAATTAAACCCCCATTCTTCGGTGTTGGGATCCATGGGCAGGGATTTAAATGGAATTTCAATTTCCGCAATCCAGCCATTTTCATAGAGACTGGTTTTTACATCCCAGATGGTTGACCAGTCAGCATTGAAATTATTCACTGTGGTATAGAGTGCATCATGGCGTACGCCATTAAGGTTGGTCTCAAAGCGGTAGCCGGTACGACGCGTATTAAAGGGGTCAAGTATGATCACCAGGCGATCATCAGGGCCGAGTCCCTGGCCGTGGCGCAAAGTCGGTGTAGCAATTAAATCGGGTTCGCTGTCATCCATGCGGGCTGCTATATAGATAGCATCTTCGGTATAGAGAATGCGGACTTCGGTATCTTCAGAAGTGGGGGTCTGATCACCCGGTCGGGTCTGGTGAAAATCAGTGATCGGTTTAGCGAGCGCCCAGACATCATCATCAAGTACGCCATCAATAACCGGTGCCCTGGTGATGCGAACGGCCTCGATACTTTTTCTGGCAGCACCGGAATTATTCTGGGCAGTCGCCAGCGCTGGTATGCAAATCAACATTACCAGCAAAGCAGTTTTACATGCTGTAAATGCTTTTAATAAAAAAGTACAACGCATTGATGAGGTAACTCTTCAACCCCGGGGGTTTGTTAGAAAAATTGTTGGTGGAAAAGACACCTGCTACCACTAATTTTTGATAGAAAACTATAAATTTGGCTGCATTTTTGGTGTCATAATGAAGGCGCGAAGTATTCCAGAAAATGACTGATTTTGCACGGAAATTCTCGATCTTTTTCTGCGTCAGCATGGTGCGGGGCATCCCTTTTTTGTGCAGAGTATCTGAAAACATACGCACAATAGATTACACTGGAAGTTCATAGATAAATGGAGAGCACGAATGAATTTATTCAAGTCTTTAGAAAATGTTTCAAAGCCTCGCGGCAGGAAAAATAGTTATCCAAAAGTAATGCTGGTTTCCCTGTGTATTCCACTGTTATATGCCTGTAGCGGTGATGAGCCCGAAGCTCCGACTGCAACAACTGTTTCTGAAGCTGCCGTTAGTCAGCCAGAAAGCAACGCCAGCCAAATAATCGATGATGCCCAGGCGGATCTGACCGCAGCAACCGAGCAGGCGCTGGAAAGAATTGAGGATGCGGTTGAAGACGTTCAGGAGCGCGCAGAGGTCATTGTTGAGCAGGCAGAGGAAAAGATTGAAGAGGTTGAAGCCCGTGCCAGCACGGAAGTGGATTCCTTAAGAAATCGTCTGCAAAACTAAGCTTTTTTCATCATTAGACGATGTTATTAATCAGCTGGCTGTTGCCTGGCTATCTTTTGTTTAGCTACCCACAACACATGTTTAGCCAGTGCGGTATCAGCCTGAAGTAATTCCAGGGTGTTCAGGGATTTTGCCAGCGTCATCTCGTCATAAAGTTTATGAATGCCCTTGTGGCACTGACGACAAACATAGATGCCTTTAGCGAGTACTTCACGGGTAAAATTCTTGCGGTAAAAAGTCCGTCGGTGCACTTTACGTGGGATCAGATGGTGGAAGGTTAGTGCGCACTGGCGGTTGCACAGGCAACAGTTTTCAGGTTTGGAATCTGCCATTCGTAACAATTTTGCCTGATCAGGCGGGGACCTCTTTGCCGTCCCAGGCAAAGCATTTACCAGTGTCCTCAATGTCCACAGACTCCAGAACATCAGCCATATAAGCGGCTGACTGCGCTGCTGTAAACAATTTATGCTCGGGCACTCGTGCCTGAAAGGGTTTGGAAAGCTGGCTGTCGACGGTGCCGGGATGCAGGCCAACAATAATGGCCTGTTTATTGGTGCGCCGGGTTTCAATGGACGCTGTTTTGATTAGCATATTAAGTGCCGCTTTCGAGGCGCGATAGCTGTACCAGCCGCCGAGGCGGTTGTCGCTGATACTGCCAACGCGTGCACTTAACAGTGCAAACACAGCCCGTGAGTCTTTTTTCAGTAACGGCAGAAAGTGACGCAGCAGCAGAGCGGGGCCAATAGTGTTAATGGCAAGGACGCGCTGAAGCTGTTCTGCATTTACATCCCTGAGTGATTTTTCCGGCTGCAAAGGGTTGTCGCCTTCTGCATGCAGTATGCCGGTGGCGGCAATGATGATATCCAGACTGCGCGCGTCTATTTGTGCAGCTGCCGCTTCGATGCTGTCGGGTTGCTCCAGGTCCAGATCGATACTGATAATTCTGCTGTCGTTATACTCATGGTGAGAACGGGAGCATGCATAAATGCATTCAATTTTCTCGCTGGCAGCGAAGTGCTCCACGAAGGCCTGACCAATACCACCAGTGGCCCCGATGATGGCTATATTTTTCATAGCGAAATTTGTCACAGCGAGTGCTCCAGTTGTCGGGCGAGGCTGTTGGCGCTCAGAAAGGCGCCCTCTATACGTCCGCTCAGACACCAGTCACCGCAAGCTGCCAGGCCTTTTTCCCAGTCCAGTACGGCATCTCGTTCCAGTGCCTGTTCCACCCGGGAATAACGCCACCGGTGCAGAGACTCAACAGCAACGGCCGGCAGAGGTTCGTCTAATAACTGCTCCAGATCAGAGCGCATGGTCTGCTTGACCCAGTCCAGATCCCGCTCCAGATTTTCCCGAGCCCAACTGTTACTTGATTGAATAACCAGCGTAAATGGCTCAGTGCGGCCAGGCTTGGAAGAATTCACCATGATCCATTCTATGCTGGCATTTTTTGCCCTGGCAGCCTGGAAGGGCAGGTTCAATGCCTGCTCAAAACCCAGCATCAAGGTAAAGCATGGAGCCATTTGCACATCCTGCAAGGTGTTCGCTGTGTCAGAGCTAATGTCTGTAGAGAGCACAGACAAGTGTTGATCCAGCAGCGCAATACTCTGGCTGGCCGGTGCGGTACTGATGACCCAGTCAAAGACCTGGGGTAATTTTTCCTCCAAGGTATGCAGTTGCCACTGTCCATTAGGCATCGCACTGAGAGCAGAGATTGTTATTTCCAGTTGTATATCGAGATCCGCGGCAAGTGCTTTGGCGAAGGAATTCATTCGTGGTACGGCCACATAGTGAGGTTCGAACCAGTCACGCCGGTAGGGCTTTTCCCCGGCTTCCAGTGTCAGTACCCGCGGTTGCCATTCGGCGATGACGCCCTGCTCAATAAATGGTGCAATGAATTGCTCGAAAGCTTCACTGCGGGCAGTAAAAAATTGCGCGCCATGGTCGAATTCATATTCACCAAGGCGACGGGTGGCCAGACGGCCACTGACACCGCGGGATTTTTCAAACAGGATAACTTCAGCTTTGTGTTTCAGCTGGTGTGCCAGTGTCAGGCCTGCCATTCCGGCACCGATGATCGCAATTCGTTTCATAGCATTGCAGCCGCACAGAGAAGACTGAGGATAACCATGCTGGTAATAATGACGCGGGTTCTAAAATAGGCTGCATTAAGTATCCCGGATTTAAGCAGGCCGGCATCCATAGCAAGAATTATGAGTAAGGGCGCAGCCAAAAAAACCAGAAATATTCGCGTCGGTAGCAGCAACCAGGCAAGCCAGAGCGCAAGCGCAAGAATATTGCTGACTATGAAGAATCCCTTTGCAGCCTTGCCAAGCGACAATTGCTGTCCCCAGTGAATACCGGTAAGAAAAACACTGATTACCAATCCGTAAGTAGCTATGATCAAATCTACTTCACCGAGCACAGGCAGGCTATGGACGTTGCCAGCCAGCAACAGGGCCCCGGCAATAAATGGCAGGCATCCCGCATAGATAAGCGCGTGGGGCAGGGAGCTGATGTCAGGGTTCTTGGGTGTCATGGGAACTTTTTCTGAACAAATTGAAATAGTGTTTATACTGATCCTTTTAGACAACAGATCACCGGTTTTCCCAGCCAGCCCGGGGTATTGCTTACACGTTATTATCATAATTGGCCGGTGTTTTTTTAAAGCATTGTGGGTAAAATTTTAATTCCGTAGCCTATCAGCATAATAAGGCCGGGTTACTACAGTTGATAGCTGGCAAGGCTTCTAAGGTATAAGAAGCTAACAGGTTAACAGGAAAAGGGGAGAGCCTGGTGAAGCAGTTTTTTTCGTTGTTGTTATGTGTCTTATTTCTTAATGTACTGGGAACGCCGGTAAGTGCCCAGACTGATGTGCCCCGACCCGACAGTAATGAGCCGGAAACCAGGCCTGCACCGCGCAATAGCGAGGGACGTGTAATTCTTGGAACCCTGCCTGGAGAAGAAATGGGGGCCTGGGATGGATTTGGTTCACGCCCCATGATCATTGATTACGATATAGTTCCGGAAGGCTCTATTGTTGCCAATACTTCCTATGAGCAACTGATTAACGATCCGGCCCGCTTTGACAAGATCGATTTAACCGATGTGCCATTCCAGCCCTGGGCCTGGTCTCTTTACCAGCAGCGTACCCGCACCCGTTTTGAACCCTATACCCGTTGTAAGCCATCAGCCGGTCCCCGTGCTGTAACTACCGCCTATGGCACGCAGTTTGTGGAATTTGATGAGATGCAACGCATCTACATGTTCCCGGTAGGTGGACCACGTCATTTTCGGGTTATCTTTATGGATGGCCGTGAACATCCGCAGGATCTGAAACCCAGTTACCATGGACACTCTATTGGTCACTGGGAAGGCGATACCCTGGTTGTCGATACCGTTGGCTTCAATGAAAAAATGTGGATTGATGCAGAAGGCACCCCCCATACCGATAAGCTACATATGATTGAGCGCTTTACCCGTGAAACCTACAACACACTGAAGTATGAAGTCACCATTGATGATCCCGGCGCTTATACCGAGACCTGGAATAGCGGCTTTGTAATGCCATGGCGTCCGGGTGAAGCCTTCGAGTTTGTCTGCCAGGATGCCAACATGGCATTTGAAATGATGGTAGGCACTGAATATGACAGCGTCGATCGCAGTCATCTCATCTTTCCCTGAGCCACCAAGCAGATGTTAACTATGAGCAGGTACATTAAACCAGGTAAAAAATTGTGCAGCGTTTTTTTTGTGCTGCTCTACCTCATCACCTCTGCTGGTCAGGCGCATCATGGTGTCGCGGTTAAATTTGACCCGCAACAGCCACTCTCGCTTAATGGTCGTGTGACCAAAATTGACTGGTCAAACCCCCATGCACATATTTTTATGGTCACAGAAGGTGAGGCCGAAGACTGGTATGTGGAGCTGGAAAGTCCGGTAGTACTTGAATGGAACGGCTGGTCAGAAACTTCACTGAAACCAGGTGACAGTATTCGTGTCGAAGGATTTCCGGCGCGTGATGGCAGCCCCCAGATCTGGGGAGAGCGTGTGGTTCACGATAGCGTTGAGGTGTTTTACGGTGACGTCTCTGCCCTGAGTCTGGCGCGAGGTGAAGTTCAGGATCGCCCGCTACCGCGCTGGCAGGATGGCTTGCCGCGTCTGGGAGCGGCACCGGGAGAAGAAGGTTACTGGGTTCCCGATACTACTGTAATGATGGAAGAGGGCGTTAATGTGGCCATGACTTCCTATGGGCTACTTAACAATATCAATGATGCCGGGAAAGTGGCGCCTTTCAAGAACTGGGCGCTGAAACTCTATGAGTTCCGCCAGCAAAATTTCCTGCGTTCAGATCCAACCTTTGTTGAATGTCGCCCACCGGCCGGACCACGAAAATTCCAGGCCCCTTTTGGTCTGCAATTACTGGAAGACAAGGACTGGCAGCGCATATTCGTTGTTGCCGGTGGCGGTAATCAGGACTGGCATCTCATTTATACCGATGGACGCGGAATCAATACCGGCTTTCCTGTGGATAACGACAATGTGCTGTATTACGGAAGAAATGTTGCCCATTGGGAAGGCGATACGCTGGTGATAAATTCTGAAGGTTATAACGAAAAATTCTGGCTTACAGGCGGCTTACCCCACACTACCATGATGAAAGTTACCGAAAAGCTGACCCGGACTGACTTCAATACCATGCACTATGAAGTCACCATTGATGATCCCGGGGCCTATACTCGTCCGTGGTCCATGAACTGGAATCTGATCTGGCGTGAAGGTGGCGATCCGCCGGAATATTTTTGCCAGGATAATCGGCTTTAAGGGCGGATAAAGGAAAAAGGAAAAA
>JAHEHN010000022.1:43156-46254 GCA_024644515.1 Gammaproteobacteria bacterium
AAAGGAAAAAGGAAAAAAGATCAAGGATGCATGATGCAAGAGGAAGGCTGCTGGTTTCACTGACCCCTTAGGTCGGATAAGGCTGCAAGCCGTGATCCGACATTTAAGATGAAGCTGATGGTGTATTTTGTGACCCTATGTCGGAAGGCGCTACGCTTTTCCGACCTGCTATTTTTTTTCGCTACTCCCCCCTGACTTTGTACTATTAATATTTTCACTAAAATATACAATTTCTCGAGAGAATTAAGTATGTTAGCTGTCTGTTTGTCTGACACTGCTTATTTCGGTTCAGACATAGTTCAATTACAAAATAATGGAGAATATTGATGAGTGATGATGCCTATAAAGCAGGCAGGGATATTGCCGTAAAAATGTGGGGCGAGGAGGTCGCTGCAGCCCGTGAGAGCAAGGCCAGTGCATTTAATCGCCCCTTTGAAGATCTGGTGACAAAGTATTGTTTTGGTGAAGTCTGGGCAGAGGACACTCTGGATCCGAAAACCCGCAGCATGCTTACACTTGCCGTATTGACTGCACTGACAAAACCGAATCAGATCAAGGTTCATGTCAGGGGTGCCATTGCCAATGGGGTCAGTGTAGAAGAAATTCGTGCAGTGCTTATTCATAGCGCGGTCTACTCCGGTGTACCCAGTGGAGTGGAAGCCTTTAATGCTGCCAGGGAAGTGCTTGCTGAAATGGGGCTTGATGAATAGGAAGGATTTCATCGTCACGGCAAGGTAAAGATTCAATTTAAAGATAGAATTGTGGAACAGAAAAAACCGGGGGAAATTTGGTGCAGGAATTAAAAAATATAAAAGTCGGATTTATCGGTATTGGCAATATGGGATGGCCCATGGCGATGAACATATTGAAAGCAGGTTATGACCTGACTGTATTTGATATGGATAGCGTGCGCGGTGAAAGTTTTGCCGTTGAGAATGATGCACACTGCGCCAGCAATCTGGCTGAATTGGCTGATATGGATTTCGTAATCACCATGTTGCCCAATGGTCATGTAGTTCGTGAAGTATTGCTGGAGACTGAAGATGGTGCGTTTATCAATAATGTCAAAGCCGAATGTATTGTTATAGACATGAGCTCTGCGGAACCAACCGGAACCCAGGCACTGGCCGAGAAATTGGCAGTCCATAATGTCACCCTGATTGATGCCCCGGTATCCGGAGGCGTGCCCAGAGCCGAGCTTGGCACGTTGGCGATCATGATTGGTACCAACGATGCGCAGGCACTGGATAAAGCCAGACTCCTGATTAAATGTATGGGCACTCAACTGTTTGAGACCGGTGCTGTGGGTTCTGGTCATGCCACGAAGGCCTTGAATAATCTTATCGCAGCCACTTCTTTCGTAGCGACCTCTGAAGCAATGCTCACCGCCAAACGTTTTGGGTTGGATCTGGACACCTTTGTTGATGTGGTTAATGTGTCAACAGGGCATACCTTTATGTCAGACAAGGTGATGAAGGATCATGTCATTGGTGAAAAATTTGCCACCGGATTTGCCATGGGACTGCTGGTTAAGGATGTGGGGATCGCCAATGAATTATGCGATGCAGTAAATATGCATGCGCCATTATCAAAACTTGTACTTGAGCGCTGGCAGGAGGCCCTGCAAGCCAGAGAATTCAGCGTTGATAATTCTGAAGCATTCCAGGTATGGGATGAAATGAGTGATTAATAGGGCCGACGCACCGGGAAAATAAAGGGAGATGTTTCCGACAGTTTAAACGGAAGAGCAAGGGATGGATAAGCTAACTTTACAGGTACGCCTTGCAATAATAATGCTGTTATTTTTTGTTTTGGCCGTTGTGCTGCAAATAGCCAGATCCAGCTATGTTGCCGATATCACTATTCGGGAGGAAGCTGAGTCAGTCGCTGTTCTGCTAAACCAGCTATTTGATATTGCAGATACTGGCGAACAGCTTACCCTGAATGAAACGGTAACTGATACAGAGCTGCTACAGAATCTTGTTCTGCTTGAAAATATCAGGCACCTGGATGTGCGCATCCAATCTGCAGATTCAGACTACCCTGAAGCTAATGAAGATCCTCGTAGCACTATCAATGCGCCGCCCTGGTATATCGCGCTGGTTTATCCGGACGATGCATTGGAGATAAGGACTTTTGTCCAGGATAACGGCGATATCATCAGTATTTTTTCGGATCCTGGTGATCAAATTGAAGCAGTCTGGTCTGAAACCCGTGCACGCATTATTGCGACATTCTTTTTTCTGGTTCTTCTTCTGGTTGCTTTGGTTTTTCTCACCATACGCTGGATGAATCCTGTGGAAGTCATCAATGAAGTGTTGGCAAAAGTTGAAGGAGGAGATTTCAGTCGCCGTCTTTCCAAATTCAGTTTGCCAGAGTTTCGCAAAATTGGTGATCACATCAATCATTTAACAACCCGGTTGGGTGCCAGTAAGTCGGAGAACGAACGCCTGGTGCGAAAATCAATCACGGTTCAGGAAGAAGAAAGACGACATTTGGCTCAGGAACTTCATGACAGCCTGGGCCAGTCCGTCAGCGCCATTAAAGCCATTGCGGTTTCCATTGAGGACAGGACCAGGATCACTGATCCGGTTGTCTCTGACAGCGTGAAATACATTGAGCAGGTTGCGGATGCCGCCTATAGCAGTGTTCGTGACCTGATGGTGAGTCTGCGTCCAGCGATACTGGATGAACTGGGTCTGAGACCCAGGCGCTGAACCAGATGGTCGATGACTGGAATTTTCATCACGAAGATACTTTTTGCCGCTTTCGCTTTGAAGGCAATTTTATGAATCTTGATGAAGAGCTGCAGATCAATATTTATCGCATCGTCCAGGAATCCATGACCAATATATCCAAATATGCCAAAGCCGAAAATGTCACTATTACCATTAGTGGGGAAGAAATTATTTCCCTGTTGATTGTCGATGACGGTAAAGGTTTCGACATGAAAACAATGACACGTAATATGGGGCTTACCGGGATCAGGGATCGGGTTACGCTATTGCGTGGCGAGCTTGAAATAACTAGTAGCCCCGGTAAAGGTGTTTCAATTCAAATAGAATTTCCCAGGGTTGATTACTTCAGGAGGAGGTTAG
>JAHEHN010000022.1:46354-69876 GCA_024644515.1 Gammaproteobacteria bacterium
CATGCCATGGACGCCGGTGCTTCAGGATATATCACTAAAAATAACGCCCCTAATGTGCTGATCCAGGCTGTGCACAAGATCGCCAATGGTGAAAAATATATTGAACCTGCCTTGAAGGAAAAAATGAATGTGCAGCACGAGCTGGGCAAAGGCTCAGCCCTGTCGAACCTGTCCCACCGGGAATTCCAGATTTTCTGCCTTTTCGCTGAAGGACTTAATGCCAATGATATTGCTGATGACCTTTCCCTGAGTGTGAAAACTGTGGCCAATTACCAGACCCAGATAAAGGAAAAACTGGGAGTAAGCAGTACCACGGAATTAGTGAAACTGGCCATCAGTAACGGCATCATACAAATGTAAGTAGGCAGGCATTATTCCGGTACAAGCTTCCTTTCGTCCAAGTCTGGTCATTTTTTAGAGCCGCCCGTTGTCCATTTTTCAGGCAGCTTGCAGGGTCGGTGCCGGGACATGAAAAACAGAAAATGATATGCTTCGTGCCTGATTTATCCCCTCATTTTTCTTTTAATTCAGGAGCATTCATGCGATTTTCCTGCCGTCCTCTCGATATGGTTGGACCGAAAGCAGCGCCAGTGCTTTGCCTTGTTCTTGGCCTGTCTGCGTTGTTGCCAGGCGGTAGTGCCATGGCACAGGAAGCTGCCAGGGTTGCAGTAAGTGCTGCCAGCAGGACTGCTGACAATGCTGCCATAGAAGAAATTATCGTGGTGGGCACAACGCCAGGTTCGGGACTGGGAGTGCTGGTGAATAAAATCCCCTTCGCCGTGCGCACTATTGGCAGCAGAGATCTGCAAAATGCCCAGAGTCTGGACCTGACCGATTTTCTCAATAATAAAACCCCGGGCGTTAACATCAATTCAGCCCAGAACAATCCACTACAACCTGATCTGCTGTTTCGCGGTTTTACCGCATCCCCCCTGCTGGGCTTGCCGCAGGGCATCGCGGTGTACCAGAACAGTGCGCGCATTAATGAACCATTGGGGGATGCAGTGAACTGGGATCTGTTGCCGGAATCAGCAGTTAACAGCATTGATCTGATCAGTGGTGCAGATCCACTGTTCGGCCTGAATACCCTCGGCGGGGCGCTTGTGCTTAATATGAAAGACGGCTTTAATTTTTCCGGCACTCAGGGTGAGCTCTACACCGGTTCATGGAACAGAACCGTTGGTAGTATTGAGAATGGCGGAAACGACGGCTCGCTTGGTTATTACGTCAACCTGTCACGTTTTGAAGAAGATGGCTGGCGACCATTTTCTGCCTCAGAGAACATCAATTTTTATGGTGGTATTAACTGGCGTAATGGAGAATTATCCACTCTGGATCTGACTTACCAGCGCGGCGACAGTGATCTGCGAGGTAATGGGGCGACGCCTGTCGGTTTAATGGCCATGCAAAGGGATGCCATTTTTACAGCGCCTGATATCACCAATAATCTGATGGATATGATTACGCTGGATAGCACCCATTTTCTGTCACCGGAAATACAGTTTGTGGCTTCCGGATTCTGGCGTAAAAACCGTACCTCTTCTTTTAATGGGGATGCCTCTGAATATGGACTTTGTCAGTACGCCGGTGGTGAGCAGTCCCTGTTTGAAGATTTCGAAGAACTGGAAGAGAGTCTGCAAGCGGAACTGGGCCTTGATCTTGATGACATTTGCACAGGTGAAGAGGATGCCATCAACAACCTGATGGACCTGAATGCACTGATTGCCCAGCAGGCCTTGAATGCAGGGCTGGATCCTGAGGATTTTGAACCGGAAGATATCAGTGGGGATTTATCGGGGACCGGCCTGCTCAGTGATGAAGCCATTAACAATCTCAGTAAGCGTCGCCAGGAAATGCAGGGCTTTGACAGTAAGCTGATTTTTACCCGGGATTTATTTGGGCGGCCCAGTCAGCTCTCCATGGGTGCCAGTTACCTCAAGGGAACCACGACCTTTATTGCCAATGTCGAATTATCGCAACTTGATCCGCTTACCCGCAGTACCGAAGGGCTGGGTGTGGGCTCTTTTGTCGATGATCAGGCGACCAACATTAATACCGAGTCGGAAGTGTTCAGTCTTTACATCGTCGATACACTGGACCTGAGCGACCGTCTTACCCTGACCATGGGTGGGCGTTATAACGACACCGATGTAACCTTGCGCGATCGCTCGGGAGAGCGCCCGGAGCTTAACGGCGATCATAATTTTGCGCGCTTCAATCCTTCCGTCGGCGTTACCTATGACGCAACCGACAACCTTAATGTTTATGCCTCATACAGTGAATCCAATCGGGTACCAACCCCAATTGAACTGGCCTGTAATGAAGGCGTATTTACCCTGGCGCGGGAGTTTGCCATAGCCGCGGGTGAAGATCCTGATGATATCGATTTTGAATGTCGGCTTCCAAATGCTTTCCTGGCGGATCCACCCCTTGATGATGTGGTGACAAAAAGTCTGGAGCTGGGCCTGCGGGGTAATACCGCGCTAATGGATTATCAGCTCGGTCTTTTTCATGCCACCAACAATGACGATATCCTGTTTCAGACCACGGGAAGATCAACCGGATTATTTGCCAATGTTGACCAGACCAGGCGCTGGGGGCTGGAATCGGCAATCAGTGGCAATCTGGAGCAGTTAGCCTGGTATGCCTCACTTTCTGTGATTCAGGCAACCTTTGAGGATGACTTCAATGTACTCAGCCCGAATCACCCGGCGGCCAATGCTGAAGGCGAGGTGCCGGTACAACGGGGAGACCGTATTCCGGGGATTCCGGAAAGTCTTTTCAAAATTGGCGCGGATTACCAATTCGGTAATCTGTTTCTCGGCGCCGAGGCAATCTATAACGCGAGCCAGTATCTGCGCGGTGACGAAAGTAATAATCTGGATAAGATAAGCGGTTATATGATGGTCAATCTCAGAGCGCAGTTCAGCCTGGGCGATAATTTCTCACTATTTGCCCGCGTCACCAATGCTCTGGATAAGGACTTCGAAAACTTTGGTTTACTGGGGGAGGATCCGACGGAAGTCATTCCCGATATTGATGATACGCCGGTTTTCCTCGGCGTTGGTGCGCCAAGGGCAGCATGGGTTGGATTAAGGTTTCAGTTTTAGTAACAGAGTTGCAAGTTACAAGTCTCAAGAAAAAAGTTTGTAGGTCGGATAAGGCTGCAAGCCGCCATCCGACGTTTTCGTTTAATCTGCTTGGGCGCCTTGCGGATCCATGTCGGAAGGCGCTGCGCTTTTCCGACCTACAACTTGTTGAAGTCTAAATGAAAGATTGATGGTAGATTGTTGACGGGTCGGATTCCGGATTTATCATTGTCCTGCATCCTGCATCCTGCATCCTGCATCCTGCATCCTGCATCCTGCATCCTGCATCCTGCATCCTGCATCCTGCATCCTGCATCCTGCATCCTGCATCCTGCATCCTGCATCCGTTTTTTAGTCGAACGGATGCCTGAGTGTAATCGTTTCTTCCCGATCAGGGCCAGTGGAAATAATATCAACCGGGGCCTCGATTTTTTCTTCTATGAAGCGAATATAGTTACGCGCATTTTCAGGCAGGTCATCGAGTGATCTGGCGCCGAAAGTGGATTCAGACCAGCCGGGTAATTCTTCGTAGATGGGTTCCAGGCTGTCATAGCTGTCAAAATTCATCAGGCAAGACATGGAGTCCGCATCAACGCCTTTATAACCTACACACACCTTTACCGTCTCCAGACCATCGAGCACATCAAGTTTGGTCAGGCAGATACCGGAAACAGAATTGATACGAATAGACATTTTCAGAATGACAGCATCAAACCAGCCGCAGCGGCGGTTTCTGCCAGTGGAAGCACCAAGCTCCTTGCCTACCCTGAATAACTTTTCCCCGACTTCATCAAACAGTTCGGTAGGGAAGGGGCCACTGCCCACGCGAGTGGTGTAGGCCTTGGTAATCCCCAACACATAATCCAGATACAAGGGACCAAAGCCGCTGCCCGTAGCAACACTGCCGGCCGTGGTGTTGGACGAGGTAACAAAGGGGTAGGTGCCGTGATCCACATCGAGCAAGGCGCCCTGGGCTCCTTCAAACAGAATGTTTTCTCCGTTCTTACGAGCGGTATGCAGTATTTCAATCGTATCGGCAACCATCGGCTTGATACGTTGTCCCAGGGCGAGGGTTTCATCCAGAGTTTTCTGGTAATCAGTGGCCTGGGCCTGGAAATAATTGGTCAGCACGAAATTATGGTAGTCCAGCACTTCGGCCAGCTTGTCAGCGAAATGTTTTTCATGGAGCAGCTCGCCCATGCGTATACCTCGGCGCGCTACCTTGTCTTCGTAGGCAGGTCCAATGCCGCGACCGGTGGTGCCGATTTTGTTAATGCCACGTTTGGACTCGCGCGCGAGATCCAGGGCTATGTGATAAGGCAGGATGAGCGGGCAGGCTGCACTGATTTTCAGGCGGTCGACCACTGGCGCAGAGGTCAATTCCAGGGCATCAATTTCCTTTAGCAGCGCTTCCGGTGAAACCACCACGCCATTGCCAATTACATTGATAACATCTTCACGCAAAATACCTGAAGGCAGTAAGTGCAGAACGGTTTTCTCACCATTGATAACCAGCGTGTGGCCGGCATTATGACCACCCTGAAAGCGCACTACGTTCGATGCCTTGTCAGTCAGCAGATCTACAATCTTTCCTTTTCCCTCGTCACCCCACTGGGTGCCGAGCACAACAACACTTTTTCCCATTATTCAGCCTTAGAAGTTCAATGAGAGTTAAAAAAAATAGTTACAGGGGAGTTGCCTGCCAACCGTCCTTTGTTTTGATCAGTTCATAGTCGCAACCCATGTCGGCCGCGTTTTCGGTTTGTCCAGGAAAGGCATTGATCACATGCTGGCCTTCACTGCGCAGGGATTCAATAGCTTCCTGCAGCGCTGGATCATCATTTGCCGGCGCGAAGATCTTCTTGCCGGGAGCATGGGAAGTCTTGCCTTGAGCCAGCAGAATTTTCAGATCGGCATCAAAACCGGTGGCCGCACGGGCGCGGCCAAAACCCACACCGATATCATCATAACGACCGCCGTTAGCTATGGCTTCGCCATAACTACTCACATAAGCGGCAAAGACAACCCCGGTGTGATATTCATAACCGCGCAACTCTCCCAGATCAAAATACAAAGACTGCTGAGGAAAACGCTGGCTAATAACCGAGGCAATTTTCTTTAGCTGATCGATGCTTTGTTGTATTTCAGGGGCAGCACTTTGAATTTCGCTGGCTGCTCGATCGAGAACGCTGGCATCACCATTGAGTGTTGCCAGACTCTTTATGTCAGCAATAAGCGTCTTTTCTGCGCCGGTATCCTGAAGCAGGTTTTCAATTTCACTGGCCGATTTTCGCTGCAGTGCGGCGAACAGTTTTTGTTCCAGCTCAGCCGGGAAGCTGGCAGATTTTGTCAGCGTGCGATAAAAAGAAACATGCCCCAGTGCCAATTGGGGTTTTTCAATACCTGCTTTTTCCAGCGTATGCAGCATCAGGCTGATGACTTCGATATCGCTTTCAATGCCGCGATGACCATAAAGTTCTGCACCTATCATCAAAGGGCTACGTGAGCCCAGCAAGCTTTGCGGCCGCGTATGCAGCACGCTATCGGCATAGCATAAACGGGTGGGGGCTTCCCTTTGCAGCACATGGGAGTCAATACGGGCGACCTGGGAAGTGATATCTGCACGCACCCCCATACTGCGGCCAGTAAGCTGGTCGACAATCTTGAAAGTTTGTAATTGCAGGGCGTTACTGGGAAGGATCAACAGGGAATCGAGGAATTCAATCAGCGGTGTCATCACCAGCTCATATCCCCAAGTACTGTAAAGATCAAGAATGTCCCTGCGCAGGGTTTCCAGTTGACTTGCCTGGGGCGGCAAAATTTCGTCAACGCCGTCTGGTAACAGCCAGCGGTTTGCCTTCGTCATGATTTCTGAGCCGATTTATTATTATCTGGTTACTATTGTTTCTGGTACTTAAATCAAGCACGCACCTAGTTAAACAAGTGCTTAGTTAAATAAGTACAACAGCACTATACCCACCAACATGCTACCCAGACCGATCAGGCGCAGGGAAGTATCGTTTATATCTGCCAGGGTCGCTACCAGTTGGCGCCACCGACCCGGGTATAAAAAAGGGATTATACCTTCAATTACCAACATGAGGCTGAAGGCAATGCCTATTTCACGCCACATGTATTATAACTCCTTATCCCGGGGAATCAGAGCTTCCCTAGTTTCCCAGCTTGCTTGAGTTCAGATATTTGAAAAAATCACTGTCAGGACTGATGACCAGTACATCACCACTATCACTGAACGTATCAATATAGGCATTCAGGCTGCGAGTGAACTGGTAGAACTCACTGTCCTTGTTAAAAGCATTGGCATATATGGCCGCTGCCTGGGCATCACCATCACCACGAATGGATTCGGCGTCACGGTATGCATTGGCCCGAATGACCAGGCTTTCACGGTCAGCTTCGGCCTCGATACCTTCAGCCAATTCGCGTCCGGTAGAGCGTAATTCCTGGGCTTCTTCCTGACGCTCGGTATTCATTCGCTGGTAGACGGATTCGCTGACATTGGGCGGCAAATCAATTTTCTTGACGCGAATATCAATTACTTCGATGCCAAGTTCTGTCTGTGCAATGCTATTCAGGGAGTCAGTCAGCTCTGTCATCAGGGAGTCCCTTTCACCGGAGACCACCTCATGAACGGTGCGGGTACCAAACTGGTTACGCAGGCCGGTGTTGATACGTTGGGCCAGCAGATTGTTGGCGCGACTCTCGTCACCGGAAGTTGCCCGGTAGTAGTCAGCAGTGTTGTGAACCCGCCACTTGGCGTAGGAGTCTACCTCCAGATATTCCTTTTCGGCGGTCAGATAGCTTTGCGTCGCTGCATCGAGGGTTTGTATGCGCCCATCAAATTTCAGCACGGTGTGCATGGCTGGAACTTTTACATGCAGACCTGGCTGCACATCAAAATTCGTGACTTCGCCAAAGGTTAATAGCACGGCGCGGTCAATTTCCCTGACAACATAAAGACAGTTGTAGGCAACGATCAGGGCCAGTGCCAGGCCAACAAGGGTGAAAAGTATAGAATTTTTCATCGGCCAGATCCTCTAACAGGTGCGGTACGTGTAGGTACCTGGTTATTCGGGTTACGCAGTTGGAAATCGGAACCGCTCTCAAAAGAGCCGTTCACTTCCGGGATGCGACGGGACTGCATGATCTGATCCAGTGGCAGCACCATCATGTTGTTGCCGCCACCTTCCACATCAATCATGACCTTGGTTGCATTGGCCATGACTTCCTGCAGAGCATCGAGGTAAAGTCTTTCGCGAGTCACTTCAGGGGCTTTCTGGTATTCCACCAACAGGGCTTCAAAACGTTGTGCTTCACCATCCGCCCGCGCAATCACCTGTTCCTTGTAGGCGTTGGCGTCAGCCAGCTGCCTGAGGGCGTTACCGCGGGATTCTGGAACTACCTGGTTCGCGTAGGCGCGAGCCTGGTTCTGGAAGGATTCGCTGTCTTCATCGGCTTTAATTACGTCATCGAAGGCATCACGTACCTGTTGTGGAGGCAGTGACTGGTCAATATTCACCTGGCTTACGGTAATGCCTGTTCCGTAGAGATTCAGGTAATCCTGCAAGCGTACCATGGTGTCCTGGGCGATCTGTTCACGACCAGTGGTAATGGCATTGTCCATGGTAGAGCTGCCTACGATGTGGCGTATTGCAGATTCTGCGGCATGCTGCAGTGACATTTCCGGGTCTTCCACTTCCAGGAAATAACTGCGCGCGTCTGTAATGATGTACTGAACGGACATGGTGATATCGATAATATTGTCATCTTCCGTCAGCATGGTATTACTGAAGTCACGGTCATAAACGCGGGTCACATTGATCAGGGTAACTTCATCAATCAGGGGGGGATTCCAGTGCAGACCGGGCAATACCACGGCTTCCTGGGCCACACCGAAGCGCAGTACAACACCGCGCTCCTGCTCATCAACAGTATAGAAGCCGGCGCCTACCCAGATGATGGCAAGTATCACCAGAACACCCACGACAAGACCTCCAGAGATGGCTTCTCCACCATCACGGCCTCCACCGCCAGTGCTGCCGCCACCGCGTCCACCAAACAGTCCGGAAACTTTTTTCACGAAATTATTAATCAGTTCCTCTATATCCGGAGGACCTTGATCTTTACCACCAGGACCATTACTCCAGGGGTCATCCTTGCGGTCATCGTTGTCTGGTTCATTCCAGGCCATCAAATACTCCTGATTTTTTGAATTCAAAATCGTTTTTTTGAAATATTAATTTAATACTTCGCCAAAAAGCGAAGCGGGATTTTACCGAATTTTCGGGTCTATTGACACAGATTTCGCCAGACATCTTGCTGCGTTGGGCCGGCCAGGAAGCGGTAATTACTGGTCTAAAGGGTCATGATGTTAGTGTTTCCGTCTCTTCATTGGTCTCATTATCACTGGTGAACTTTTCCAGATAGGGAGCAGGATTCATGCCTTCTTCACGCAACAGGCGGGTAAAATCTTCTTTTGGCAATCTCAGGGACAGGCAGAACTGTCCGTTTTCCTCTACTTTCTCTTTTTTTACCACGCCTTCATGGTACAGACTTGCGCGAAATTTTCCTTGTCCGGGTTCCAGAATCAGCTCTGGTTCAAACAGGTCTTCGCCCAGCAAATCACTTATGGCCTGGAATAGCTCCGGCATGCCTTGCCCGGTTTTGGCTGAGACCCAGACACGCCAGGGCTTGCCCTTTTCATCCAGGTCAACACAGGGAGACTGATTACCCAGCAGGTCAATCTTGTTATAGACCAGCAAGGTAGGGATATCTCCCGCACCAATATCAGCAAGGACATGGTCTACCTGATCTTTCAGAAGCGCCCGTTCATCATTGTTGCAGTCAATAACATGAAGCAGCAGCGAGGCTTCGATAGTTTCTTCAAGGGTAGCACGGAAAGCGTCTACCAGTTGATGGGGCAGTTTACGAATAAAACCAACCGTGTCGGCCAGAATGGCGTTGCCCACATCCGGCAATTCGATTTTGCGCAGCGTTGAATCAAGCGTTGCAAATAACTGATCCGCCACATAGATGTGTGATTGTGTCATGCGATTAAACACAGAGGATTTGCCGGCATTGGTATAACCCACCAGTGAGACGGTAGGAATTTCAGCCCGTTTTCTTGAGCGCCGCCCCTGATCTCGTTGTTTGCGTACCTTGGCAAGGCTCTTGTTGACGGCTTTTATGCGGACATTAACCAGACGTTGGTCAATTTCAAGCTGGGTTTCACCGACACCGCGCATACCGATGCCGCCTTTCTGGCGATCAAGGTGGGTCCAGCCTCTTACCAGTCGGGTAATGGAGTGTTCGAGTTGGGCAAGTTCAACCTGCAGCTTGCCTTCATATGATCGCGCTCGCTGGGCGAAGATATCAAGAATCAGCCCGGTTCTATCCAGCACGCGGCAGCTGAGGGTCTTTTCCAGGTTGCGTTCCTGGCTCGGCGTCAGGGGATGGTCAAACAGGACCACCTCAGCTTCATGCAGTTGAATCAACTGCTGGATTTCTTCCAGTTTTCCGGAGCCAATGAAATAGCGCGAGTTAACCTGTTTCAGTCGTCCACTGACAATTTCCACCGGGCAGGCGCCAGCAGAGAGCGCAAGCTCTTCGAATTCGCGGGCGTCAGGTATATCGTGATCGCTCTCCAGATGCAGTTGCACCAGGATCGCAATTTCGCCACTTTCGGGACGTTCGAAAAAAATAGCAGAACCTCATCGGAACCAGACAGCGTTCCTTTAGCGAGTAACAGTGATCAGACTAAACTAATCTAAATTCAGTTAACTAGATAGTATTGCCTGGTGAATCATCGTCAGCACCGTCACCTGAGCTTTCGCCCTGCATGGGAACTCGAATCTGGCGACCGGGGACAACAGTGGAAATGGCATGTTTGTAAACCATCTGGTTTACCGTGTTTTTCAACACAATGACGAATTGATCGAACGATTCGATTTGTCCCTGAAGTTTAATGCCGCTGACAAGATAAATTGCAACAGGTACCTTCTCCTTGCGAAGTACGTTCAGGAAAGGGTCTTGTAAAGAGTGCCCTTTTGACATGGTGATTCTCCATAAAATTATTGTTGTTAATTTTTAAGCTAAAAAACTGGATGAATATACGTTGAAAATTGCGCTTACGGATTACCTACCTCAACTTATATGGTGCTAGATTGAAGTATTTTCAAGCACTTATTCACAATATTTTCATTTTCAGTATGCATTTCGACATCAAGGCGATGCAATTCGGGCCAGCTTCTGAGCCAGGTTAGTTGCCTTTTCGCCAGTTGCCTGGTTGCAGCAAGTCCCTTATCCACCATGGTGTCATAGTCATACTGGCCATCCAGGTAATCCCAGATTTGCCGATAACCGACAGAGCGAATGGCCGGTAAGTCACGATGTAGATCGGCCCTTTCATATAAAACTTTCACTTCCTCGACAAAACCCTGCTCAAGCATTTGCCGGAAGCGCTCGGCAATGTGCTCATGCAGAGTAATGCGTTTTTCAGGGTGAATAGCAACAAACACAAGGTTAGACATGAAATCCGGTAATATGTTCTGTTTTAAATTTTCATCATGGTGATGCTCACTCAATGTTTTGCCGCTACTTTCAAAAACCTCCAGAGCGCGCATCAAGCGCTGCGGGTCATTGGGATGGATCCTGGTGGCGGACTCCGGATCGACTTCAGCGAGGCGTTTATGCACCGCTTCCCAGCCGTTTTGGTCGGCCAGCGCCTGAATTTTAAGACGCGCCTGGGGGTTGGCTGCAGGCATTTGCGCCAGACCATCGCGTAATACCTTGAAATACAGCATGGTGCCCCCTACCAGTAGAGGCTTTTTTCCCTTCTTGAGTATTTTTTCAGCCGCCTCGATAGCATCGTGACGAAATTCTGCAGCGGAATAGGGTTGGGCAGGGTCGCGAATATCCACCAGATGATGAGGAAACTGGCTCAATGTTTCCTTATCGGGTTTACCAGAACCAATATCCAGTCCGCGATAAACCAGGGCAGAATCCACGCTGATAATTTCAAAATCATGATTCCGGGCAAGTTCCAGCGCAATGCGGGTTTTTCCCGCTGCGGTAGGGCCGGTCAGGCAAAGGATTGGCGCCGGGGATATTGGTTCACTGTTTTTATGCAAGGTGGCCTTCGATTTCTGACGAGCTGATCAAGAGGATAAAGGATATGGGAGAAAGGAAAAAGGATAAAGGATAAAGGATAAAGGGGCTAAACTTTCAGGCTTCACTGAGCCTGCCCACCTTTTTCCTTTATCTTTTATCCTTTTTCTTTAAAAACTTGTCCTTTGCCTAAGCTACAATGCAAACATTGTTTTATTCGGTACTGGCAAATGAGCTCTTCCTCAAAAATAGGTGTATTTGATTCCGGTGTCGGCGGTTTGTCGATCCTGGAGAAAATTCATCGATTGCTGCCCCGCGAGTCGCTCTTGTATGTGGCTGATTCTGCCTTTGCGCCCTACGGTCCGAAAGGAGATGAATTTATCATTCAGCGCAGTCGCCATATGATGGAGTTTTTTCTCTCACAACAGGTAAAAGCGGTGGTAGTTGCCTGTAATACAGCAACGGCGGCGGCCGTTGCACTAATGCGGGAAGAATATGGCTTCCCCATTATTGGGATGGAACCAGCACTTAAACCAGCCGCATCAGTCACGACTACGGGTGTAATCGGCGTACTGGCTACTGAGGGCACGCTCGCCAGTGACAAGTTCGTTGACCTGAAAAGTCGTTTTGAAGGGGATATTGAGATTATCACTATGCCCTGTCCGGGACTGGTGGAGCATATTGAGCAGATCGTTCCAGATGCTGCTGCTATCAATCAGTTGCTGCAAAAATATATGTCACCCCTGCTGGAAAAAAATGTGGACACCATTGTGCTGGGTTGTACGCATTATTCATTTCTAACGAAGCAGATTAAGGAAATAGCCGGCAAAGATATTGCAATTGTTGATACTGATGATGCCGTTGCCCGCCGTTTGCATAGCGTGCTGGAGGAAGCTGATCTTTTGAAACAGGAAAATGATTCAAACGAGATTGCATTCTATTCCAGTGGGGATCCGGGAGAACAAAAGAAAGTTATTTCGAGATGTTGGGGAAAGCAGATAGAGGTGTTGTTTTTTTAGTTTAAAACTATGAGAACGTAAATTACTGCTTACTGGCCACGCATAAATAATTTATCCAGATCACCCAGGCTCATCTGGGTCCAGGTCGGACGCCCATGATTACATTGTCCGGATCGCTCGGTTCTCTCCATATCCCGCAATAATGAATTCATTTCAGGAAGTGTCAGCTGTCGATTTGCGCGCACGGAACCATGACATGCCATGGTGGAAAGAATTTCGTCACGTTGAGTCTCAATACGATCGCTGCCGCCATGTTCGAGAAAATCTGACAGTACATCGCGCACCAGTTGCTCCACATCGGCGTTTTTAAGGATTACCGGCACCTGTCGAATGCTGATGCTTTCCGGGCCAATGCGATCCAGCAACAGGCCCAGTTTTTCCAGGGCATCGCGATTTTCATCGGCACAATCAGCTTCGCCTTCGCTTACGGCCAGAGTGACAGGGACCAGCAGAGGCTGCGCCTTGATGCCGGCATCACTGATAGCATTTTTCATGTACTCATAGGTGATGCGTTCATGGGCTGCATGCATATCTACTACCACCATGCCATGAGCATTCTGCGCCAGAATATAGATGCCGTGCAGCTGGGCAACGGCGAAGCCAAGAGGGGGAATATCCTCATTATCACCAGGCTGGGTTAAATCCGGCTGGGGAGATAGAGGCATAGCGCTACTCATATCACCATAAGTATTCAGGTGGGACTGAATGGTGTCCCTGCCAGGCGGGCCGCGATCAAAATGCTGAGAACCGGGACCAGTGCTATTGCTGCCGAAATCGTTGTAACGAATGTTGCTTTGCTGATAGTGACCCTGAGGCTCCTGAACTTCATCGCTGTCATGAGCGGCGAACTGGTCTGCAGGACGAACCGCGGCAAGTGAACGGTGCAGGGCGCTAAAGAGAAAGTCATGGACCAGACGGTTGTCGCGAAAACGTACTTCATGTTTGGTGGGATGAACGTTCACATCCACCAGGGCTGGATTTACTTCAAGGTAAAGCACAAAGGCCGGATGGCGGCCATGGTAAAGCACATCGCGGTATGCCTGCTTGATGGCATGACTGACCAGCTTGTCGCGAATAGCTCTGCCATTGACGTAAAAATACTGTAAATCAGCCTGGGAGCGTGAGAATGTCGGCAGGCTTACCCAGCCGGAAAGGCGCAGGCCGCTGGATTCCATGTCGATAGTTACCGAGTTGTCCATAAATGCCGGCCCGGTTATCTGGGATACCCGGCGCTTTATTTCTGCATCATTGCCGGCGCGTTCAAATCGATGTACTACGCGCTGGTTATGCTGGACATTAAAGCCGACATCGAAGCGGCTCAGGGCCAGGCGTTTGATCATTTCATCAATGCGTTTGTATTCGGTTTGTTCTGTGCGGATGAATTTACGACGCGCAGGTGTGTTGAAAAACAGATCACGGACTTCCACATTGGTGCCTGGCGGATGGGCTGCCGGACTGACTTTGGCGTCCATATTGCGGCCTTCCGATTCCACCTTCCAGGCTTCGCTTGCTTCAGGGGTTCTGGAAATCATTTGCAGGCGTGAGACCGAGCTGATACTGGCGAGTGCTTCGCCACGAAAGCCCAGTGAGCTGACACATTCCAGATCATCTAGCTGTTCAATTTTGCTGGTGGCATGACGGTTGAGCGCGAGCGGCAGGTCCTCTTTCTCAACGCCCAGACCGTTATCGCGAATGCGGATTAGTTTGATGCCGCCTTTTTCCAGTTCGATATCGATGCGATCGGCGCCGGCATCAAGGCTGTTTTCCAGTAGCTCCTTGACCACAGAGGCAGGCCGCTCGACCACTTCGCCGGCGGCGATCTGATTGCTCAGGCGCTGGCTAAGAAGATGTATGCGGGGCCGGATTTTAGGGTCAGGAACGGATTCGGGCATATGCTATTCAGGAAGAAGGAATTTTTAGTACTTGTCCTATCCGAATGGTATCACTATTTAGCTGGTTAGTTTCACGCAGACGTGCCACCGGAATGGAATAATCCGAGGCAATTTCCGACAGGGTCTCGCCCCTGGCGATGGTGTGCTCTATAAAGCTAATCGATGCCGGGCTGACCAGTCCATTGGGGATGGTCAGCTTCTGGCCAATACGAATATTGTTGGAATTCATGGCGTTGGCCTGCTTCAGTGCACTCATGGAGACATTAAAGCGGTCAGCGATTTCTGACAGGGTATCACCCCGGTTTACCGTGTAGCTGGCAGGCGCGCCACCGTTTTCCTTGTGCCAGGCGATATAGGTTCCCCGTGGCGGTGTGTCATAAAAATACCCGGTAATACCATTAACGATGGCACCGGCAAAACGCTTGCGCCAGGCACTGGAATCCAGATTGCTGGCGTCGGTAGGATTGGTGATATACCCGGATTCTACCAGCAGTGATGGAATATCAGCGCTGCGCAGCACAACAAAATTGGCTTGCTCAACATTAGTGCGACGCATACGCGTGACCTGCCCCAGGGAAGAGATGATCTTGTTACCAGCTTCCAGGCTGGCGGCGATACTGGCGGTCATACTCAGGTCAATAAGTACGCTGCGCAGATCTTCATCCATGTCAGCCAGTTTGATGGTGCCGACGCCGCCAATCAGGTCTGCGGCATTTTCCTTTTCCGCCAGCAAGCGCGCCTGCTGACTCGTCGCACCCCGTTGTGACAAGGCATAAACCGTGGTCCCGCGAGCTGAACTGCTTTTATAGGAATCGGCATGGATGGCGATAAAAAAGTCGGCGTTGTTCTGGTGGGCTATGCGGGTACGTTGACCGAGCGTCATACCATAATCACCGTCGCGCACCATAACCGCCCGATAACCCGGTCTACTGTTAATCTGCTTTTCGATCTCCCGGGAAATAGCCAGCGTTACCTTCTTTTCCTGCAGGCGCTTTACGCCAATAGCCCCGGGGTCTTCGCCACCATGTCCGGCAGAAATAGCGACCACGATATCCCGTTTATTATTCTCTATTTCTTCACTGGAGCGCCGTACCACCGGCCTGACAGAACTGATGCCCGGGTCATAAAAATCAATAACCAGACGATTGCCATACTGATCGTTAGGCTCCAACAGGAAAGAGCGCGGTTGAACCTTGTTCTTCAGATCGAATACAACACGGGCATCATTGGTATTTCGAGGGGCACTGCGAATGCTGGTAATGGGGGTGTTGGCGATATCGAGGCTGGAAAAATCCGCATTCAGACTCACATCGGACAAATCAATCACAATTCGCTCAGGGTTTTCCAGGGTGAAAATCTCGTGTTTCACTTCCGCACTGAGGTCAAATACCAGGCGCGTATATTCCGGTGCGCGGTAGGAGCGAACACTTTCCACCACAGCGGCCTGTGCCAGGCTGGTGACAGCACAGCAGAATAAAGCAATGAGCGGGGTTGTTAAGTACCTCATCTGCCTCATTGTCCGCCAATAATATTATAAAGTCTATAATTTACAATTATTTACGCTATATATCTATAATAATTTCTAGAAATTGTGAGATAGCTGGCATGGGGCAATGAGGGGGAGTGATTCCAAGCCGGAATAATTCAGGACTGGTCTGTAGCAGCAAGCTTTTTCAGCATAGTCTCACCCGGTAGGGTATTGGCAGAACAGGTGATTTTTCGGCCTTTTTCCTGTGGCTCCAATTGTATGGCCAGATCGGCAGGGGGCAGTACACCAAAGGCTTTTTCCGGCCACTCGATAATGATCAGGGCTTCCTCGGTCAGGTAATCCCAAAGTCCAATAAATTCGAGTTCCTCGGGATCTTCCATGCGGTAGAGGTCAAAATGATAAATACGCTTGTCGCCAATTTCGTAGGGCTCAACCAGGGTATAGGTAGGGCTTTTTACTGCACCGCTATGGCCATAGCTCTGGATGAGGCCGCGGCTCAACGTAGTCTTACCGCTGCCCAGATTGCCGCTCAGAGTTAGTAAGCACTTGCTATCGAAGGCTTTTGCAAGATGCTGACCAAAAGCTATGGTAGCGGCCTCGTCGGCAAGAAAAATGGAGTGACTCATACCTGGTCTGGCTCGGTGAGTAAGGAAAATCAGGGGTTAAGTAGCTGACGGACGGAGTCCAGCAGATCTGTGGCCAGTAAGCCGCGTTCGCCAAATTCCCTGGCCTGCAGGTCGGCGGCTTTACTGTGAATGCAGACACCAAGTCTGGCGCTTTCTACCAGTGAGTAGCCCTGAGCCAGGATGCCGCCAAGGATGCCACTGAGCACATCCCCCATACCGCCGGTGGCCATGCCAGGATTGCCATGAGCACATTGATCAACCTGCTGGCGCTCCCCCTGGCTATAGCAAATGAGTGAACCGGCTCCTTTGAGGATGCTGATACCACCATAGCTTTGCTGCAGTTTGCACACAGCGGCGATACGATCGGACTGTACCTCGGCGTTGCTAATATTCAACAGACGCGCGGCTTCACCGGGGTGGGGGGTGAGAATAAGATCATGCAGATGGCTGAGTTCGGCTTTCCCACTGCCTTGAGCCAGCAAATTAAGGGCATCAGCATCCATAATTATGGGGACAGCTTGCCTGGAGAGGGTCTCCAGAGTGAGTTTCAGACATAGATGCGACCAGTCGCTTTGCCCCAGGCCTGGCCCCAGAACCACCACGCTGGCCGCGGAAATAAGAGTAAGCAGTTCATCACTGTCTTCTATGCCCTTCGTCATCAATTCCGGGCAGCGCGCGATAAAAGAAGCGCAGTGGGAAGGATGGGTGGCAACGGAAACCAGTCCGGCACCGCTGCGGGCAGCACTCATGCCGGCCATCAGGGCGGCACCGCCAAAGCCTCTATCGCCCCCGATTACCAGAACGTTGCCAAAGTCCCCTTTATGGGCATCACCTGAGCGAGGCGCCAGCATATGCTTGATAGCATCATATTCAATTTTTCGGGCAGTGCTAATCATGGCTTGAATACAATCCAGTCAGTAAAAAGTGAAATTGCCGTCGCTAGTGCTTAATGCTGATTATAGTGCTTCCTGACAGATGTCTGTAATGAAAAACAAAACAAGCGTCTTAAAAAATTGACGCAAAAAATAAGGCCCGTGTTCAACGGGCCTTGGTCCAATCAAGAGGATGTCTTGTGGTCCTGTATTTACAGGCTAATTCTGAAAGGCTGCCTGCGGGGTAATGCAGGCGCCCTGAAACTTATTACTGGTGTAAATTTTGTCTGTATTAACCGCTGTGGCGTTTACCCAGGGTAATGTGTCGAGGACCTGAAGTGGCAACCTGGCCGCTTACCCCTAAAGGAATCTCCTGGATCTTGCCACCTGAGGCTAAAAATTCCTCAATATGGTTATCAATTTTGGCGCTGGTGACGTCGTCAGCCAGATCTTTAACCGGTTTGCTTTTTTTAACAGTTTTTGCAGCTTTTGCAGCTTTCGCAGCTTTTACACTAGCCATATTTATCCTTGTTTGTATCTCTAGTTGTATTTCTGGTTACTATCCTGCTTGATTATTTCTGGAGGTTTTCTTTGGTTTGAAAGCGACGCAATGTCGTCAGCTCAACGCGCTTTTTTCCCCTCAGAAATATCGCGCGGGCGCATATTATAGAGAAATTTGCCTGTTGTTTCATGTTGAAGTGAATAATTGAGTGCTCTTTGTGCAGAGACACATTGCAAACGCCGTGTTTACGGGCACTAACAACCTGAAAAACATCAACTGGAAAGGTGCTGATAATGCGGCAAAAATGGAAGAACAGGTAGATCAGCGTGAGGCAAAAGCCAAACGAAGTGCCAGAGTGGTGAAAACCAGTGCAGAAATTCTATTCAATATGGCCTGTGCTTTTGTTGAGCGTTTGAAGAGTTCTGCGATCAGGCCTGCCAGACAGGCAATAGCAGAAAACATCACCAAGGCTACAATGATGAATATAATCCCCAGCAAGAATAACTGGAGCGTTATATTGTCAGCGTCAGGGTCTGTAAACTGGGGTAGAAAGGCCAGAAAAAAAATGGCGACCTTGGGATTGCTGAGATTCATCACAATGCCGCGTCGGTAAAGTGCCAGGTGTCCTGGAACTGCAGTTGCGCTGACACTGGAAAGTGGTCGCGCGGATGCCTTCAGTGCCTGCCAGGCGAGATACAGAAGATAGGCTGCCCCGATAAGCTTGAGGGTGGTGAAAGCTAAAGTACTGACCATGAAGATTGCTGCCACCCCAAGCGCGACAGCGCTGGTATGTGCAATCAGTCCTGTGCAAAGGCCCAGAGTGATAATAATTCCTGATTTTCTGCCATACAGTGCGGATTGTGTCAGCACGAAGATATTATCCGGTCCTGGCGCCAGGGAAAGCAGCGTTGAGGCTAGAATAAAGGTTATTAGTGACTCAGCATTCACTGTTAATGCCTGATTAGTCGTGATGGCCAATCTCGCCATCGGTAAACAAAGAGTCTCTCAGTTCTTTATCCATGGTGGGATCCTGACGACAAATCCATTCCAGCATCATGGCCGCATGCTCTTTTTCTTCATCTCGATTATGTTCAAGGATTTTTTTCAGTGCTGGATCCTTGCAGGCATCCACGCGCTGGTTATACCAGTCTACCGCTTCCAGTTCTTCCATCAGGGAGACGATTGCCCGTTGCATGTCCTTGGTTTCATCAGAAAGGTCTTCTGCGGCTTCATGAAATCCTTCGTTTGCCATTGTTTATTCTCCTTGGTGTGACGTTGTGGGTAAAAACATTCGAGAGTAGTACTTCGGGGACGCTTCTCTGCAATAGAATTGATATGAAAGGTTTGTTCGGTATTGCCGTATTGCTAAAGTTTGGCCTTGATAAAGTGGGTGATCACCGGCTCGGTGTCTGCCACCAGATAATCTTTGACACGGGTTTGAATCATGGCGTCCTGATTGGAGATTCTCTCATGTTGGCGTAAATGATCAAGCCAGGAGTGCACCAGGAAAAATTCCTGGAAACTGCAGGGCTTGCTGATATCTTCCATAATGCCCCATTCCCAGGCGCCATCGCGACGCCTTGCTTTACCCAGTTGCTCCATGGCCAACAGAAATTCATGACGCGATTCCGGTTTGACCTGGTAAGTGATATTGATCATTACAGGGCCCTGCTCATGTTTGATCTCAAAAGCGGGTTGCGGCAATTTCCAGTGCCTGGAGGGTGTATGGTCAAGCCCTTCATTACCACTAACGGGCCAGCGGCGGGTAAAAAAAGCGGACACTGCCAGGCAAATTGACGCAGTATAAATAGCAACAGGAATGGTGGTCAGTTGTGCCAGGCCACCCCAGATGGCGGGACCAATAGCCAGTGAGCCCATAAAGAATGTCAGGAAAACGCCGATGCCTCGTGAGCGTACCCAGTTCGGTAGTGCCGTTTGCGCCGCGGTCTGCGCACAGGTCATTACGGTAATCCACGCCGAGCCACACAAGGCAAGGGTGAACAGGGCAATGATATAGATTTGGGTCAGGGCGGTAATAATCATACCGGTGGCAAACACCAGTGAGGCACCGGTGATTAACTGATCATTGTTAAAGCGGGCACGCAAACGGGGTATAAACATGGCATTGATAATGGCGCCGATGCTGATGAAAGCAAACAACATGGCATAACCAAACTCGTCAGCCCCCAGCAGGTCTCTGGCAATGACCGGGAACAGTGCCCACATTACACTGGCAAAGAAATAGAAGCCGATACTGCGATAAATAGTAAACAGCAAAGCCGGGGAATGGCGCGCATAACGCAAGCCCGTGCGCACTGCAGGGATCAAGGGTTCTGGCGGTAATGTGGTTTCCAGGGGTGTGCGCTTCCAGCGCAGCAGGACGATGATGATTAAAGTGAAGGTTACCGCATTGGTGACAAAGACCGCGCCGGGTCCTGCCGCCGCGATAATCACGCCGGCAACAAGCGCGCCCAGTACGCGGGAAATATTCATGCCCATGGTGTTCAGGGCAATGGCCCCTGAAAGATCTTCGCGCTTAACGACTTCGGGAATAATGGATTGCCAGGCTGGCATGACCATAGCGGTGCCGATACCCAGCATCAGGGTAAGCAGGAGCAGGGACCAGACTTCTATGAGCCCACTTAGTGTCAGGAAACCGAGTGTGGCAGCTACTATAGCCTGACCAATATTGGCGGTCATTAAGTAAAGTCGGCGGTCAAAAATATCCGCCAGCGCACCGGAAGGCAGCAGCAGAAAAAAAGCGGGCAGGGAGGTGGCGGTTTGCATCAGCGCTACTACAAATTCTGAATCAGTGAGACTGGTAACCAGCCAACCGGCACCCACATCATGCATCCAGGTGCCGATATTGGAGACCAGTGTGGCAATCCAGAGGAACAGAAAGACGCGGTTATTGCGCAGTGGTGTCCAGGGCGACATGGAGGGCTTTACTGCAGTTTCAGACATACCCGGGACAACCTGTTTAATAGAAAGTTGTTGATGAATAATAAAACAGCAGCATTATAGCTTAATAATCCTGCATTACTCTTAGTCCTGCTAGCCCTGTACTTCCTGAATTTCAGTAAGGCGTGGATCCTTATCAAGTCTGCGCAAGGTGGGGCTAAGCATGAAAAAGGCCAGCACCACAATCACCAGCATGATGCAGGCGACGAACATGGTATTGGCAATGCCGTAAAACTCGGCAAAGTAAGCTACAGGTAACACGCCCAGGGGCGTCAGGCCGACGGTGAGCATCATCAGAGACGACATACGACCACGTACTTCATTGTCCGCCAGTAATTGAATCAGCGTCTGATTCAAGGTCTGACTCATGTTGGCAAAAATATTCGATATCAGCAGAATTGGTAGCGCCACATAATAGTTGGGACTGATGCTGAATCCAGCGAGAAATACACCAAAGATCAGTGCGGCGAACATCATCACTCTGGCACGTTTCATGGTGTCGCCCAGTCGTGCTACCAGCAGCGAGCCGATAATGCCGCCAACACCGACACTGCCCATCATGATGCCCAGCGCCGTTTCGCTGACGCCCCACACCGATTCGGTAAAAACAACAAGGAAGCTGATAATGGGGAGCGCGAGAAGCATGGGGAAAAGACCAAATATAAGACACAACAAAATTGCCCGGTTATTGGCGACGTATTTAAAGGAGTAGGTCACATCCTCAAAAAAGCCCTTCGCGGTTTTATTATCTGGATAGGATTTCGGCAAGCGGATCATCGCAAAAATGGAAAACCCATAGAGCAGGATGGAAACCAGATAAGCCCCGGGCATGGTTATCAGCGGTATCAACAAGCCCATGCCTGCGGGACCTACAATGCGCGCAATATTCAATGCGGTAGCCTGCAGGGCCATGGCATTACTCAGTTTTTCACGGCCAACCAGGGAGTAAATCATCGCCGTACGTGTTGGCATCAGAAAGGGAAAGTTCACGCCGAGAATAAACGCCGTAGCCAGCAGGTGCCAGAATTCCAGTACACCAGCCACCAATAGCACCAGTACAACCAGTTCATTTACCAACACAATACTCTGGCTGATGATGGTCAGCCCACGACGTTCCACCCGGTCAATAATGGCACCGGAAAACAGCAGGCCAATAGACATGGGCGTGGCGATCACCAGATTCACCATGGCCAGGGCAAAAGGACTTTGTGTCAGCTCATAAGCCAGCAATGAGCGCACCACCAACTGACCCTGCATGGCGAGAAAGAACGTGCCCAGACTTGAAACCAGCCAGCGAAACGGAATGGATTCCAGTGCGGCAAAGGAACGTGGCATTTGACGGGCAGGCGCCGCTGCGGGTTCATCCACTGGTTTTACCGGATCTGTATCGGACATGAAGAAAGGCTACTGGCGTCGCTGGAAAGAGTGGCGGAATTTTACGGCAATCGCCTATTCTTATCCAGCTGAGGATTATATAGATGCTAGAGCATAGAGGATTTTTCGGCTATGATAGCCGGCCCTAAGTGCCCGGAGCTCAGCGTCGGGTAAAAAGGAGTAACTGGCCTCGCCAGTTACCGAAAAGCGAAAGAATAGTTTTACTGCAATAGTTTACTTTATTGCGCCCGTAGCTCAGCTATGGGTAAAGAGAAGTAACTGGCCCAAGAAGCCAGTCAAGAATTGAATATATAGCTACAGTCTTAATGCGCCCGTAGCTCAGCTGGATAGAGTAACTGGCTTCGAACCAGTTGGTCGGGAGTTCGAATCTCTCCGGGCGCGCCAATTAAAAAACCCACCTTGAGGTGGGTTTTTAATTCTGTACTACAGGTTTTTACTCTGAACCTAACTATCACTCGAAGCATCAGCGTTTATCAACAACGACCTTGCCCTCTTTTATGACTACCCTGGTTTTAAGCCATTCCCAGTAGCCTGCCAGCGGATCGCCATCAATAAGGATGATATCTGCCAGTTTACCCGCTGCCAGCTCCCCGAGATCGTCACTCATCTGAATGTATGATGCCGAGTTTGGTCCCATCATCTTGATCAGATCTTCCATGGAAAACATAACGCTGAGAATTTTCAGTTCATGATCCAATCCGGCGAGGGGATCATAACCGGTATCTGTGCAATACCCGAGTACAACGCCGGCGTCCCATTCTGTTCGCGCATTCACCGGAGCATGTCCGGCTTCCTGGCCAAGATGAAGCTCTGGCACCCGGTTTGTCAATGCTATTGAGTTCGGCCATGCCTCACCATTACGGAAAGTGGGTACATTATCATTTGAATAAACGCCGAAAACCGGGGAAGCAAAGCCAACAGTACTGCAAACATTTACACCAGAGGCAGCAATTATCTGAGCTTGCTCCCTGGAGAGGAAATTTTTGTTGGTCATATGCACCAGCAGAGGGACACCCGCTTCTATCGCGGCCATGGTC
Source organism: Gammaproteobacteria bacterium (assembly GCA_024644515.1). Classification (GTDB taxonomy): domain Bacteria; phylum Pseudomonadota; class Gammaproteobacteria; order Pseudomonadales; family Pseudohongiellaceae; genus Eutrophocola. The sequence continues at coordinate 69,364 of JAHEHN010000022.1, forward strand.
GATTGCACGCTGACTGCATGAACCTGGACCATAACGTCTTCCTTTTCAGCCTCGTCGAGAATTGCGCCCAGGACTTCTATTTCCCGCTCAGAAGGTCCTGGAAATGAAGTCAGTACAATCTCCCCGGTGAATTTGATTCCCATGCTGGCCATTCGCCGAATTTCGGCGCGCGCTTCTTCTGGCGTGCTGCTCAGGCTTACGCGTCCGGAAGGAATTATTCTGGGGCCATTGATCTGGCCACTTTCAATATGATCCCTGAGCGCTATCCCGCCTTCGGCCGGGCCGCCACCGGAAAGTACAGTGGTATAGCCGGCTTCCAGAAGTGCCTGCATTTGCTCACCTTCATCGGGGTTGCTGTTAACGTGGCGATGGGCATCGATGAAACCTGGCATTGCCGACAGCCATTGGCATCAATTACGGTGCCGACCGGGTTTTGTGGTGCGCCAGCCGCCAGGGAAATAATTCTTCCATCGCGCACAATAATCGATCCATTTTCGATAATGTCGCCATTGC
>JAHEHN010000024.1 GCA_024644515.1 Gammaproteobacteria bacterium
TGTTCCAGGCACAAGTCACGCTGTGCTTTCCGGGGCTGTTCTGATCAACTCTGAAAATCACAGCCCTTCCATCAAGCAAAGTGACGCAAAAAAATTAGTAAACCAGAGCGACAATTGAGGGAAATAGTCGTGGGAATATTTCTCCACCCGGAGTATTCTGGCAGTTATTGTTTTCAATAGCCGGAACTAAATTACTTCCTATAAAAAAATATGCCCTTTGATTTACAAATAATTATTGATTCGCTGATTGCCGCTTTTCAGTTTTTCAAGGATCAGGTAACGCAAACAGGAAATCTGTTACAGATCCTGGTTATTGTTGTTATCTATATAATTTCACTGCTGTTTGCCCGACAGGCAAAGCCCGGAAAATCAAGGATAGCCCTGAGCTACTTCGCATAATCAGTTCAGTACTACGGCGTCTGGAATGGTTTTTCTTTGTTATTCAAATCAGTGTGATCTGGCTGATTTTAAGTGCGGCGAACTGGCCAAACAGTTACCTCATCTATCTGGCGCTATTATTCTCCATGATATGGCTGTTAATTACAGTCGTCACCCAGTCAATTCGTAATCGTCCGCTGCGCCGGTTTATCGCCATCACCGGCTGGATCTATGTCGCAATTTCTATTCTCGGCATTAATGAAAATGTTTCCAGTATTCTGGATGCCGCAGATTTTTCTGTCAGTGGTTTCAGGGTTTCATTATTACTGCTTCTAAAAATTTCCTTGATGCTGATTGTGACTCTCTGGCTTGCGATTTCCGTGGGTAACTTTTTTGAAAGACGACTATTACGCAACGAGGATCTGTCACCCGGGCTAAGAGTCCTGCTGGGAAAAATACTGCGTATTACCCTTATTGTCTTTGCCTTGATTATTGCGATATCCAGTATTGGTGTCGATTTATCGGTACTGTCATTGTTGTCTGGTGCAATAGGCATCGGTATTGGTTTTGGCCTGCAAAAAGTTGTCTCCAATTTCATCTCCGGTTTCATTATTCTGGCAGACCGCTCCATCAAACCAGGCGATACCATTTCGCTGGGAGAAACCTTTGGCTGGATTAATGAACTCCGGGCCCGGTTTGTCTCTGTAATTACCCGTGATGGCGTTGAGTATCTTATTCCCAATGAGGACTTTATTACCCAGCAGGTTATTAACTGGTCTTTTTCCAATGAACTGGTCCGTATTGAGGTCAAATTCGGCGTAGCCTATGATTCTGACCCCCATCAGGTGGCGGAACTTGCAGTTGAGGCAATCAAGGAAGTTGAACGGGTGGTGAGTTACAGGCCCAGCGTGTGCTGGCTGACGGGATTTGGCGATTCATCCCTGGATTTCGTACTACGCTTCTGGATCAAGGACCCACAAAACGGCCTGACCAATATTCGCGGTCAGGTGCTGCTCGCATTATGGGATAGCTTCAAAGCCAACGATATCAGGATTCCTTACCCGCACCGCGAACTGATCCTGAACGACCCTCCCGCCTCCTGGCAAAAGGAATAAGCAGTGGTCGCGTAACCAATTGTTATTTATGCCTATTTATATTGATGGAAAAAATTACTCATCAACGATATCTGGATTAAAAACAACAAAGTGCGGACAAACAACTTCATTGCTATCAAAATGATCCTGTTCCCAGTCTTCATTTTGATCTTCCATTTCATCGGCGCAGCGATAGAGAAAGGAGGCCAGATCCCGAAGTGCCGCCGGCTCTGCCACAAGGTTAACTTCCGAAAGGAGCTTTAGCTCTGAACCACTTTTCTGTGAGAAGCCATAAATTTTCATAGACAGGAAACCTTGAAAGTTGCGAAGAGGTTGAGCGCATTGCAACACCAATAATAAACAACTGGTTTAGGCGAAAGTACTCATTTCAGGATCCAGATTACTCTACTTGAAGGAATCTTGAAATGACCAATTTCCAATACATAAAAATCTGTAAAATCCGGCTTTCCAGACACCAGCCGTATAATTTCAGGCTTAACTTGAGTATACTGAATGTTAAAATACAAGCCTGAATTTCTGGTGCTTTTTGACAAACGCCAGAAAATTTATCAGCTCAAAACCAGTGGCTTTCCAGGCCGATTTTATTATGTTTAGATTTGCTGCTGATCGCCTGCCGGTTTTTATTGTTCTTCTATTCAGTATTCTCGATTTCACCGTATATTTCCTGGTAGAAAATATCTGGTGGCTGCTGCTTTATTTCCTGCTGATGATTATCCCGAAAGGAATTATTTGCGCATGGAATCATCATCATCAACATACGCCAACCTTCTTTTTGAGACCTCTGAATCGTCTCCTCGAATTTTTTTATGCCTTACACACCGGGGCTACAACAAACCTCTGGGTACTGCATCATGTTCTGGGACATCATAGAAATTTTCTTGACCAGAGCAAAGATGAAAGCGCCTGGCAGCGCAAAGATGGCAATGCAATGAATACCCTGGAATATACCTTAACCATCGCCGGCACCGCTTATCTAAGAGGTTTTCAAGTGGGCAAAAAATTTGTCCGGGTTCAGCGTGACTTTATAGTGTATTCCACGCTTACCTTTTTAATTCTGGTTCTGCTGTGCTGGTATAAATTTGTACCAGCCATGCTGTTATTTGTACTGCCCATCATTATCAGCCTATGCTTCACTGCCTGGGTAACTTACGATCATCACTCCGGGCTGGATACTGATGATCAATACCTGGCCTCGTATAACAATATCAATCGCCTGTTCAATATTTTGACTGGCAATCTTGGCTATCATACAGCCCATCATTTTCACCAGGGTCTGCACTGGTCAAAACTGCCGGAGCTGCATGAAGAAATAAAACACCAGATTCCTGACAACCTGATACGAAATGAAGTTTTTGTATTCACCGAAGCCTGATCCCCACGTTTGCTTTTATCGTTTTTTCAGCCAATTTCTGCTTAACTACCGGATCAGATTTTTCCCATGATTTACCTGTTGCTCGCATTTCGCTGAGGCATGCTCAAACAGTGACAGGCGTCAGTCCACAAGAAATTTAGCCAAAAAAAAGCCCGCATAAAGCGGGCTTTTTTATAAGAGCTGATCCCTTATTTCTTACGCCATGAACCTTCAACGTAAGAATCACGAGCAACTTCACTGTATGGAACTTCGCTCACGATGGCTCGAATATTCATAGCAGTAGAGTTCTCAACTGTAGTCTTCTCGGTTGCTGGCTCTTCACCCCAGACCAGTACAACTTCAGTACCAATCTCGATGTCAGAGTTAACAGTTCCCAGAGACAGACAGCTGCGTTCGTTGTAGCTGTAGCCAGAGAACATGGACAGACCAACAACTTCGTCACCACCCATGATGGCATCGAAAGAAGAGTTGCCGTAGTTGGCAATGGGGATATCCATATATTTAACATTTGGACCTTTCTCAAACATGGTAGCGTAAGCAGCAACCACGTCTTCCTTGTTCCAGGCAAATGTTACTTTCTTACGATGGTCATCATTCTGCATGGCTTCCAGGGCTTCGCGGCCGATGAAATCATGGTCGAATTTGATGAATGGACCGTAGCCAATTTCGTAAGGAGTGACATAGTAGTCTTCAATGTTTTCAGACACGTAGGAACCAGCAATAGCAGCAGTACCTTCGTAGCTCTGAGCTGGCAGCCACTCACGATATGACTTCATACGGTCATCGGAGTAAACAGCTGGCAGAGGAGATGGAATCCAGCCGGATTCCAGTGTGTTTGAAGCGTAGGCACGTGAACCAACAGGAACAATACCGAACTCTTCACCTGCTTCCAGGATGGCATCCTTGATGCGCTGACCTTCAGCATATGGACCCCAGATTTCAAGACCTGGTGCACCAGCCATACCATGACGCAAGGTACGGACTTTAGTACCGTCAATGTTCATGTCAGACATGTGGAAGAATTTCAGCTGCTCAAGCTCACCGCCGTGCAGTTTCTCAATGATTGGCCAGGCATTAGGACCCTGGATCTGGTAACGATAGGAAATACGCTCAACCGGATTACCCATTGGACGGGATGGAGAACGATCATCATGAATGATTTCTACGTCATAACCACCAGTTTCAGCATGGTACATAATCCAGTTGGCTGAAGGTGCACGACCTACAAATACCAGTTCATTCTGAGCAAGATGGAACAGGATACCGTCGCCGATTACGTGACCACTGTGGCTTACAGGGACGTACTGTTTGGCGCGGTTAACCGGAAAGTTCTCGAAGCTGTTGATCGCTGTGTCTGACAGCAATTTGATAGCATCCGGACCCTTGATGTAGATGTCGACCATGTGATGGCTCTGGTCGAACAGCACTGCTGATTCGCGCCATGCAGCCTGTTCACTACGCCAGTTATGAAATTCTGGTGCTACAACAGGATAAACATATGCGCCAATTTTGGAATTGCGCATCATGTCAACCGGGCTGTCAACACTCTGCAATAAGTCTTCTAAGCTTTTGCTCATTGTTGATGATTTCCTCTAGTTTTTGGGGGGTCAAAAAAAGGCGCTACGATACATGTAACTGCCTGATTTTGCAATGCCAATCAGTTCGTTTCCTGAACTGTCACAGTGGCACATAGTCCCGTTTAAGTTAGGCTGCCGGGGTATAACCCAATAAGGATTTATACTCCAGAAACTCTCCAAAGGCCTGATCACTGAATTCGCGCCCATTGCCGGAGTGTTTATATCCGCCAAAAGGGGCATTCAGATCCAGACCTGCATTATTGATACTGATGTAACCTGCTCTGATTTTTGATGCGATCGCGCGGGCATGATCGATGTCCTTGCTGTGCACATAACCGCCCAGACCATATTCGGTATCGTTAGCTATCTCGATAGCTTCTTCTTCACTGTCATATCCGAAAATGCTTAATACCGGACCAAAAATTTCTTCCCGTGCAATTTCCATATCATTTTTGACATCCCTGAATACAGTAGGCTTTACATAGTAGCCCTTATCCAGACCTTCCGGACGGCCTTCACCGCCAGTCACGACTTTCGCACCCTGCTCAATGCCACTGTGAATCAGACCCTGGATTTTATTCCACTGGGTTTCGGAAATTACCGGTCCCATGCGGCTATCCTGCTTGGGGTCTCCTGGAGTCCAGGTTTCGGCCATTTCCTTGGCAATTTCACATGCCTGGTCCATCAACTTATTCGGCACCAGCATACGCGTGGGTGCACGACAGGACTGACCTGAATTCATCATAATTCCGGCAATGCCACCCTTGATGGCGTTTTCCAGGTCAGCATCTTCCAGCACAATGTTCGGGCTCTTGCCGCCCAGTTCCTGGTGTACTCGCTTAACCGTCTTTGCTGCCGCCTCGGCAACCTGAATGCCGGCACGGGTGGAGCCGGTTATGGAAACCATGTCCACCATTGGATGCGCTGCTATGGCATGGCCAACTTCCGGGCCAAGACCATTAACCATGTTGAAGACGCCGGCTGGAACGCCAGCAGCTTCCAGAATGTCAGCAAATATCTTGGCGGAGAACGGGGCAATTTCAGATGGCTTCAGGACCACGGTACAGCCCACGGCCAGTGCCGGCGCCACCTTTGCGCAGATCTGGTGAATAGGCCAGTTCCAGGGGGTAATGAAACCACACACGCCGATAGGTTCTCTGGCAATACGGCTGGTGCCACGATCTTCTTCGAATTCAAATTTTTCCAGAACCGAGACTGCGGTTTTAAAATGATTTACCCCGATTGCTGCCTGGGTACCATCGGCCAGCCATTTTGGCGCGCCCATTTCTTCAGTAATGGCTTCACCCAGTTCGGGAACGCGTTTTTCGAATTCCTCAACGATGCGATTTAATATCGCCAGGCGCTCTTCCTTGCTGGTTACTGACCAGGTTTTAAAGGCATTCGCTGCAGCGTTAACAGCATTATCTATATCAGCGTCACTACCAAGACTGATATGGCCTGCCACTTCCTCAGTCGCCGGATCAATTACGTCGAGAGATCGGGGCGTCGCCGGATCAACCCACTCGCCATTAATATAAAATTGCATGTAATCACGCATGAAATTACCACTCCTGGATATTCAGTTTGAGTTAAATTGTGCTCTCTCTGGTCGCTAAAGTTGCCGGTAAGCACGCCTGTTCGAAACAGCCCTGCCGCGCAGACCACAAGGAGCCCTGAAAATGGGGGTGCAAGTATAAACATCTCGGCCGAACAAGGCCATGATTTAAGCCTGAAACTATAGTGGCCACTGCTTGGCTACCTTGAGCCGGATGAGATCAGGACTGAAGCCACCTGACCTGGATTATTTTTTATTTATTAATATCAACAAATTAATTAAAGATGCAGGTGTGGGGATGGAATACCAAGCGATGCCGGATAACAACGCACAGTTTGTTGAAACAGATAGCAGGGCTGGCATACAGGACAGCAGTGGTCAGAAAAAGGACTGCAGAAGCTAGCGGGAAATCAGCTGAATTATTATCTGCAGACAAATAGCCGCATAGACACCGGCCAGAACATCATCCAGCATGATGCCCAGCCCTCCCTCCACTTTACTGTCGAGCCAGCCGATTGGAAAAGGTTTGAGGATATCGAACAGGCGGAAAAGTATGAATCCTGCCAACACCCCATACCAGCTCAGCGGGACCATGAACATGGTAATCCAGTAACCGACAAATTCATCCCAGACGATACCACCATGATCATGCACCCCCAGGTCTTTTGCGGTACGCCCACACAAGTAGATACCGATAACAAAGCTGACGATAATCAGCCCCAGGTAAACATATGGGGAAAGGAATGCCGCCATCAGCAGATACAGCGGAACAGCAACTATGGTGCCCATGGTTCCGGGCGCCCGCGGTGACAGGCCTGAACCAAAGCCAAAAGCCAGTAAATGCACCGGATTAGTCAAGCTGACTTCACTTTTAACCTCAGCTTGAACCTCAGCTTCATCCTGACCGGAATCGCTCATATCAGTCATCTCCCTGGAAATGCATATAGCCACCAGCACCTGCCCGGGTGGATCTCACCATGCTGCCATTTTCATCAATACAGCTCACCTTCTGTGCCTCATTGTGCTCTGAGATTTCGCCGATACAGGTGAATTTTTCAGGCAACACACTGACCGCGTCAAGGAATGACGGCTCCTGCGCCGCTGACACCGTGAGTATCAATTCGTAATCGTCTCCGGCGCTCAGGGCTTTGCTCAGCCCCGCTGCGCGACCGAGATGTTTTTCCACTAATGGGTGCAGCGGGATTTGCGTTAAATCGAGTGTAGCCGAGCACTTGCTTTGCTCACAAATATGGCCAAGATCCGCCAGCAAGCCGTCACTGATATCTATTCCGGCACTGACAAGCCCGGCCACAGTCAGGGCGGTATCGATTCTTGGCTGCGGCCTGTAGAAAGCAAGATTAATTATTTCCTGCTCTTCGGGCAAAACATTATTCAGTTTGCCTTCAAACATTAACAAGGCCAGCGCCGCGCAACCCAGCGATTCTGTAATATAGATCCTGTCACCGGGACAAGCGCCAGAGCGCAATATTGCCTGACCATCATCCACCAGACCCTGCACCTGTATGGTAATGGTTAAGGCTCCACGGCTCATGTCACCACCAATCAGATAACAGTTAAATTCTTTTGCCATTGTCTTCAGTCCCGCGGCAAAAGCTTCGAGCCAGGGCTGATTAGCTTCAGGAATCGTTAATCCCAGTGTAAATACCAGTGGTTTGGCGCCAGTGGCGGCGAGATCACTCAGATTGACAGCCAGAGCACGGCTGGCAATAAGCCCGGGTGCTGCAGTCGCAGGGAAATGGATATCCTCAACCAGGGTGTCCATGGAAAAAGCCAGCATCTTGTTGGCCGGCACTTTAATCAGCGCACAATCGTCGCCAATACCTTGAATGACCGAATCCCCGGGAATGGCAGCGAGACCTTCCTGTTCAAAGCAGGTACGGATGATGTCGAACTCGGATAGCATAGAAAGAATGGCCGGGCTTCTGATTTGCTGGCTTATCAAGCGCCAGCTTTTATTTCAACCTGACGACTTTCACGCGCCAGTTTATCAAGGACACCATTAATATATTTATGACTTTCAGTGGCGCCATATTTTTTGGCCAGCTCAATGGCTTCGTTGATTACAACCCGGTAAGGAATATCAATACGCTTTGACAGCTCAAATGCGCCCAACCTCAGGATCGCAAGTTCAACAGGATTCAACTGTTTTATCTCACGATCAAGAAAGGGGGTAAAGGACTTGTCCAGTGCTTCGACGGATGAAGCTATGCCGGTAAACAGCTCATGAAAATAATCCCAGTCTATCTTGCCAACATTATCAGCCCGGTACTGTGCCTCGATGGCATTCACTGGATAATCTGAAACCTGCCACTGATAAAGTGCCTGCACCAGAATGCTGCGCGCTTTTTTTCTGTGGGAAATTTTGGGCTTTTCGGGGTTGTCAGTAGACAGTGACATTGTATTTACCGCCTGGGAAAAATTATTTTAAGGGCTGCTTCGCGTGGCCAAGCATCAGAATTTTTTTATTGTTAAAAGCATTAATGAATACCCGGCTTATTGATGCTCAGCTATCCAGTTTTCGAACCAGACTAACCATTTCCATAGCGGCCATTGCAGCATCTGCCCCTTTATTACCTGCCTTGGTGCCAGCACGCTCAATAGCCTGCTCAATGTTTTCGACAGTCAGGATGCCGTTGATGACAGGAATCCCCAGACTCAGTGCCAATTCAGAAAGACTGCGCGCACTTTCATTGGCGACGATCTCAAAATGATAGGTGCTGCCACGAATGACTGTGCCCAGGGCAATTACCGCATCAAAGTCACCTGCCTGGCCAGCTTTCTGAACAGCTAACGGGATTTCCAGAGCACCTGGCACCTTGATAACAGTGATATTGGCATCCTTGACCCCATTGCGCTGCAAGGCATCAATGGCCCCTTCCTGCAGACTATCGACGATGTAACTGTTAAAACGCGAAACTACAATCGCATAGTTAGCGACCGCTCCGGCAAAATCGCCTTCCAGTGTTTTTACTTTTGTCATTTTATTCGCCAAAAACCCCAGTGACCCCCGGATTAAGCAGGTCCACTATCATTTTCACAGGGTATATATTCAACCACTTCAAGATCAAAACCCGAGATTGCGTATTTGGTTGGAAAGCTCAGCAAGCGCATCTTGCCAACACCGACATCCCGCAGGATTTGCGACCCTGTGCCTACATTCAGATAAATACCTGATGAGACAGGCACCGGCACCGACTGATCCGAAATTTCATTAATCCTGGCGAGCTGCGCCAACACATCAGAACCACCTTTCTCGCTGGCCAATACTACCACAACCCCTTTGCCTTCCTCATTGATACGCGCCATGGCCCGATGCAGTGACCAGCTCGGTCTGAGAGGATTGGCAATACCCAGTAAATCACGCACACTATCGGCAACCAGAACCCGGGCAAGAACAGGCTCATCGGCTTTTATATCGCCTTTTACCAGCGCCAGGTGAACCGGACTGCCTTCCTTTATCAGATCCCTGTAGCAATAGACATCAAAATCCCCATGTTCAGTTTTCAACGAGTACTGATGGGTTCTTTCAATGGTTTGCTCATGAGCGATACGGTAATGAATCAGGTCCATGATAGTGCCTATCTTCAAGTCATGTTCCTGAGCAAACTTTTCCAGATCTGGTTTGCGAGCCATTGAACCGTCTTCGTTCATGATTTCGCATATTGCCGATGCCGGGGACAGCCCCGCAAGTTTTGCCAGATCACAACCGGCCTCAGTATGACCGGCGCGCCGCAGAACACCGCCATCATTAGCCATTACCGGAAAGATATGTCCGGGCTGGATAATGTCTTCCGGACGCGCATCCTCGGCCACTGCTGCCTGAATGGTTCGCGCCCTGTCGGCAGCGGAGATCCCGGTAGTGACTCCTGAGGCCGCTTCAATAGAAATCGTAAAGTTACAGCCAAACGGAGTTGAATTGGTTTCAACCATTAATGGCAATTTCAGTTGCTGGCAGCGCTCACGGGTCAATGTGAGACAGATAAGACCGCGCGCATAGCGGGCCATAAAATTGATATCTTCAGGACGCACCTTATCCGCCGCTATGATCAGGTCGCCCTCATTCTCGCGATCCTCATCATCCATGAGCACGACCATTTTTCCCTGGCGGAAATCATCGATAAGTTCTTCTATGGAGTTAAGTTTCATTGCGCAGGCCAGGCTTAATTTTCATCACTTGATTGATTGGCAAAGCCGCTGCTGACCAACTTGTCCAGAGTAAGGCCTGCGGAACTCTCTTCCGCCATGCCTTTAATCAGGCTTTCCAGATAGCGACTGAAAATATCCACTTCCAGATTTACTTTATCGCCTGCCTGCAAAATTCCCAGTGTTGTTTTTTCCGCGGTGTGTGGAATTATATTTACACCAAACTCGTTCCCTTGTACTTCATTCACGGTCAGGCTGATGCCTTCCAGGCACACAGAACCTTTTGCCGCGATATACTTTTTAAGCTCCGTGGGGACTGAAAAAACCAGGCGTTCACTGCGTCCATCCGGATAACGCTTTACCAGTGTTGCCAGACCATCCACATGGCCACTGACAATGTGGCCACCAAAACGACTGGCTGGCTGCATGGCTTTTTCAAGGTTAACCGCATCCCCTTCACTTATCCTAGAGAAAGAGGTCAGCGCGACAGTTTCATTGGAAATATCTACCACAAAACTATTGCCTTGCAGACGAATCGCGGTAAGACAGACGCCACTGACACAGATGCTGTCACCTATTTTTACATCATCGAAATTCATTTCATCGGAAGCAATGGTGGCGCGCAGATCACCGCCGGTTTCTTCCAGACTTTCTATGATTCCTTTAGCTTCTATTATTCCGGTAAACATGGTTTTTACTTTTGCTGATTACAATTATGGGTTTCGCCTGGCATTGATAACGCGGGAGCGCATTCTACAATCTTTTCCCAGCATTACCACATCAAGGAATTCCAGCTCGACCTGATCAGACATGGTCTTCATGCCCGGTAAACTAAACAGGGGCCTGGCATCACTTCCAAGCAGCTTTGGCGCTATATACGTAAGTACTTCATCAATCAGCCCAGCTGACAGCATGGCCCCGGCCAATTCTGCTCCCGACTCAATCAGTAAATCATTGCACTGGTATTCACTGGCCAGAATACGCAGCAGCTTTTCCAAATCGACGCGCCCTTTCCCATCAGCACAGGACAGAATACTGACATTGTCATTGGCGATAGCCACATGTTTTTCTGAGATGACATCATCACTGCTTATTGCTGTCACCAGAAGCACTTTGCCAGGCCTGTGTAATGTTTTTGCCTGGGGCGGAATTCTCAGTTGCGAGTCGACAACAACGCGCAAGGGCTGATCACAGCGCAAGGTCTCGCTCCTGACATCCAGACCCGGGTCATCTGCGATGATGGTTTCAATGCCGGTGATTACTGCTCCACTCACTGCCCGATAACGTTGCACATCTTCTCTTGCGGCAGCGCCTGTAATCCACTTACTTTCCCCGCCGGCCATAGCCGTGCGACCATCCAGACTCATGGCCAGCTTGCACCTGGCATAGGGAAGTCCCTGCTGCATGTTTTTTATAAAGCCGGGATTCAGGGCTGAACATTCCTGTTCCAGCATCGGGCCATCAACGGTGATACCCGCGGCCCTGATTTTTTCCAGCCCCTGGCCAGCTACTCTGGGATTGGGATCAACCATGCCGTAAACCAGCCGTTGTATGCCTGCTGCAATCAAGGCATCACAACAGGGCCCGGTTTTACCGGTAAAAGAACAGGGCTCAAGGGTGACATAGAGCGTACCACCCCTGGCATCAGCGCCGGCATTCTTCAGAGCCATGATTTCAGCATGGTCCTGTCCTGCTTTTTCATGCCAGCCTTCTGCAATTACAGTCTCATTGCTGACAATAAGCGAGCCGACGGCAGGATTGGGACGCGCACTGTACCTGCCCATTCGAGCGAGTTCCAGACAGCGTTGCATATAGGTAATATCGGCGTCGATCATAATCAGGGAAATGTAATTAATTGCGCGGGCTGTGTTTCTGTAAAACAAGCCGCTTTACCCGGGACTCAGTTCCCGCCAGTGTCGGACCCGGAAGCTTCTCCTTCCTGGGAGATTCGATCAATTTCCTGCCTGAATTCGTTCAGGTCCTTGAAACTGCGGTAGACAGAAGCAAAGCGAACATAGGCAACTTCATCCAGCTTTTTCAATTCATTCATGACTTTTTCGCCAACCAGCTTGCTTGGTACCTCACGCTCACCGGTTGCGCGTAGTTCATGTTTGATATGGTTAATGGAATTCTCTACCAGCTCAGTACTCACTGGTCTTTTTTCCAAAGCTTTTAGAAAACCAAAGCGAAGTTTGTCTTCATTAAAGGGTTCACGGCTGCCATTTTGCTTTATCAGGCGCGGCATTAACAATTCTGCCGATTCAAAAGTGGTGAATCTTTCTTCACAGGTGACACACTCACGCCGTCGTCTTACCTGATTTCCCTCTCCCACCAGACGAGAGTCGATTACTTTGGTATCTATGGCATTGCAGAATGGACAGTGCATAAGCAGTTCTTAGTTAAGTTCGGCATAGACAGGAAAGCGGCGACAGAGCTCAACCACTTGCTGTTTCACCGAGTCAATCAGAGCGTCGTTGTTGATGTCTTCGAGAATATCACATATCCAGTGTACCAATTGGGTCACCTCTGCTTCTGCGAAGCCTCTCGTCGTTACTGCCGGGCTGCCAATCCTGATACCACTTGTGACAAATGGCGGCCTTGGGTCATTGGGGACGGCATTCTTGTTGACCGTGATATTGGCTCGACCAAGTGCAGCATCTGCTTCCTTGCCTGTTACGTCTTTATCGACCAGGCTCAATAGAAAAAGATGATCATCGGTACCATCAGAAACAATTTTGAAACCGCGCTCCATAAATACTGACGCCATAGTTCTGGAGTTTTTAAGCGTTTGCTTCTGGTACTCCACAAACTCTTCTGACATGGCTTCCTTGAAACATACTGCCTTGGCGGCAATTACATGCATCAGGGGGCCACCCTGGCTTTCCGGGAATACGGCAAAATTCAGGCGTTTGTTAAGCTCTTCATCTTCCTGGGCCAGGATAATCCCGCCACGGGGACCGCGCAGGGTTTTATGGGTTGTTGATGTGATCACATGGGCAATATTGACCGGGCTGGGGTAAACACCGGCGGCGATAAGACCCGATACGTGAGCCATATCCACGACAAAATAAGCACCGACACTATCGGCTATATCTCGCATACGCTGCCAGTCAACAACACGGGAATAGGCGGAAAAACCAGCCCAGATTACTTTCGGTTTGTGTTGCAGGGCCAGATCCCTGACCTGCTCATAATCAATTTCGCCGGTTTCGGCCTGCAGCCCGTACTGAACCGCATTGTATATGCGTCCGGAAAAATTGACCGAGGCGCCGTGGGTCAAATGACCGCCATCGGCGAGACTCATGCCCATAAAAGTATCACCGGGTTCCATCAGGGCCATGTATACCGCTGCATTGGCCTGCGATCCAGAGTGAGGCTGGACATTGGCGTAACCCGCCCCAAACAATTCCTTTGCCCGCTCAATAGCCAGAGTTTCCAAGATGTCCACATACTCACAACCGCCGTAATAGCGTTTTGCGGGATAACCTTCGGCATACTTATTGGTGAGAATACTGCCCTGGGCCTCAAGCACACGCGGGCTGGTATAGTTTTCTGAAGCGATCAGTTCAATATGCTCTTCCTGACGCCTTGCTTCTTTCTGGATTACCGATAACAACTCATCATCAAATCCGGCCAACTTCATTTGATTGTCTAACATCTTTCTCCACTCGGGGGGCTATAGTATGATTGCGGCTGATCATTCTACCTTAAAAAAGAAACTGTTCGATAAAAATACTAGTACCGTTTCTTCATTCGTTTCAACGTCTTCATGCAGCAGGAAACCTGATTTATGGCCCAGTTTGTATACACAATGAATCGTGTAGGGAAAGTTGTCCCGCCAAAACGCGAAATCCTTAAAGATATTTCCCTGTCATTCTTTCCCGGCGCCAAAATAGGCGTACTGGGATTAAACGGTGCTGGAAAATCTACCCTTTTGCGCATCATGGCAGGTATCGACAAGGATATTCTTGGCGAAGCCAGACCTCAACCGGACCTTAAAATTGGCTACCTTCCGCAGGAGCCGGACCTGGATGAAAACAAGGATGTTAAAGGCAATGTGGAAGACGGCATTCGGGAAATCAAGGATCTGATTGACGAATTTAATGCCATCAGTGACAGGTTTGCCGAGCCCATGAGCGATGATGAAATGAACACCCTACTGGAAAGACAGGGCGAATTGCAGGGCGCGATAGATGCCTGTAATGGCTGGGATGCTGACAGAACGCTGGAAATTGCAGCGGATGCATTGCGCCTGCCACCATGGGATGCTGAAGTAAAAACCCTGTCCGGTGGAGAAAAGCGTCGTGTCGCGCTTTGCCGCTTGTTATTGTCAAAGCCCGACATGTTGTTGCTGGATGAGCCAACCAACCATCTTGATGCTATGAGTGTTGCCTGGCTGGAGCGGTTTTTACAGGAATACCCGGGTACCGTTGTTGCTATTACCCATGACCGCTACTTTCTTGATCATGCTGCCGGCTGGATTCTCGAGCTTGATCGTGGCCATGGCATTCCCTACGAAGGCAATTACAGTGACTGGCTGGCTGCCAAGGAAGCGCGTCTCGAAGTGGAATCCAAGCAACAGGCCTCACTGGCAAAAACCGTCAAGGCTGAACTGGAGTGGGTAAGGCAAAATCCCAAGGGCAGGCAGGCCAAGAGCAAGGCCCGGCTGGCCCGCTTCGAGGAACTCAGCTCAAAAGATTTCCAGAACCGTAACGAAACACTTGAATTGTATATCCCGCCCGGACCACGTCTGGGTGAAAAAGTGGTGGAAGTGAACCATGTCAGCAAGGGCTTTGATGGTACGAGCCTGATCAATGATCTTAACTTTTCCATTCCCCGAGGAGCCATTGTCGGCATCATTGGAGGCAATGGTGCAGGTAAAACCACCTTTCTGCGCATGCTTGTTGGGCAGGAGCAACCTGACAGTGGCGATATCTCACTGGGTGAAACCGTCGACATGGCTTATGTAGATCAAAGCCGGGATTCACTGAATGGTGAAAACACGGTGTGGCAGGAAATTTCCGACGGGCTGGATAATATGACTATTGGCAATTATGAAATTGCGTCGCGCGCTTATGTCAGTCGCTTTAACTTTAAGGGCACCGACCAGCAGCAATTTGTCAAAAACCTGTCTGGCGGAGAACGCAACCGGGTTCACCTGGCCAAGTTGCTGAAACGCGGCGCCAACGTCCTGTTACTCGACGAACCCACCAATGATCTTGATGTGGAAACCCTGAGAGCACTGGAAGAAGGTTTGCTGGCATTCCCCGGAACGGTCATTGTGGTTTCCCATGACCGCTGGTTTATGGATCGCATCGCCACCCATATTCTTGCCTTTGAAGGCAATAGCGAAGTGGTTTTCCATGAAGGCAACTATTCTGACTACGAAGAGGATTTCAAGAAGCGTAAAGGTGATGAAGAACCGACGCGGATGAAATACAAAAAACTGGCCTGAGCAGGCTGAGATAAAAAACACAGCCAGGCAATCTCTAGGACGTTTTAAGCTGCTTCCTTAATTCCGCCATCCTGGATTTATTTTCTTCCAGAGTCAGTGTTCTTGAAATCTGCTCCGGTAACGCCTCGGGCCTGTCAATGACCAGCGTTTCTCCATGCAGTGCGCGCTGACACAAAGCACGATAATTTTTCTCGAAGCGGGGAAAAATCTGTTTCTCGGTTTTATTGGCCAGCTCAAACCACCCTGTAGCCTTCCCCGCAAGATAGACTGCCGGATGCGACCAGATCTGCTCAGCCTTGGGGTTTGGCGCACAGCAGGCTTCAATATAGGCAGCACCGGCAGCAGGCAAACCAAAACCGCTCATGGCTTCCTCGCAGGCATGGACAATACTGGCTACCGAAGGCAGATACTCTTGTGAGGTAACCACAGTACGCGTAGCCTGGAGAATAATTTCAGGGGAGAAATGGGCAAGACATTCCAGCCAGTATTTTTTAGCCAGTCCGATACTGCCTTCCTGGGCATAAGCCTTGTGATACTGGTTGTGATAAGCAAGTTCCAGTTCAGCAAACACCTGGTTGATCGCATCAACATGATCGCGATGGCCTGAAGCAGCCCTGGCTTTTGAGCCAGCCTCAGCAATCTTGTTGACTTCGGTGCGGTTCGAGCTGGCCGCCCCGGCAACGTCTTTTGTAATTTTTCCCGTCAGGGAGTCTGCTTTTTTCATGGAAAGAGTTTACTTTATTAGCCCGATGAGGCTATCAATATATAAGCCAGTTTACTACGATTAGCGTCCAGACCCCACGATTTATCCGGCCGATTAACCATGAGTTCTATGAAAACGATGAAGGCACTGCAGTGGGACGGCGATTCTCTTGCTTTAAATACTGTAGCCAAACCGATAGCGAAACCCGGTGAAGTTCTGGTTCGCCTGACCAGGGCAGGTATCTGCAATACCGACCTGGAAATCATTCGTGGCTATTATCCTTTTAGCGGCACATTGGGCCATGAATTTGTCGGCATCGTTGATGAGGCCGCCAACCCCTCTCTTATCGGCAAACGGGTCGTTTCGGATATCAACAGCAGCTGCCATCATTGCGCTATGTGCCAGGCCGGCATGCCTCACCATTGTGTTAATCGATCAGCCCTGGGCATCCATGGCCGGGATGGTGCCTTTGCCGAGTTTCTGACCACGCCAGAGGAAAATCTTGTTATCGTGCCGGACTCTCTTGAGGACAACCTCGCTGTTTATGCTGAACCTCTGGCCGCGGCGCTGGAAATTCAGGAACAGGTTAATTTTTCCCGCCACGAGGGCGTGCTGGTGATTGGCGATGGCAAGCTGGGCTTGCTGATTACCATGAGCCTTGCGCAAGCAGGACTGGAAGTCACTCTGCTTGGGCATCACCCGCACCGGCTCGAGTTACTGGGGCTGGACAATATCTCTTTTTGCTCTTCTGCGCCCGACCTCAAGTATCCCGTGGTCATTGAAGCTACTGGAAATCCTTCAGGCTTTGCAACAGCGGTGCAACTAACCGCGCCGCGTGGCGCGCTGGTTCTGAAATCCACTTATAAAGGCAATCTGGAGTTTAATCCGGCTCCCCTGGTCGTTAATGAAATCACTCTGCTAGGTTCACGTTGTGGGCCAATGGACAAGGCGGTAGCGCTGCTTGCTGACGGAGCAATTAACCCGGCAGGACTGACTGAGGAGATCTTTCCGCTCACCCGGGCACCCCAGGCAATAGCCCGGGCTAATAAAAAAGGTACGCTGAAAGTGTTACTGGAAATGGGTAGCTGAAAACTCAGGATTTGTCCGTTTTTCTGGAACCGCCCTGCTTCACTTCATACAACTTGGCTGACGAGACATGTTCAACACTGGCTACCACCTGCGCACTGGAATAACTGGTTACACTATTGCGACCTGAACGCTTGCATTCGTAGAGCGCCTCATCGGCCTTTTCCAGCAGCTCAAAAACATTGCCCACCTCATCCGGATAGGTGGCAATACCAATGCTGATCGTTGATTTAATAAGCTTGCCATCCGCATCAAAGGACGTATTTTCCACTGCATTTCTCAGGCGCTCTGCTGTTTCTATGGCGCGAGAAGCTGGCAATTGAGGTAATAAAGCAACAAACTCATCGCCGCCATAACGACAAATAATATCGGAGGTACGCAGACATTCCTCGATAGTAGTGGCAATGGTGACAATCAATCTGTCACCGGCTTTATGACCATGCTTATCGTTCACTTCCTTCAGATTATCTGCATCTATCATCATTACTGACAGGGGCTGGTTGTACTTCATTGCCACTTCCGCAGCTTTGTTAAACATCGGAATAAAGGAACGCTTGTTCAGCAGGTTTGTCATTTCATCAGTTTCAGACAGGGCCTTGAATATCATTTTGCCTTAGTAAACATCAGGGGCCAGCATTGTAGTGATATAGGCAACCAGAACAAAAGGCGAGAAATAGACCATAGTCTCACCGAACCCTGCCATGTCATATTCAATGCCGCTTTTAGCACCGAGAAAAACATAGACAGCAAAAATCAGAATAATTTCAAGGGTCGTCGTTACCTTGTCCAGTGTAATCGCGCTGGAAATAACAACCAGCAGATAAAGATTCAACAGGGGACTTTGAATCGTGCCGGTATTCCACAGTATCCAGGTGATGAAAATAATCATTACCCAGGTTTCTATAGCCAGTTTCCAGGAGCCAGTTTTCAGGCATACTGGGGAGTATCGAGATTGACATAATTAAAGCCAAGCACGAAGACCGCGTAGGCAAGCATGGAAAGCGTCATCCAGAAAGGTTCGGCAGTTACTGTAGTGCCCGGCACTACTATATAGAGGATGACGAGGGTCAGTAGCAGAAATTCAATTTCAGTCAGGCTGCGAGAAAATCCTTTCAGCTAGATTTGATCAATATTCAAATCTTTTGACTGGTCTCTATCCTGATTTCTCATCTGGAATTCCTGTTTATTATTCCGGGTCTTGCCATTCGTCTTTCCCTTTTCCCTTTTTGCATTTTTCTGGCCTTCCAGGCCTGCCATGGTTCCCGTCATTTCCCTATAAGGCACTGATTACAGCTTCCAGTTCCAGATGACGAATCACCGCTAACCCTGTCGACTGTAATAAGACCTTTGTATACAAACTTTTTTAAGGGCTTTTAAGCAAAGGCTTTTCTGAAAATATTTTTGCAAACCCTGAAACGCCTATATCGTCCCATTATGGCACACCTTATCCTATGATTTAATTAAAAAAATGGTCAGCTTTTAAAAACCCCAACCAGCTCAAGTTCTTCGCCTTGCGCTCTAGAGTTTAAATTTCCGGGCTGTACGGCCCTGATCAACTGTTTTTATTTATCTGTCGCAATTTATTGGTAATCCGAAATTACCTGCCCAGGTAGGCCAGCAGATGTGAAGAATAGTGTCTGTTCAACAGAGTTTGCCGGTATAACACCAGTTCATTATCCAGGCAGGGTCTGAGCAAATGCACATCATCTTTTTCCAGCACTGCAACGGGCAAACCATTTTCAAAAAGAATGCGGTTTTTCGCCAGCCTGGCGATCTTTCTGCCGGGTAAAATAACACCAACCAGATTCAGCGGATCAGTGCCATTTATAAGTCTGCGCGTAACGCTATCTTCAGCTTGTTGCCTGATGTCGGCAGCACATTGTCTGAGGGTTTTTACTGTTTCTGGTAGCGCAAACTGTTCACCGCCGATGCCCGCAATAAAACGTCCTCCCCTGACACGACCCTGTAATTCCATGCGCCGCAGTTTGAGCAATAATACTCGCCATGGAGGCGAGTAATTCTCCTGCTCGAGAACCTTCCTGCTTATCACGCCCCAGCGATGCAGGTAAATACTGACCAGTTTTTCCAGTGTCTCATCGTCTTTCTCTTGTCTATGTTCCTTACCTGGCTCAAACTCTTCATTACCAGCAACTATGGGATTTGAGATCAGCGTCCAGCGACCTGCATCCTCAATCTCATAGAGCGAACGGCGCATTTTTCGATCCCCGCCTTTCCTGCTTTTCTTACCTTTTGCACTAAGTAAGGCGCGCATCCCGCTAAAACTGTCACTGGTTACCACACCAAGGCTGACCAGCTCCGCCAGGGCATTTTCTGTCCGGGTTTTTAGCAGACCGGTCTCGCGCACAATATCAAGAAAGAAACTGGCCCCTTTATTCCCCAGGACAGCCATGACCTGTTCGGCATCACTGCTCATCGCTGTTGCTACTGCGCTATCAGAAGGAGCCAGGCTGCCCCATAAGGACAGGTTCTCCCGTTGCACCAGGTTTATCGGTGTACTTTTAACCGGTCCGGCCCGTGGCCGTGCAGCGTAAACATCATCACTATCAGGGCGAGATGCTTTTTTGCCCTGACCATTCTGGCTGGCCTGAGCTGCAGGAAAAAACTTGCCCCAGCTAACGCGACCACTCAGGCATAACATGTCGAGCAAGGCAGGATCATAGCCGGGCAGTCTGCCAGGCAGAATATCGCTTTCCCAGGCAGAGGCTGGCGCGCTGATGCCATCCAGCTTCTGCAAAAGTCTCGATAGGGTTTCATGGGTGGCCGGCATCGCCACCTCTGATTCCTGCGCCAGATCCCGTACTTCATGATGGCGAAAAAGAAATTCCATATACGCCTGCAAGGATACCGGCTTGATACTTTCTCGATGGGAATCAATGGTATATCGATGAATACGCTGCAGTAAGCGACGCTCACACCATTCCTCTGCGATTAATACTGATCCGGCCAATAGCGGCGAATACTGCCCTTTAAAGACAAAACCTTCAGCCTGCAATCCATGCAGGGCAAACTCAATATCAGAGACTTCAAGACCAATATCATTGGCTAATCGATTACTACTGACCGGTCCCAGACATTCCAGTCTGCCGCGAATAATTTCCTGCAACGCGGCTTCACGACTGAGCGCCGTATCAGCAATAATTTGCGGCACCTCAACTACCGGGTCAAAATTCATTGGCAGCGCCAGTGCTTTGAACCAGTCAATTCTTTCAACGGCAATCCACAGGCGCGTATCCCCGTGACAGGCCAGTGTGACCCGGCCGGCCTGCAACAAAGGCTCCAGATAGACGCGGTAATTTTCGCCATCCGGCCCTGCAGTCATCTCTGTATCAGTAATAAAGCCAAGCACCAGTAATGCATCATGCAATTCATCAGCAGAGCGTATCCAGGGCCACGCTTCCTCCCTGACGCGGGCAATTGCCTCAGCATCCAGATTACTGTAATCATCTGTTTCAGCCGGATCGAGCCAGCTGCGATTGCGAATGGCATTGGTACGTCTTTCCTCAAATGGCGCATCATCAAGGAAGGCATAAGGCCTGGCATTGATAATTTCCTGGGCAAAAGGCGAGGGCTCACGTAAATCCCTGGCTACCAGTTCAAGCTCATTGGCTTCGATTGACTGCAACAGACCTAACAGCTCATCCAGATCCATGGCTTCTGTCAGACAGTCATGGATGGTTTGCTGCACCAGAGGGTGATCAGGTACATCACGCTTACCCGTCAGGTTTTCCTGGCAGGCAAGCTGATCAGGAAAGACCTGGGCAATCAGATCCTCTGCATTCATGCGCTGAAATTGGGGTGGTACCCTGCTGCCATTACGATTTCTCTGGATAGCCAGCGAACGGGTAGCATTCCAGCGCCAGCGGGACTCAAACATTGGCGCATCCAGCAGCGCCTGGATCAGCACCTCTCTTACCGTCGCAGCCTTCAGATAATGAAAGACATCTGCTACCTCGAAACTGTGCACGGGGCCCAGCGAGATCACGATACTGTCTTCATTAGCGGCAGCCTGTAACTCAAAATTAAAGCTGCGGCAAAAACGTTTGCGTAATGCCAGCCCCCATGCCCGGTTCATACGACTGCCAAATGGCGAGTGAATGACCAGGTGCATGTCGCCTACTTCATCAAAAAATCGCTCCATCACAATAGCTTCACGACTGGGCATTACATTGAGGGCATCGCTTCCCGCCCTCAGGTAATCCACGATCTGCTCTGCGGCTGAAAACTGTAAACCAATATCCTTAACCAGGAAATCCACGGCCTGAGCCACTGAGTCATTGAGTAATTCTCGCAGTATTATTCTCAATCGCGATACCGATTCTGACAATTCGCGACTGCGTCCGCCGCCCTCACCAAACCAGAATGGAACGGTTGGTGGCTGACCACTGGCATCAGCAACCCGTATTTTGAGGCCGTCTATTCTCAGCATGCGCCAACTGTGATGACCAAGGGTGAAAATATCGCCAGGCAGTGACTCCAATGCGAAATCTTCGTTCAGGCTGCCGACGATGGTATCTTCCGGATCCAGTACAACCTGATATTCAAACATGTCAGGGATAGCGCCACCATTGGTCAGCGCGGTAAGCCTGGCGGACTTTCGTGGCCTGACCCTGCCGTTAATACGATCCACATGCAGCAAGGCACCGCTGCGTCCACGCCTGCTGGTATAACCATCACCCAGCATTTGTACTATCTGGTCAAACTCCTCACGTGCCAGATCACGATATGACCAGGCGCGGCTGAATAGATCATACAGTGCATCCAGTTCCAGGCCTGCTTCCTCGTCTTCACTGGAGGCCGTTTCTGCAACAATATGCTGGGACAGGATATCCAGGGGTTTTTCAGGAATGCATAATCGATCTAGCTCGCCGCGCCTTACACTATCCAGCAAGGCAGTACACTCAACCAGGTCATCACGGGTTAATGGAAACAGAACGCCCTTGGGAATACCGCCTACCTGGTGACCACTGCGTCCCACCCTCTGCAGAAAGGCAGAAATACTTTTAGGAGAAGAAAACTGTACTACCAGATTTACCGAGCCGATATCGATTCCCAGCTCCATGGAGGCAGTAGCCACCAGGACCTTAAGCTGTCCATTTTTCAGGCGTTGTTCAGCCTGATGGCGATGGTCCTTGCTCATACTGCCATGGTGAGAACTAATAAACTCTTCACCAATGCGCTCGCCCAATGACAGCGCAAGACGCTCAGCAAGCCGGCGCGTATTAACAAAGATAAGCGTGGTCTGATGACTGTCCACCAACTCTACCAGGCGCTCATACAATTCCTCCCATACCTCGTTACTCATAAGAGCAGTCAGAGGAGATTTGGGCACTTCCAGCCTTAAATCCAGTGATTTTTTGTGGCCGCCATCGATAATGACACAATCCGTGCCGTCACTGCTGACATTGTGTTTACCCACCAGGTATTTCGCTACTTCGGTAATAGGTTTCTGGGTAGCAGACAGGCCAATGCGTTGTAAGGGCCTGCCGACCAGATGCTCCAGGCGCTCAATCGACAGTGATAAATGCGCACCGCGTTTATCGCCAAGCATGGCATGGATTTCATCAACAATCAGGGTGTCAGCATTGCCCAGTAAAGCCCGCCCGCCTTTGCTGGTAAGTAGCAGGTACAGGGATTCCGGCGTGGTAACCAGAATATGTGGTGGATGTTTGAGCATCTGCTGACGTTCATACTGGGATGTATCACCGGTGCGAACGGCAACTTTTATATCAATTCCAGGATATCCCTGTGCTTCCAGCTTCTGACAAATACCGGCAAGCGGTTCCTGCAGATTACGCTGGATGTCATTACTCAGGGCCTTGAGGGGAGACACATAGATTATCCGGGTACTGCTTTCCAGCTCATTATTCAGCGCTTTCTGCACCAGACGATCAATCGATACATAAAATGCCGCCAGCGTTTTACCGCTACCGGTGGGAGCTGCAATCAGGGTATTTCGGCCTTGCTGTATCGCCGGCCAGGCTTCCTTCTGAGCCGCAGTTGGCTGACCCAGAGTCTCCTCAAACCAGCTATGCGTCAGGGGATGAAAGGTGTTAAAAACCATGGCGAAAGCCATTTAATGTGCAAATAATATGAAATGTAAAAGGCATTACGGGAAAATTACCTCCTTCACTTGTGGATACCTTGTATAGTAGCCTGTTAATTAAAAACAGACCATTACAGCAATACCCTTTTA
The DNA here is from genome assembly GCA_024644515.1 of Gammaproteobacteria bacterium. Classification (GTDB taxonomy): domain Bacteria; phylum Pseudomonadota; class Gammaproteobacteria; order Pseudomonadales; family Pseudohongiellaceae; genus Eutrophocola. Next base: position 23,620 of record JAHEHN010000024.1, read on the forward strand.
CTAAACTTGTTAATCAACTTCTTACTTAACTTAAACAATTCAGCCCATGGGATTAAGCATCAAGGTCAAGCTGTTTCTAGCAATTTTGTCAGTGCACATTATTGTCTACGTAGCCATGTACAGCATTGGACGTTACAACTTCGATAGCGGGTTTCTGGAATACGTGTCGCGCATCGAGGAAAGGCAGGTTCCTGCCTTGCTGGATGGACTGAAAAGCTTTTATAAACATACAGGGTCCTGGGATCCTATCCGCGAAGATTTCACCAAGTTTGGCGAGCTGATTCGCGAAAGTATAGAAAGCACTGTTGATCCTGAATTAAATGCCCGTCTCGGCACGCAACGACCTACACCAGCCAGGTTTTCTCCCAACGACTGGTACTACACCTCTGAGTACAGCCCTGCCCGTCCCTACCTGGCTCTGCTGGATGCCGACGGATCGATTATCTGGGGTAGTGAGGAGGCCATGCCAGCGGCAAACCAGAATCCCATAGTGGTGAGGGGAGAAACTGTTGGATTTCTGGCTGTTACCAGTCGACAACAATTATCAGAACAGGCAGATCTGCTGTTTACAGAGCAACAAAAACAATCCTTTTTTACCTTCGCCCTGTTTCTTGGCATCATTTCAGCGGCTATCGCCTTTCCACTTTCTACCTTTATGGTACGCCCTGTCAGGGAGCTGGTTGATGGCACCCGCCGCCTTGCCAATGGTGACTATACCTCGCGTATTCCTGTCCGCGGTTCTGATGAACTAACGCAACTTTCAGTCGATTTTAATTCCCTTGCCGACACCCTCGATCAGAACAGGCTGGCACGTCAGCAATGGATTGCAGATATCTCCCATGAATTGAGAACCCCCCTATCCATCCTGCAGGGAGAACTGGAATCATTACAGGACGGTATTCGTCCCATGAATCCGGATACTATCAATTCACTGCACCATGAAGTGGTCCACCTGAACGCCCTTGTCAATGATCTGCATGAGCTATCCATGTCAGACCAGGGCGCGCTGATTTACGAAAAGAAAGAAATAAACCTGACAGAAATTTTTGAAATTTCTAGGGACATGAACAGGCACATACTGGAAAAACACCATATAAAATTGTCACTAAAAATACATTCCCGCGTTGCCGACAATCGTATACAAACTATTGGCGATGAAAACCGGTTTATTCAACTGTTTGACAACCTGTTTCAAAACACTTGCCGCTATACCGATGATGGCGGCGAACTGGTAGTCAGTATTTATCAAGCCGGGAAAAAAGTAATAATTGAATGGTATGACTCCAAGCCAGGCGTTACCGATGACAATCTGGAGCACCTGTTTGATCGTCTTTATCGCGTAGATTCCTCGCGCAACCGAAAAGAAGGGGGATCCGGCCTTGGCCTGGCCATCTGCCGCAATATTGTTGAAGCACATGAAGGATCTATCCGAGCCGATCACTCTGAGCTCGGAGGGCTTAAACTGATTATTGAGCTGCCCTGCCTGGAAGGCTGATGCGATCTGCGGTGCAGCCTGCAAGATTCATTTGCTCAGTGATAACTGCCGAATTACACTAAAGCTCTTTGCCTTAACAATTAACTCCCCATGATACAAAGCTCCAAAGGTTAAATAATTATGAGCCAGCATGTATTGATCGTCGAAGACGAAGTTAAAATCGCTTCTCTGCTACAGGATTATTTGCGCCAAAGCGGGTATGAAACTGATAGCCTTTACGATGGCTCAGAAGTGGAAGGTTGGCTTGCCGAGAACAGCACTGATATCGTTCTGCTTGATTTGATGCTGCCTGGCAAAACCGGTGTTGATATTTGCAAGGATGTCAGAAAAAGTTCCGCCCTGCCGATCATCATGATAACCGCCAAGGTTGAGGAAATTGACCGCCTCCTTGGTCTTGAACTGGGTGCCGATGACTATATCTGCAAACCATTCAGCCCAAGAGAAGTGGTAGCCAGGGTAAAGGCAGTATTACGACGTACAGATAATACCGAAAGTCTTTCTGACAAGGGCCTGGTACTCGACACTGAGACCTACAGGGCAATTGTTAACGGGCAGAATCTGGACCTGACAGCTGTAGAGTTCCAGTTACTAAAGGTCTTGTCTGACCAACCGGGCAGAATTTTTTCCCGCAGTGTTCTGGTTGATAAAATTTATAACGATGGCAGAGTAGTCAGTGACAGAACCATTGATAGTCATATCAAAAAGTTGCGCAAGAAAATTGCCGATGTTCTACCCGATATAGAACTTATTCATTCACTCTATGCCGTGGGTTACAAATTCGAGTGGCAATAAAAAGGACATAATCAAAAGCGTGGAAGGTGTCATCGTTTTGGTAACATTTAAATATATAACGACACCGAATTAACGCTTTAAAGGAAAATTCTGCATGAAAAAAAACCAATCGTTTTTGGGGCTTCTATTTCTCTCTTTATTATTCAGCGCCAGTATTTCGCTGGCACAGGAACAGTCATTCGATGAATGGCTGGAGGAATTGCGCGCCGAAGCTCTGGGCCTTGGCATAAGCGAAGCAACCCTGGATGCTGCATTGACCCTGGTTGAAGAACCCATTCCCCGCGTTCTGGAACTGGACAAAAGCCAACCGGAATTTGTGCAGACTTTTGCCGGCTACATGCGCAACCGACTTAGCGATGCACGCATCGAACGGGGAAAGAGTTTACTGGTAGAGTACAAGGATTTATTCAATCGCGTCCAGCAACAGTATGGTGTGCAACCACATTACCTGGTGTCTTTCTGGGCACTGGAAAGTAACTTTGGCGACTTTACCGGCGGTTTTTCCGTAGTTAATGCGCTGGCCACCCTGGCCTATGATCCGCGCCGCAGCGATTTTTTCCGCAACGAATTATTGACTGCACTGCGCATTATCGAGGAAGGCCATATTCCTGTTGAGCAAATGTCAGGTTCCTGGGCCGGTGCCATGGGTCAGTGTCAATTTATGCCATCGACTTTCTATACCTATGCCCGCGATGGTGATGGCGATGGTCGTGTTGATATCTGGAACAGTGTTCCCGATGTGTTTGCCTCAGCCGCCAATTACCTTTCACAGAACGGCTGGCAGGGTGATGAACGCTGGGGACGTGAGGTGATTTTACCGGATGGTTTTGACTTTACTCAGACCGGAACCGGCGTCAGAAAAACGGTAACGCAATGGAACAGTCTGGGCATTCGTCGCGTTAATGGCAATGCGCTGGGAAATGCCGACATGCTTGGTTCAATCGTTTTGCCGGCTGGAGCAGAAGGTCCGGCATTTCTGGTCTACGACAACTTCCGCACTACTATGGTCTGGAACCGCTCCACCTTTTACGCCATTTCTGTTGGCCATCTTGCTGACCGCTTTGTCGGTGGCGGCCCGATCATTAACATGCCTTCAGTAGAGGAACGACCTCTGAGCAGAAACGAAGTCATTGAGCTTCAGGGATTACTGAATGCCCAGGGTATAGATGCGGGGACGCCAGACGGAATCATGGGGTCAAGGACAAGAGCAGCTATACGCACCTTCCAGGAAAAAGCGAATATACCTACCGATGGCTATGCCAACTTTGATCTGCTTGAGACCATAAGAAATTTCTGAAGCCTCATTTGACTGATCGAATTCAGCCGGAAGCCTTGGCTTCGTTTACCAGCTCAAGCAATGCTGCTGAACTTTGCGGATTTCCTACCAGACGGCCATTGATAAAGAGCGAGGGTGTAGAGCGAACACCGGCACGAATGCCGCCCTGCTGGTCAGCTACGATCTTGGCTCGCACCTCAGGCAATTCAATATCTGCTCGTAACTGATCAATATCGAGACCGAGCTGCGCGGCATACTCTTCAAATATCGGTGCTGGATCATTCATCGGACTCCAGGCCTGCTGATTGGCAAAAAGCAGATCATGCATTTCCCAGAAACGCCCCTGCATTCCCGCAGCCTCCGCATAGCGGCTGGCCTGAAAAGAGAACCGATGGGTATCAAGAGGAAAATGCCTGAATACCAGTTTCACATCATCCCTGATTCTGGGCCACGTGCGCGCGATCAGCTGAAATTCTGTCATACAGGCCGGGCATTCAAAATCAGCGTACATGGTAACCACAACATCAGAATCAGCAGACCCTTTAACGTGATCGGCCTCCCCGATTAAATCCGGCGGCAAAGACGGCGGTCCGGTAAACAGACCCTGATAAAATACAAACAGCGCCAGAGGTACCAGAATAACGATGGCAGCTTTAACAACAAGGGCAGTAAATTTTTCCTTGCGCTTTGAAGCCGTCTGTTTTTCTTCCTTTATCTTTTGTCTTTCTTCTTTCTTTGACATGATTTACTGATTTTCCAAAATCTATTTAATTAGTCACTGTGGATGCTTTAGCCGCACCATATCTGGTGATAATCGCTATGGCACAAAGCACTATCAGCCCCGCCAGAATATAACCAATATTAAACATACTGCCTTTTGCGGTGGCTACAATGCCGTAACCGATTGCCCCTGTAAACAGGGCATAGTAGACAAATACCATGAGGGTTTTCCGAATTACTTCCCCTTCCCTGCCAATCAGTCCAACTACCGCAGATGCGGCAACAACATTATGCACGCAGATAACATTTCCGGCGGCACCACCCACGGCCTGCAGGGCAGCGATCCAGGTGGGGTCAGCACCAATACGCTCCCCCACACCAAACTGGAATAACGAGAACATCATATTACTGATGGTATTGCTGCCCGCGACAAAGGCTCCCATACCGCCAATGAAGGTGGAGAAAAATGGCCAGGCATCACCGGCCAGGGCGGCAACGCCTTCGGCTAATTCAATAGGCATTTGCTGATAGCCCGCACTGCCTCCATCAGAGTTCAGAAATACCTGAACCATCGGAACCGTAAAGACCAGTGCAGCACCAGCTGAGAGCATGGTTCTGGCGGAAGTTTTCCAGGCATTCACATAGGAACGCGTATCCATGCCATGCAGAAAATAGGTAATAATAGAGACGGTAATAAACAGTGCTGCCGGTGAATAAAAGGGCTGTACGGACTGGCCGATAGTGGTACCGAAAATATCACTGACGGAAAACGTAGCGACGCTACCGCGCAGCATATCCAGTAAAGGCAGCTGCGGTAAACGCGTAAGAATCAGCAAGCCGGCTACGATGATATATGGCATCCAGGCTTTCGAAAGACTCATTCCAGGTCCTTCAAATTGTTTCTCTTCCATTTCGAAACGTCCAATCCACAGTGAATCCCATTCACTGCGCTCAGGGAATACCCATATCTCATCTTCATTTGGCATCAGGAATCCCTTGCGCGCCGCTGTTACAACAATGGCGAGGCCGATCAGGCCGCCGAACAGGGAAGGAAATTCCGGCCCCAGATAACGCGCCACCAGCACATAGGGAATGGTCATGGAGAAAGCCGCAAAGATGGCAAACTTCCAGATCTTCATACCCTCGATGAAGGATTTGTTTTTTCCGAAAAACTGGGTCATGACGCAGACCAGGATTAAGGGAATAAAGGTGCCGGCGATAGCATGAAGCAGCGCCACCTTGGCGGCGATAAAGGAAACCAGCTCCAGATGATCCATACCAAGTTGACTGGCATAGGCCATGACAGCCTCATCATCTGCCAGCCCCGTAAAAACCCCGGTGAGCATGGGCGTACCCAGAGCGCCAAAAGAAACCGGCGTACTCTGAATGATCATGCCGGAAACAACGGCGGCCATGGCCGGAAATCCCAGCCCTACCATCAGGGGAACTGCAACTGCAGCGGGCGTCCCGAAGCCGGCAGATCCCTCAATAAAAGAACCAAATAACCAGGCAATTATAATGACCTGGATTCTGCGATCCGGCGTTATGTCGGAAAAGCCTTTTCGAATACTCTGAATCGCACCACTTTCCTGCAAGGTGTTAAGCAGCAGAATAGCGCCAAAAATAATATAGATCAGTTCAATTGCATCAATAAGCCCGTTCACCGAGGCGGCCATCACTTTGACAAAGGGAATCTGCCAGACAAAAAGCGAAAGCAATACGGCCACTACATAGGAAATAGGCATAGCCCGGCTTGCAGGCCAGCGCAGCATGACCAGGAAGACCGCTACAGAAATGATAGGCAAAAGAGATAAAAGCGCCAGAATACCGTTGGACATAACAGATCCTTAAATTGTGATTATTATTGTTAACCAGATTTTTTATTGATAAAAATTGACTGTCGCCAACTGAATTTATTTCATGTTTTAGCGGACGATCGAAAGCAAACAAGCATAATGCAGGACTCCATGTTGCACAAGACTTGAACCCCGCTCTGTGCCCGGCCTTTGAAAACAGCAATCCGGCTTAATTCAACACTTACTTATTAACTGCACAATCAATAATTTATCTCCAGAATTTATTAGCCTTCTGTTCATCGTGATTGCTATAATCCGCGCCCTGAATTTCTGGCCTCGGTGAAATTTGTCATAGATCGCAATTCGCCGTGTCTTCCAGCCAGGCTTAGTTAATGAAGCTTGATTCTTTTCAGTCAATACGAGGCAGGCAGACTGGATATGCTCCGGTTTTGTTAAACATTTTTTCAATCTTTTAGAGTACTGAAGGATGAGTGTAGAAACACAAGAAACTGTAGCCAAGGCAAGCCACTCTCCTGAGAGTCAGGCGCTGGAAGATGTTGTCGTGCGCTTCGCCGGTGATTCCGGTGATGGCATGCAGCTTACCGGCTCAAACTTCACCGAGGTGACAGCCCTGTTCGGTAATGACCTGGCGACCTTTCCCGACTTCCCGGCAGAAATTCGTGCGCCGGCTGGCTCCACCTTTGGCGTCTCTGCTTTCCAGATCTATTTTGGCTCTGAAGATATCACTACCTCAGGGGATGCAGTTGATGTGCTGGTCGCCATGAATCCGGCGGCACTGACCACCAATCTGGAAACTGTCGTACCCGGAGGCCTGGTAATAGCCGATGCTGGCGCTTTTAACGAGAAGAACCTGAACAAAGCCAATTACGACAGCAATCCGCTGGAAGATGGCTCGCTGGACGCCTACCGCCTGCTGACCATCGACATCCATTCCCAGGTGCTGGCAGCGGTTGAGGAATTCGAGCTTGGCCACAAAGCCGCCCTACGCTGCAAAAACATGTGGACCCTGGGGCTCGTGCTGTGGCTATTTGATCGGGAAAAAGCCACTACCATCGAAAACCTGCAGAAAAAATTTGCCAGCAAACCCGACATTGCCAATGCCAATATAGCGGCCCTTAACGCAGGTCATGCCTATGGCGAAACGGCAGAGCTGCCCACCGGCGTCAATGTCTATAAAGTCCCCAAAGCCAAAGTGGCTCCAGGCACTTACAGAAACGTCAATGGCACGCAGGCTTTGGCCTGGGGCCTGATTGCCGGCGGTCAACTCGCCGATATCAATCTCCTGTTTGCCTCCTACCCTATAACCCCGGCATCGGGTCTGCTGCATGCGCTGGCCGCAAGAAAAGAATTTGATGTCACCACCTTTCAGGCCGAGGATGAAATCGCCGCAGTCTGTGCAGCCATTGGCGCTTCCTTTGCCGGCAGCCTGGGCATCACCTCCAGCGCCGGACCAGGCATCGCCCTGAAAACAGAAGCCATTTCGCTGGCAGTATCTGCCGAACTACCGCTGGTTGTAGTCAATACGCAACGCGGCGGTCCTTCAACAGGTCTGCCTACCAAAACAGAACAGTCAGACCTGCTGCAGGCTTTCTATGGCAGACACGGTGATACGCCATTACCGGTAATCGCTTCCAGCTCTCCTGCTGATTGTTTCGAGGTAGCTATAGAAGCAGTGCGCATTGCCACCAAATATATGACTCCTGTGATGCTGCTATCAGATGGCTATATTGCCAATGCCTCGGAGCCATGGCTGATTCCCGATATCAAGGATTTCGCACCTTTCCCGGTAGAGTTCCGTACCGACCCTGAGGGTTTCAACCCCTCTTTAAGAGATCCGCAATCACTGGCACGGGTCTGGGCCAAGCCTGGCACACCTGGGCTTGAGCATCGCATAGGTGGCATTGAAAAAAGCTATGAAACGGGTAATATTTCCTACGATCCGGATAACCACCAACTGATGACGGATACCCGTGAAGCCAAGGTAGCCGGCATCAGTGCAGATATCCCTGAGCAGGAAGTGGCCCTCGGTGAAAGCAAGGGTAAACTGGCAGTAGTGGGTTGGGGCTCAACCTTTGGCCCCATCCACCAGGCGGTAAAACGCTGTCGCCTGGAAGGTCTGGATGTAAGCCACATTCATGTGCGCTATCTATCCCCCTTCCCCGCGAATTTAAAGGCATTGCTAGCCGATTTTGACAAGGTACTGGTGCCGGAAATGAATACCGGACAACTGGTGAAAATACTACGCTCGGAATTCCTTATTGATGCCAAGGGGCTTAACAAGGTATCCGGACAGCCTTTCAAGATTCGGGAAATCACCAACGCCATCAAGGCTGAACTTGCCTAACGGATTTTTAGTAACTTATTTTTGCTAAATACAAGCAACCCTGGAGCAGCAACATGAATCAGGCAGTGGACAAGCTAACAGTAGCTGATTATTCCTCGGACCAGGAGGTTCGCTGGTGCCCGGGCTGTGGCGATTATGCCATTTTGAAAACTATTCAGAAGCTGATGCCGGAGCTTAACCAGGCTAAGGAAAACCATGTTTTTGTTTCGGGAATTGGCTGCTCGTCACGTTTTCCCTACTACATGAATACTTATGGCTTTCATACGATTCATGGCCGTGCCCCATCAGTGGCTACAGGTGTCAAACTGGCCAATCCGGACCTTGATGTCTGGGTGATCACTGGCGATGGCGACGCCTTGAGTATCGGCGGTAATCACACCATGCATGCGCTGCGCAGAAACGTGGATCTGAACATTCTGCTGTTCAATAACGAAATCTACGGATTAACCAAAGGGCAATACTCACCCACCTCAAAAGTGGGTACTCGCTCACCTTCTACACCAGAAGGATCGGTGGATAGGCCCTTATCCCCGTGCGCTATTGCACTGGGTGCCGGCGCCCCGTTTGTAGCCCGGTCAATCGATACGGAAATGAAACATCTGAGCCCTGTTGTTAAGGAAAGCTACCTACATAAGGGCGCCTCATTCGTGGAAATTCTGCAGAACTGCCCTATTTATAATGACGGTATTTTCGAACAGGTAAAGGACAAGAAGATTGCGCCGGATTTCCGTATCGAAGTAGAGCACGGCCAACCCCTGTTGTTTGGAAAAGATAACAACAAGGGTATTCGCCTGAATCGGGAAAGCCTGGAGCTGGAAGTAGTGACACTGGGTGACGATGCAAGCCTGGAAGAAATTCTGGTACACGACAAGACCAGCATTACCCAGGCCAATCTTCTGGCAGCCATGCAGGGCCCGGACTTTCCAGTAGCTGTTGGTATTCTTTACCATCGCCCGGCAAGCGCCTACGTCAGCGATCTGGAGCAGCAGCGCCTGACATTACGAGAAAGCCGTGGTGAAGGCAAACTGCAAGACTTGCTGAACAGTGGACATATTTGGCAAGTAAAATAACTATTTTTCAATAAGTTACGCATCATCCTGCGGTATTCAACCAGAAAATTTTATACCTAAGAAAAAACCTTGTCACAAAACTTTGCGACAGATCCAGGCCAAGCAATAATTCTATAATATTCAGCGTGTTGCAAGCGTAAATAAAAGTAGATTAAATGCTTGCACTGCCCCAGCATCTTTACTATTATGATTACGTTTGATAAGTCATTGTGCAAAAAAAACTCAAATGCAAGGCTTTCAGGCTAAAAAAGGGGCTTCATTTATAGTAAATAGCGGCATCACGGCTGTATTGTGGCACTGCGCTTTCATTTTTGACTCCCAACACCCTCGTTAAAAAACTCCAATGGATTGGCTTACCTAACTTATCCCTAGTTAGCCGGCCCCATAAGAGTTAATTAACGAAAACTGCAGTTTTAAAAAGTTAAATCACAAAAGGGGATTTACATGAAAAAATCAGTCGAAATGAGCTACAAAAAGCTCGCCACTGCGGTTGCTTTTGCAGCAGCAGCGACTACTTCCGGCTCACTGGTTGCCCAGGATTCGGACATCGAAGAAATCCAGGTAACGGGTTCATTTATTTCGCGTCCTGCTGACAGGCCACAACCTGTCTCTGTAATGGACAACGAAGAACTTCAGGCTAACCAGCGTGTCACTATTGCTGAGGCTGTGCGTGATATGCCTCAGATTTCATCAGCAAATACCGTTGGTAACTGGGCTACACCAACGAACAGCATCAACCTCAGGGGACTGGGAACACGTTCCACGTTGGTTCTGTTGAATGGACAACGTCAAACCATCGATGCTAACGGCGGCTCTCAGGTGGACATTAATAACCTGGCTCCAGCTATTATGCTTGAGCGTATCGAGCTGGTACTGGATGGTGCTTCTGCATTATATGGTTCAGATGCGGTAGCCGGCGTGGCCAACTTTATTACCCGCAACAATTTTGAGGGAGCTGAAATCTCCGTTTCCAGCCAGCATGCTGATAACCAGACCTCGGTACCGGAAGTGGTATTCAGTGGTATTTTCGGTGTTCAGGGTGATGACCTTGGTATTGTAATGGGACTTGAGTGGTTCAAACGCGCAGATCAAATGCAGGCGGAAGATCGCTGGAGCAATGAGCGTTTGGGTGAAGGCCTGATTACTGGTCTTTATAACCCGGGTACATTTGGTTACTTTGGGCCACCACAGGCTGGCGGTTCTAGTAATGGCTTTTTCGGCGATCCACTTTGTGGCAGCCCGGAAGTTGGCGGCCTTGCTGAAAACGTAATTTGGGATCCAGCTGGTGCTACTGGTCATAATGCTGATGGTTTGCCCGATGGCTCCAACCCAGCAGGCTTCTGTCGTGGTACCCTGTCTCTGCAACGTACCATCATTCCTCAGAACGAGCAGTTAACTGGCATGGCTGTTGTGACCAAACAATTTGGTGGCGACTTCCTGCAGCAGGCTACACTGGAAACAAGTTTTGCCCGTGTTGAAACACTCTCAAGCTTTGGTACAGGTGTACCGCTGCTTGCCTTGACAGGCATTGGTGCAAAACTACCTGCTAACAACCCAGGCGTTATTGATGCTCACCAACGTAGCGGTGGCACATTCCCTCTGCAGGACTTCAACCGAATCTTTACCCGTCAGGCCAGCCCACTGGAAGGTGACCTAGCTTCTTTTGCAAGGCAAAACACTTTCCGTGCCTCTTTAGGACTTGAAGGTATGTTAACTGAAGGTTGGGACTGGCGTTTAACCGGTACTATGTCCTTTAACGAACAGACCGCTCAGACTGCCGACACGATCGCAGATCGTTATGCCCGTGCTATTCAAGGTTATGGTGGCCCTGGCTGTAAAGGCAACCTGGTTGACGGACTGGCTAACAACGCTAACCTGCAACAGGGTGTCGGTGGATGTCAGTGGTGGAACCCGTTTGCCAGTCGCTTGATTGCCGAACCGGGTGATGCTACCTACAACGATCCGGCTCTACAGGACTGGATGACATGGGGTGGCCTGGATCGCGGTACAGCCGAATTTTACTCCATGGAATTCATCACTACTGGTGAATTATGGGAAATGGCAGGTGGAGCTACCGGTTTTGCGGCCGGTGTACAGTATCGCCGACAGGTTCTGGACATCCTCCAGGATCCAATTGCCAAAGATGGCGGTTTTGGTTTTGCACCACAGGTAATTCAGGACTGGTCCTCCAATCGTGATACAGAGGCTCTGTTTGCAGAAATGGTTATGTATCCAACCGACACTCTGGAAGTTGACGTGGCGGCTCGTTACGAATCAACACTGGGTCAGAGCTCCGTTGAGCCTAAGATAAGTATGTTATGGACACCTACTGATAACCTGTTTGTTCGTGCATCAGCCGGTTCATCTTTCCGTCTCGGTTCCGAGTTCCAGTCATTTGGTATTGGCGCCTCCGGCACCACCATCCGCGCTGTAGGTGGTGAGGTAACTCAGGCCCGTGCGATTGCTGCTGGTAATCCGAACCTCAAGCCAGAAGAGTCTGATAACTGGACTATAGGTTTCACCTGGGATATCAACGATGCCTGGACAGTTGAAGTTAACTACTGGGATTACGAGTTCACCAATCTGATCACTACAGTTAGCCCTGATGATGTGCTGTTGGAAGACATGGCAGACGGTATCATTGATGATCCCCGAAATGGTGTGTTCCCTGGCCGTCCTCGCGAAGTATGTGAGATCACAGGAAGATGGAGTGGCAATGTTGCCGACCCCCTACCTGCTGGCTGTATCACAGGTCTGGACTTCTCCCTGTTCACTTCCTCATTCGTTAACAGGGATACTGTTGAAACATCTGGTGTGGATTACAGCATAGACTACAGTTTCGACCTTGCTGGTGGTGAAGCGGGTCTGCGACTGACTGGTGTCAATGTTCAGCGCTATGCTGGTACTACAAATGATGGCCAGCTCATTGATGTTGTCGGTACAAACGGCAGTGGTGTTTCCGGTGTTGGTACCAACCCTGAAAACAGGGTTAACCTGGTAGCTACTTATGCTACTGGCAATCACAACCTGCGTTGGACAAGTCGCTGGACTGACGGAAGTACCTTGCGTAACCCTGGAAACTTCGTCTACAACACCATTGAAGGCGGCGCTACGTTCCATGACTTTGTGTACAGCTACACGATACCGGGAAATCTGGACTCAAGTGTAACCCTTTCTATACTTAACGTAAGTGAGAAGGATTCACCGCTGGTGGCTAACTCCCTTACAACTGAAAATGGGGGCCTCTTTGATCCCCGTGGCCGGATGTATAGGCTGTCTTATAACCTGGCTTTCTAAGATTGGTTATGCAGTAGACATAAAAAACCCCGCTTAGGCGGGGTTTTTTTTGAGCAGGATTTTTGAAAAATCATTCCGTTCTGGAGACGCGAATTTTCCTGTTGTTCCTCGAAGAGGATAACTGGTAAGAACCAAAACTTCTGCGTTGGATTGTGTAGAGCTCACCCACTTCAATATCATAACTCTTAGTACCAACCTGCTTCCAGATTCCGCCGCCTTCGAACTCAATGGTCCAGCCAGTGAAATCATTATGCTTTGCTGAAAGAACACGATATGAACGTGAATCTGGCCCAGACTCCCTCTGTTTTTTCTTCTTTGTCTCATCAAGACCAAACTCATCCTGAACAGCACTTGAGACTACAGGCGCATCAACGTCAGACTGCGGGACGGTGTTGGTATTACGCGGGACACGAATTACCGGCAAATCCCTTACATTTTCACTGACCCGATCGTAACAGTTCAGCCTTGCTTCGGCATTCTCTATATCTGCACATTCGGTAATACTGGACTGTCCCAGTGCAAAACCGGATGTCAAAATAGGCCCCATCAGGGTTGAAAAAATAATGAAACGTTTTGTTCTCATATTTATTTTAGTCAGATAAGTGATTGTAGATTAGATTTAGAGATCATTCGTCGAACGTCGTCTTAATACATCTTCCTGTGTCTCTTGACGCCGAAGATCTCTTTCCGCTCGAGTCATACAAACTCGCCTTCTGAAATTACTTCCGGTTACCTGCTCCCGACGACAAATTAGTTCATCAGGATCCTCTTCTGATTCAGAGCTCTCCGCTAACACTGGCTCGCCCGCAACAGTCGAAAGTTCATCACTTTCATCTGCTGGTTGAGAGGCACACGCAGACAAGAGAAAAATTGCTAACATAATGAAATACATAGGTTTTTTTATCATTTTTTGCCCCTTTTGTGCAAATACTGTGGAATTCAGGATGTGGAGAATACATTGACTATATTTCAATTGCCAGAATTTAGTATGATAGCTGGTCTGCTTTAATATTTTTACTAATTTGCAGTTAACGTTTCTTAAAAAATACTTATTAAAAAAATAATACGCAGCGAGTATAGTGGGAAAGTTACAGAGACTATTTGGGAATAATCTAAAATAACTAGAGTCTTTTATTAAGAGCCCGGTTTTATTTAAGGAGTCATTTATGTTTGCACGAGTTTTTTTATTGATCACCTGTCTTGGTCTGGCGTTGCCAGCGATTTCACAGACAGGACACCCGGCCAAGGGTTCCTGGTCAGGTAATCTGAATCCTTTCTCTGCCGAAGGTCCGGTAAGAGTTCGCATGCTGATTGATGCATTCAATGGCGATCTCTCCGGCACAATCAATCCGGGCCGCAGAGGAGTGGAAATGAGCAGTGTTGAGCTGGATGCTGAAAACTGGATTCTGACCATCACGGCAGACATGCCCGATGGCATGCTGGTCATGGAAGGAAAGTTAAGTAATCTTGGTTCCTGGACCAACAGGAAATATCGTGGCGCTTATACACTGGGAAATACAAAAGGCACTTTCGATATAACCTTGAATTGATGAACATCAAAGGTAACTATATTTTTTAGGTGAACAATTGAACCAACAAGCTGCCTGCTTTCTCAAATGACTCAATTGAGTAGAAAGGTATTAATTATCTACCGGGTATACCCCGTTACGGAGAAACAAAATGAAAACTAAAATTCTGACACTGGCATTTGCTGCCCTATGTACATTAACCACTTATCAGGCTGCAGCTCATCATTCATTTGCTGCCGAGTTTGATTCCACTGTGCCTGTGCATGTAACCGGCACTGTAGTCAAAGTCGACTGGACCAACCCGCATACCTATATCTTCATGGAAGTTGAGACTGAAGACGGTGACTATGAAGAGTGGGCCTTTGAAATGGGTAGCCCTAATGGCCTGATGCGCCGTGGCTGGACACGCAATACTCTTGAAATTGGTTCAGAGATCATTGTTCGTGGTACACGTGCCCGTGACGGAAGCTTCAAAGGTAATGTGCAGACTGTCGTCATTGCTGACACTTGCGAGCGTTTGTTTGCCGGTACCAGCCAACGTGATTTTGACGAAGGTGCAATCGATCGCGAAGCCTGTGAGCTTTAATTTAACCACTATTGGTTAAAGTAAATAAGCTGTAAGTTAGCGTTAATATTAAGAATAAACAGGTATAGAAAATGTCAGGAAAAATGACAGGCAGTATTTTTAAAACCACCATTATGGCGACCACTATTGCTACAACTATATTGTTGCAATCAGTTGTTCAGGCTCAGCCTGGCGCCAGAGACGATGGCCCTTCAACACCCACGCCCAGAATGGCTGATGGCACAGTCGATCTCGGTGGTAATGGTGTCTGGAACCTGCCATGGATCACCAATTTTGCCGCCCGTATGCCTGGCTATGAAGAAGGTGATCAGCCTCCAATGCTGCCGTGGACCGCGGCCATGTGGGAATATAACAAGTCCAACAACGTCAAATATGATCCAGAAGGCTTTTGTTTGCCACCGGGTGGCCCACGCTCTATGGGTACTCCTTATCCTGCAGAAATAGTTCAGGACAGAGACCGAATCATTATAGTGTTTGAAGGTGGCGGTCATGTCTGGCGTGAAATCCATATGGACGGTCGAGAGCATCCGGAAGACCCAAACCTTACCTATTTTGGCCACTCCGTAGGTCATTGGGAAGGCGACACACTGGTGGTTGATACCGCGGGCTTTAACGAGAAAACCTGGATTGATTTCGGTGGCTACATGCACACAGAACAGCTGCATACCGTGGAGTACTTTTCCAGACCTGACAAGGAAACACTTCATTACGAAGCTGTTATCGATGACCCGGGTGCCTACAGTGAACCCTGGACAGTAAGCTGGGATATTCGCTGGTCAGAAGGCCAGGAACTCGCCGATTATATCTGTCAGGAAAATAACAAGTTCCTGCTTGATATGGATGATGATTACGGCAATCCGTTTTTTGAAAAAACAAATGGCTTATAATTAAATAAACTTGAACTTATGATAAAAATAAAAAAGGCGCTGTTTCAGCGCCTTTTTTTATTCCTGCCTTGTAATGCTTCAGGCGGGGGACTTGGTCTTTATAAAGAGTCCGCCGTAGTTGCCTCACTTTTTTCCTGCTGCTGTTGCAGAAACCACATGTGATGATAGGTCCCCTGTCGCGCCAGCAGCTCATCATGAGTCCCTGCCTCAACAAAACGGCCCTGCTCCAATACCAGAATCTGGTCTGCATCAACCACTGTGGACAAACGATGGGCGATCACCAGACTGGTATGGCCTTCCGATATTTCGCGCATGGCTTTCAGGATGGCACCTTCAGTTTTGCTATCCAGGGATGACGTTGCTTCATCGAAAACCAGAATAGCGGGATTTTTCAGCATGGTTCTGGCAATCGCCACACGCTGTTTCTCTCCACCACTGAGTTTTAGTCCCCTCTCACCAACCACAGTTTTCATGCCTTCGGGCAATCGTTCTATAAAGTCATCGAGATGAGCCATCCTGATAGCCTGCCTGATTTCCTCCTCACTGGCATCGGGACGACCGTAACGGATATTCTCATAAATAGTATCGTTGAACAGGACCGTATCCTGCGGCACGATGCCAATGGCCGAGCGCAAGGAATGCAAGGTCAGGTCAAGAATATTATTGCCATCAATTTCAATACTTCCGGACTGACAGTCATAAAAACGAAACAACAGTTTTACCAGAGTGGACTTGCCTGAACCACTGGCTCCAACAACAGCCAGTTTTTGACCTGGCTGAATGGTAAACGAGATATCCTGAATAATTTCCCGGTCCGGCCTGTAATGGAAGCTGACATTTTTAAACTCTATTGAAGGCCTGGTAAACTTTATTGCAACAGCATCCGCTTTTTCAGTTATGCCCGGCTTTTCTGCCAGCAATTCAAACATGCGTTCTATATTTGCCATTGCCCCTTTAATTTCCCGGTATACAAAGCCCAGAAAATTTAGCGGAATAAACAATTGCATCATGAACATATTAACCAGGGTGAAGTCTCCCAGCGTCATGCTGCCATCAGCTACTCCCTGGGCTGCAAGCAGCAACATGCCGGTCATGGCAAGGGAGACGATAAGCGCCTGACCACCATTGAGTGCAAACAAACTCAAGCGATTATTTCTTTTAGCATTTTCAAGAGCTTCAAGGCCTTCATCAAAATGTCTGGCTTCGTATTCCTCATTGGTAAAATACTTGACTGTCTCATAATTCAACAGGCTATCTATTGCCCTGGTGTTGGTTTCTGAATCCGCCAGATTCATTTCCCGAATAAAACGTGTACGCTTCTCCGTCGCAATTACTGAATAACCAACATAAACAACAATTGCCAGGACGATGATGCCAGCAAAAGCAAAACCGTAATTCCCCAGGAAAATCCCGATAACAACCAGCAGTTCCAGGAGCGTGGGAATGATATTAAAAATCATAAAGCGCAATAAAAAGTTGATTCCGGAATTGCCCCGCTCGATATCCCGCGACAAGCCGCCGGTCTGGCGATTGAGATGAAAATCCAGATCAAGATTGTGCAGGTGACGGAAGGTTTGCAGGCTGACGCGCCGAATGGTTCTTTCAGTGACACGCCCAAACAGGGTATCGCGTATTTCATTGAACATGACATTAAAAAAGCGGAACAAGCCATAGGCAATGATCAGCATAATGGGTATGGCAACCACTGCAGCAGTATTGCTGCCAGCTGCTGGAGACATTTGCGTGTCGAGGTTATCGACAATATATTTCATGAAAAACGGCAAACTGATACTGGACAGCTTGGCCAGTCCAAGACAAATAAAGGCCAGTAGCGTTCGCTTCTTGAATTCAAGCAGGTAGGGAATTAACAACCTGATGACATGCCATTTCATGTCCAGGTTTTCTATATCGGTAGGGGTGCGGCGCGCCATTTATGCCAGTCGCTGCTTGATGGCTTTCAATATCCCCTGGCTATCCAGACCACAATCCGCCAGCATTTCATCTACTTTGCCATGCTCCAGAAAACTGTCCGGCAAACCAAGATTCAGGATTGCCGTGCATAGGCCTTTCTGCTCCAGGAATTCATTTACTCCTGAGCCGGCTCCTCCCATCACGGCATTTTCTTCCACTGTCACCAGCAACTGATAGGAATTCGCAAGGCTGCTTATCAATGCTTCATCAAGAGGCTTTACGAAACGCATATCAACCAGCGTAGCATCTAGTTCCTCAGCAACAGAAACCGTCCTGGCCAGCAGGGTACCAAATACAAGAATGGCGACCTCGCCATTTCCTTCCCGACAAACTTTTGCCTTGCCTATTTCCAGCCGCTGCAGTGTCCTGCTAATCGCACAACCCGTCGCTTTACCCCGGGGATAGCGCACCGCTGCTGGGCCTGGATGATGAAAGCCGGTGGTGAGCATGTCTCTGGCTTCCTGCTCATCACTGGGCGCCATTACCAGCATATTCGGAATACAACGCAGGTAAGACAAATCAAAGCTACCGGCATGTGTTGGACCGTCCTCGCCCACCAGCCCTGCCCGGTCGATGGCAAAAAGCACATCAAGATCCTGCAAGGCCACATCATGGATTAGCTGGTCATAGCCGCGCTGCAGAAAAGTTGAGTAGATCGCCACGACAGGTTTTAAACCATCACAGGCCATACCAGCGGCAAAAGTTACTGCATGCTGCTCTGCTATTGCCACGTCAAAAAATCTGTCCGGATAGGCTTCCTCGAATTTGCGCATTCCCGAGCCTTCGCTCATGGCCGGCGTGATGGCAATCAGTTTCTCATCTGTTTCAGCTGTCTCACACAACCAGTCACCAAAAACTTTTGAATAGGTAGAAGTTAAATCCGTCGCTTGCGTGGGTTTCTCGGATTGGGAAACCATTTTGCTCAAGGCATGCATACCAAAAGCATCTTCCTCGGCGGGGGCATAACCTTTGCCCTTTTGCGTTACCACATGCAGCAAACGGGGGCCTTTCATGTCTTTTATGTTCTTCAGTATATTGACCAGCCCTTCCACGTCATGGCCATCGACCAGGCCAAAATAGGTAAACCCCAATTCTTCAAAAATCGTCGCCGGGGATACCATGCCCTTCATATATTCTTCGGCTCGATGTGCCGCTTTCCATGCCGGCGGTAGTGCAGATAGCACTTTCTTGCTGCCGGATCGTAAAACGTTGTAGGGCTTGCTGGCCCACATACGGGCAAAATAACTGGATAGCCCGCCAACATTTCTCGAGATGGACATATTATTGTCGTTAAGAATAATCAGGATATCACCCTCAAGATCGCCGGCATGATTAAGCGCTTCAAAAGCCAGTCCCGCGGTCATGGCACCATCACCGATTACTGCCACCACTTTTCTGTCAGACTCCTGTTGCTGGGCAGCAATCATCATGCCCAAGGCCGCAGAAATCGAAGTGCTTGAGTGACCTGCACCAAAATTATCGTATTCACTTTCATTGCGATTGGTAAAAGCAGCAAGCCCGCCGGCCTGACGAATACTAAGTAACTGCTCACGCCGTCCGGTAAGTATTTTGTGGGGATAAGTCTGGTGCCCGACATCCCAGACAAGCTTATCTTCCGGGGTGTTCAGGACATGGTGCAGGGCTATGGTGAGCTCAACAACCCCCAGACCCGCACCAAAGTGACCGCCAGTCTTGCCCACGGTAAAAAGCAGGTAGTGACGCAGCTCCTGTGCCAATTGTTCAAGTTGCTCTATGGGCAACTCACGCAAATCAGCCGGGGAATCTATGCTGTCGAGCAAAGGTGTGTCAGGCCGCTCAAGGGGAATTTCGTTAAACATCTATGGAAAATTAGCTCGTGAAAAAACCGGGATATTTTAACGCAAACAACACCGACAGTCTTTCTTCACCTGCGTCATTGGCAATCAGAGGCTCATTAATGTCTTCGTTCTATTATATAGCTGGCAATGCCTTTCAATTTTTCAGCATTCATGCCGAAGGAATCAAGTGCCTGTGTCCCCTCTTCAAACAGTGCCAACATTCTCTTTCTTGCCTCTTCAAGACCAAGGATCGCCGGATAAGTAGGCTTGTTCAGGCTCTGATCCTGACCCTGTTGCTTGCCAAGAACCTCGGTTTCACCTTCCACATCAAGAATATCGTCCTTGATCTGGAAAGCCAGCCCCATGCAGGTGGCAAATGTCTCAAGCTGTGCCAGTGATGTGGTGGAAGCCAGACCGGTGCTGATTGCACCCATCTTTACACTGGCAGTAATAAGTGCGCCGGTTTTCAGGCGATGCATCAATGCCAGATCTTCTTCATTTTTTATCTTGCCGGCGCTTTCTATGTCCAGGCTTTGACCGGCAACCATGCCTTTCCATCCGGCAGCTTCAGACAGGATCCTGATCATCTCCAGACTACTTGAAGGATCAATTTTACCGGCATTGGCCAACAGCTCAAAAGCCAGTGATTGCAAAGCATCACCGGCAAGAATAGCCGTAGCTTCATCAAATTTTATGTGAGAGGTAGGCTGGCCACGCCTTAATTCATCGTTATCCATGGCCGGCAGATCGTCATGAACCAGCGAGTAGGCATGAATCAACTCAACCGCACAGGCACAATCGTCTGCCTTGTCGAGGGTTCCGCCAACGGCTTCTGCACTGGCATAACAAAGTAACGGCCGGATTCGTTTACCCCCACCATGAACGGCATAATGTATGGCATTCACCAGACGCTCGGAATGGCCGGTAAAATTGAGACGGGATTCCAGTACAGCCGAAGCTCTATCCTGAAGACTCTTTATATATTCGGGTGTATTCATTCAGTGAGGAAAATTAACTGCTTTCTTATTTCAGGCCTCGTTTTCATCTTCTTCGAATGGTTCAGCTTCAGGAATGTCATCACTATTCACCAGCAGCTGAACTTTCTGCTCGGCATTTTCCAGGGCAACCTGACATTCACGAGTCAGCTTGATTCCCTGTTCGAAGGCTTTAAGAGATTCTTCCAGGCTCAGCTCTCCTTCTTCCATTGCTTCAACCAGTTCAGCAAGGTTTTCCAGAGCGTCCTCAAAGTTGAATTTTGCAGGTTTTCGGGCCATTTTGAATCCTCATACTGGAAGGAAGCGCAACCCTACCGGAGTCACGCAAACAGGTCAAACAACGCGTTTCGAAAGACGCAGGCAAGACGCTTTTCATCTATAATGGGCTGATGCTCAAAAAATGTGCAATTATTAAGGAACCTGAAGCACATTTTCCCGGATTCAGCTTCAATTCAGTGAAATTCATCAATACTGGTTCCACATTTCACATGATCAGATTATCTATTGTAAGCATTTGAATTGAAAGATATAAACATTCAGCCAATAATATTTACCCGCTTTAAACAGGAAGACAGGAGAGAATGAACATGGCACAATATGGCTCGATTGGAGCTGCCATCAACGTTGATGAACAGGGCCGCTTGAGGGGCTGACACTTAGCCGCATAAATGCAAGAATTACCCTCCTGTATATTAATGCGAAATACTGAAAGGCAGTATTTACAGTATTAAATGTATTGAAGGTACTGACGGTATTGAATGTATTAAAAGCCTGATAAAAATTTTGATTTTTATCGAGAACAAACAACTGGAAACAGATTTTTAAAAACCAACACAATGGGGACACTATAATGAAAAAACTCATTATTACCGGAGCAATCATTTTAAGCTCAATTTTTTCAATCAATGCCATGGCACAGATGTCTGACGAAGACGCTGCTGCTGCGGTAAAACGACGTCAGGCTGTATTTCAGCTGCTGGCCTTTGCCAATGGCCCACTGGGACAGATGGCTCGCGGTGCAGACTTTGATGCCGATGCCGCAATTCTTGGTTCACAGCGTATTATTATGCTGGCGCCAATGATTTCCGAGCTGTTTGCTGCCGATACTACTGGTAACGATGTTACTACTCGTGCTGCTGATACTATCTGGTCTAGCCAGGAAGACTTCGCACAGCTGGCACAGGATCTGGTTGACGGTGCAACTGCTGCCATTGAAATTCTGGAAAGCCAGGGTGCAGGTGGTGTACGTCAGGCGGTTGGTCAGATTGGTCCTAAATGTGGCGCCTGTCATGACAGATTCCGTCTGGATTAATACCAGGCATTTTTACGAGAGTTAAATCTTGTTAAAAAAAACGCCCCTTTCGGGGCGTTTTTTTTGTGTCGTTTTTAATGACTCAAGACCATCATTGTTTAGTCATCTTCGTGAATAAAGAATGCTGCATAAGCTTCCTGGTCTTCCTCGCTAAGCATGCTGGTGTGTTCGATAACTTCAGCCATCTCACCACCGACAAAGTCAAAACTGGCCGTCATACCAAGCTGTAGCAAACCGACAAAGTCAAAGGCAGTCCAGCTGGAGAGGCCTTCTGGATTAATTGGCTTGGAAACAATCTCGGAACCTGCAAACTCCTGGGGAAGGATCATCATTCCCAGAGCATTGCGAGGCGTATGACATTCGCCGCAATGGCCAAGTGCACGGGCCAGATAAGCACCGCGCTGAACCTGGGCATCCTCTGAAATGGCAGGGGGCTCTCCTTCCATGAAGTCAGCCAGAATATTCCAGCCGGCCATCAGGAAATCAAACTGCCATGCGGGTAATACATGATCCGGAACCTCACTGGCAATAGCCGGTTGTGCCATTAAGTAGGCAGCAAGATCCAGCACATCCTCATCCGTCATATTCTGATAGGTACGGTAAGGAAAAGAGGGCCAGTAAAATCCACCTTCCGGGCTTCTTCCGTGTTTCATGGCAAGAATGAAATCTCTGCCTGTCCAGCCTCCAATACCCGTTTCATCATCCGGAGTGATATTTGGCGTGTAGAAAGTGTTGGGAAATGGATTCTCAACTTCTATGACATAGCCACCGATGGGGCCCTCGGCATCTTCAACCTGATGGCAAGCGGCACAGCCGCCGGCATTATAGATATATTCACCGCGGGCAATCGCTTCAGGGGATGTGGAAATCTCCGGGTTACCTACCATGGGCAATCCAAATACCCAATACAAGCCAGCTAGCAATATGGCAAGGACGACGACTAGAGGTAAAAATTTATTATTCATGTTTTAGTTCCTGACTATCCTGTTGTTAGAGTACCAGATCGGTTTTTTCCAATGCAAAATTATGCAAGGTTTTAATTGTTTTTATTATTTATCAAGCATGCCAGTGCTTAATCATCGAAAAACTATTACAGCTTTTTCTTCTCATGTTGCTGCTGCTCGGCCTTGAAATGAATCTTTTCTTCTTTTCGCTGCTGGATCAGATCAGTGACTTCTGAACCCAGATGAACTTCTCCTCTTTTGGTAGCCAATTCCATTTGTTTCTCACGCTCCCGGAAACGCTGCTGTTGTTCCGGTGTTTTTCTGTTGAAACAATGGGGGCAGCTGACGCCTTTTTCATATTGATCACTTTGCTTATCCTGCTCAGTGATCGGCAGCCTGCATGCATGACACTGGTCATAATCGCCTTTTTCCAGCTGATGATTAACCGCAACCCTGTTGTCAAAAACAAAGCACTCGCCTTTCCATAATGATTCACTTTCCGGCACCTGTTCCAGGTATTTCAGAATACCGCCCTGCAGATGATACACCTCATCAAAACCCTTCTCTTTCAAGTATGCCGTAGATTTTTCACAACGAATACCGCCAGTACAGAACATGGCAATTTTTTTATGTTTTTCAGGATTCAGATTATTTTCCACATACTCAGGAAATTCCCTGAAAGTTTCCGTTTGTGGATCCACAGCATTGGTAAAAGATCCTATTTCCACTTCATAGCGGTTTCTGGTATCGATCAAAAGGACATCAGGATCCGAGATCAGCGCATTCCAATCCTCAGGTTTGACGTGGGTCCCTACCTTACGCTTGGGATCAATGCCTTCCACGCCCATGGTCACGATTTCTTTCTTTAGTTTAACTTTGGCGCGATAAAAGGGAATTTCATCATCAAAGGACAGTTTATAATCCAGAGCAGTCAGACGTTTATCACTTTTAAGCCAGTCCAGCACATTCGCAATTCCCTCAGGACTGCCTGCAATGGTACCGTTTATGCCTTCATTGGCCAGCAGGATAGTGCCTTTTACATTGTTATTAAGCATTTGCTGCAACAATGGTTCTCTTAATGTCTCGTAATCGTCCAGCCTGACAAAATGATAGAGGGCACAAACCTCCACCGGGTGCTTACCGTGGTGTGTCATTGATATTTCCTTCTGCGATTCGGAGCGTAATTCCGGAGCAAAATAATTGTAAAAAACGACGCTGATTATACAAATTGGGCGTCTGGCAAGTCCACGCCAGGAGTTGTCCTGAAACAAATCCTGTGTATTTTTTGATTATTTGGCCAAAATTTCAGCCATATCGATATATCGTGAGGCCTTTTCAACAGGATCAGTATCGGCAATCCACGGGATTTCGGCCAACATCGGTGCTGGCATTAATTTCACCAGGGTCGCGACATTTTCCTCATAGACCGGCATCTGCGCATCAATCCGATTAGCGATCCATCCTGCCAGTTCAAGGCCATCAGCCTGAATTGACTCTGCGCTAAGCAGCGCATGACTCAGGCACCCCAGGCGCATGCTGACAACGAGTATTACCGGTATTTCCAACAACCTGGCAATGTCTGCCATGGATTCCTGATGAGAAAGCGGTACTCTCCAGCCACCGGCACCCTCAATCAGGGTCAGGTCAGCTTTTTTATCCATGACCTTACGACAATGCCCGGCAATGGTTTTGGCGTTTAGATTTATGCCTGATCTTGCGGCAGCGATATGGGGGGCAATGGCTTCGTTTAAACAAACGCCATTGATTTCATCCAAGGCAAGCTCCAGGGAACAGTTTTCAGCCAGAGCTACAACATCATCGTTATGCAGGCCACGGGATGTTTCAGTGACGCCGGCGGCAACAGGTTTTACTGCTGCCGTGGTTAAACCCTGTGCATTTGCCGCCGCCAAAATACTGCAGGACACAAAAGTCTTTCCAGCATCAGTATCAGTTCCGGTAATAAAAAATATTTTTTGTGATGACATAATCGAAGTATCAATAGATATCTAAAAGTTTCACTATCCGTCAGTGTTTTATTTAACCAGATGTAATTGCACCAGATCATAGGTAACGGGAATCCCTTTACCATCAACCCTTCTATTTTCAAAAGTCTGCTTTAATTTCTTCAGTTTGCTCTTGCCGGTCAGACCTGAAGCCTGGCCTGAATTCTGGTTATGTGCCCCAATCCCCTTAAGCTCATTCGTTAAGGCGCCCAGTGAATCGTAGTACCAGATTTCACGCGTGTGGATATTTTTGGCTGAGGCAAAAGGCTGTGATTCAGAGAATTGAACTATTTTTTCGCAGGACAGAAATTCATTAACATGCACATAGCTATCAACCGCCGCCCAGCTTTCTTTCAATTCCATCAGTGTTTGCTCTGCCAGCGTACTCACACTCGCCTGCGCACCGGATTTCATTACCCGGAATAACTCACTGAAAACCCTGTGAGGATTTTCACACCATTGTATCGTCAGATTGGAGATCACCAGATCAAAACTCTGATCTGCAAAGGGTAAATTCTCGGCATCTCCGCAAAGCCAGAACTCACTTGTGTCCTGCTGTTGCTTATTACTGTTCGCCCTGGCATATCTCAACATGGCATCTGCAAGATCCAGAGATGTTATTGTTGCATCAGGGAATCGCTGAGAAAGAATCCCTGCGCAATATCCGGTGCCACTGCCCAGATCAAGAATAGAAACGGGCTCACTCACATCCAGATGAGAAAATAGCTTATTGGCGATATCGCGCTGTAAACAGGCATAGCTGTCATAACTGCTCGCTGCCTTGCCAAAGGCATGAGCAATTCTGTTTTTGTCGGGTAAGCGCTGGACGCTGTTCACACTAGGATTCCTTACCCCAGGAGTGAGCATATTTTTCAAATACATCCAGCAATTTCTGAAACTGTGTTTCTGTATGGAGCGCGCTAAAAGTTACTCTTAATCTTGCTGTACCGGCTGGTACTGTGGGTGGCCGGATGGCAGAAACAAATACCCCTTCCTGCATTAGTTGTTCGCTGGCTTGTACAGTTTTACTGACATCACCAATCACCACTGCCTGGATAGGAGTGCTGGAGGCCATCGTAGTCAAACCCAGATCATCACAGTGAGCTCTGAAACGGCTGATAAGCTGGGCCAGATACTGGCGTCGCCAGTTATCCTTTTGAATTATTTTAAGACTGGTACGTATTGCCTCAGCCTGTGCCGGAGAAATGGCAGTGGTATAAATGTACGGCCGGCAAAACTGGATTAAGGTTTCTATAAGTTCTTCACTGCCGGCAACAAAGGCGCCGCTTGCACCAAATGACTTGCCAAATGTGCCTATCAGGATTTGCAGATTATCTTCATCGATGTGGGCACCCTGCTCCTGCCAATGGGCTATAGTACCGCCGCCATTCCTGCCCAGCACACCAATACCATGAGCATCATCAATCATTAACAGGCCATCGTGTTCATTGGTAACCCTGATCAATTCCGGCACAGGAGCAATATCACCATCCATACTGAACACACCATCCGCCACCACCAGTTTTCTTCTGGCATCCTGAAGGGACGATAGTTTCTTTTCCAGGTCGGCAGTATCAAGATGGGCAAAGCGTTTGAACCTGGCGCCACTAAAAAGGCCGCCATCCAGTAACGAGGCATGATTAAGTCTGTCTTCAAGCACCACGTCATTATTGTTCAGCAGCGTCGTCAGCACGCCCACATTGGCCATGTAGCCACTGGAAAAAACCAGTGCTCTGCTGCGGTAGGTAAATTCTGCGAGTTCCTGCTCCAGCGCCTCATGGGGAACAAGGTGGCCACTAACCAGATGGGATGCACCACTGCCAGCCCCGAACTTATCGAGACCTTCATGAAAGGCTGTAACCACATCGGGATGATCTGCCAGGCCCAGATAATCATTACTGCAAAAACTGGTTACGTGCTCACCATCCAGAATGACTTCTGTTCCCTGGGGAGAAAAAAGCGTGCGACGCTGCCTGAATAGCGCACTTCGTTTTCTTTCATCCAGCGCTGACTGGAGTTCCTGCCGAAAAGATTTCACTTGATGGAATTGTTGCTACTGCGACAGCGCATCATAAAAAGCCGATGACTGCTCCGGCACCGGTGCATGTTCCTGATCATCATGATCCAGAACAATCTCTTCAGGATGAATACCGAGTCTGCTGAAAAGCAGCATGTCATCATTCTCGAGGGGATTGGAGGTGGTTAAAAGTTTCTCACCGTAAAAAATTGAATTGGCACCGGCAAAGAAACACAAGGCCTGCATCTGATCATTCATTTCTTCGCGTCCGGCAGACAACCTCACATGTGAGGCGGGCATCAGAATCCTGGCAACCGCTATCATGCGAACAAAATCAAATTCATCCAGGTCATCGACATTTTCCAGAGGTGTACCCTTTATCTTCACCAGATTATTTATAGGAACACTTTCAGGATGATGGGGAAGGTTCGCCAGTTCCATCAGGAAGCCAATCCTGTCTTTTTCATTTTCGCCCAGACCAACAATACCGCCACTGCACACCTTGATACCGGCATCGCGCACATTGGCAAGCGTTTGCAGACGATCGTCGAAGGTCCGGGTGGAGATAATGGTTTTGTAATACTCACGCGAGGTATCAATATTATGGTTGTAGTAGTCCAGACCTGCATCTGCCAGCGCCGCGCTTTGCTCAGGACTCAAGGCGCCAAGCGTCATACAGGTCTCCATTCCCAGTGCTCTGACGCCCTTAACCATATCCAGAACATGGGGGAAATCTTTTGCCGAGGGATGCTTCCAGGCTGCTCCCATACAAAACCGGGAGGCTCCGTTTTGCTTTGCCCTGCGGGCCTCTTCCATCACCTTTTCGACCTCAATCAGTTTTTCCTTTTCCAGTTCGGTATTGTAATGCCCGCTCTGGGAACAGTATTTACAGTCTTCCGGACATGCTCCGGTTTTGATTGAGAGCAGGGTGCTTACCTGTACCGCATTCGGGTCAAAGTTTTCACGGTGAACGCTCTGGGCGCGAAACAGCAAATCATTGAACGGCAGTTCGTAAAGTGACTTTATTTCGTCGAATGACCAGTCATGGCGGGTAATTGATGTCATAGGAAATCCTGAAGATGGTTGATCGTTATTCAGATTAAAAAACGGACTGGCGCAGATCAAAACAAGACCTACACTGAAGCCAGCAGCTAAGGATCGCATCTTATCATGTCAACCCGAATCACAGAAAGCGTTTACAAGTGGTTAATAAACGCACAGTTTTTCCTATTTCCAGGCATCTGTATTCACTGCAGGAAACCTGGCTCTCGACATCACGATTTATGTGACGCCTGCCTGCTTCAACTGCCACTGGTTGAACATCCCTGCACTGTTTGCGGTCTTCCATTACCCACCAGCAATCTTGCTGCATCGTTGTGCGGCTCCTGCATGGTCAGGCCACCCGGTTTTTGCCGTAGTGTTATTCCTTTTCAATACCAGCCCCCAGTGTCTTCGCTGATAGCAGGATTCAAATACAGAAATAAATTAGTGAATGGACGGGTTCTTGGCGAACAACTGGCATCTCATCTTGCATGGCAATATCAGGATAGCGCCCTTCCCTCCGCAATCATTCCGGTTCCTCTGCATAAGGCCCGTATACGCCAGCGTGGTTATAACCAGGCGCTGGAAATTGCCCGGACACTTTCACGCTGCCTGAACATTGCAATCAGCAGAGATACGGTGAGCAGGGCCAGAAACACGATACAGCAAACAGGTCTAACCGCCAGGGCAAGAAAACGAAACCTGCGCCGCGCCTTCACTATTAATAGTGATATTCAATTTGAGGCAAACACCACGGTTGCCATTGTTGACGACGTGGTGACTACTGGAGTCACTGTGTCAGAACTTGCAAGCGTATTATTGAAAGCCGGCGCCAGTCAGGTACATGTCTGGGCAATTGCCCGCACGTTGGCGTGAATGCCGCTATGACTGCGGGGGCTAATTCAATAGAATAGCCAGCCATGATAGACCTCGACTATGACAAGCAACATATCTGGCATCCCTACACATCCATGGATGAACCACTACCGGTATACCCTGTTACGCGGGCAGACGGGGTCAGGCTGACACTGGAAAATGGCACCGAACTGATTGATGGCATGGCCTCATGGTGGAGTGCCATCCATGGCTATAACCACCCTGACCTGAACCAGGCTGTAACGGACCAGCTCTCAAGCATGTCTCACGTGATGTTTGGCGGTATTACCCATGCCCCTGCCGTGGAATTAGCCAGAAAACTTGTCGATAGCACCCCGCAAGATCTGCAAAAAGTATTTTTTAGTGACAGTGGTTCTGTTGCGGTAGAAGTCGCCATCAAAATGGCTTTGCAGTACTGGATCAACACCGGCGTGAAGGGAAAACACAAACTGCTAACCATTCGGTATGGTTACCATGGCGATACTTTCGCAGCAATGTCGGTATGCGACCCGGTGACCGGTATGCATGATATTTTTAGCGGCATACTGCCCCACCACTTCTTTGCCGAGGCGCCTCAATGCCGCTTCAATGAAAGCTGTTCAGCGGACGATATTGCTGACATGCAATCCTTGCTGGAACAGCACCATGAATCCATTGCTGCGGTGATTCTCGAGCCCATCGTGCAGGGCGCAGGGCGCATGTTCTTTTATTCAGCTGACTATCTCTCAGCCATTAGAAATCTATGTGATGAATTTAATGTTCTGCTAATTGCTGACGAAATTGCTACCGGATTCGGCCGTAGCGGCAAATTATTCGCCTGTGAACATGCTGGCATCTGCCCTGATATTCTGTGCCTGGGAAAAGCCCTCACCGGAGGCTATATGACCCTCGCCGCCACCCTGTGTACCGGGAAGGTAAGTGAAGGCATCTCAAGAGATAAAGGTGTTTTCATGCATGGGCCCACCTTTATGGCCAATCCTCTCGCCTGTAGCACGGCGCTTGCCAGTATCACTCTGCTGGAACAGGAAAACTGGCAGGGCAAGGTCACTACTATTGAAAAACTGTTAAATACAGAATTGGCAGCATGTCGGGATTCTGCGAGCGTGGCAGATGTCAGGGTGCTCGGTGCCATTGGCGTTGTAGAAATGAAAGAAGCCGTGAATATGGCCGCAGCACAGGCATTTTTTGTCGAAAATGGGGTATGGATAAGACCTTTTGGCAAGCTGGTTTACATCATGCCCCCCTACATCATTGAACCAGAAGATCTGCGTCTTTTAATTGAGGCAATAATAAAGTTTACCAAGTGGGTCGCAAATAGCTAAAATAGCCGCCTTTTTAACTTAAAGGAAGAAACCGTGTCAGACGAAAAACAAAATATACTCAAATTCCTGGAAAATACCTCCGTTGAGGTTACTCCAGGTGGTGCCCAGAAGATTGAAGATTTCAGGGACCTTCTGCGACCAGGAACCACCGTATTTGTTACCTTTCTGCCAGGTTCAGACATTAAGGATACGGTAGCCTGTGTAAAAAGGCTGTTTGCCGAAGGCATGAACCCAGTTCCTCATTTTGCCGCCCGCTCCATTCCTTCAAAAGCATTCTTTGAAGAAAACCTGAAGATTCTGCAGGCAGAAGCCCAGGTTGATGAAGCTCTGTTGATCGGTGGTGGCGTTGACAACCCCGTTGGTGACTTTTCAAGTTCCATGGAAGTACTGCGTACTGACCTTTTCCAAAAATACGGAATCAAGAAATTAGGCGTTGCCGGTCATCCTGAAGGATCACCAGATATTCCTCCTGCCGATGTCACCAGTGCCCTGCTGGAAAAAAATGCCTACGCCAAGGAACACGGCATTGAAATGTACATCACCACGCAGTTCTGTTTTGAAGCTGAGCCAATTATTGAGTGGGACAAGAGAATACGCGCCGAGGGCAATGAGCTGCCAATTCATATCGGTATTCCCGGTCTGGCCACTATCAAAACCTTGATGGCCCATGCCAAGCATTGCGGTATCGGTCCTTCCATGCGCGTACTGACGCGTCAGGCCGCTAATATTGCAAAACTCATGACCACTCGTATGCCGGACAAGCTTACCCGTGACCTGGCCAACTATCAGGCCAATGATCCGGACTGTGGTATTACACTTTGCCATTTATATCCGCTCGGCGGCATGAAAAAATCAGCAGCCTGGATGTATGCAGTCATGGACGGTGATTTTGAACTGAATGAAAAAGGCGGCTTTGATTTAACCCGCGAACTGGACATTTAGAAAGTACTGGCTGAGTCTATCAGTCAGAATGTGACGTGGTTCCCAGCCTGACAGAGTCTTTGTGAAACAGTTCGCAGACCAACATGAAGGATAGAGTAGGATAGTTTCCGAATCATTCTCCTTTTTTGATTTTGGTCTCACTGCTTATAAAACCCCGAGTTACTCGGGTTTTTTTCAGGCTTGTTTTTAATTTTCTGTGGGTGCCAGGATATGCGGAGAATTTGGGTATTAGAGCCTTTGAATTGCGTGATCATCTGAAATAGCACCAAGCATTTTGCCCAGATCCATATCAAAACCTGGAAACAGGAAACCTGCTTCTGTAATTTCTATTAAAGGCTCAAGAACGAAACGTCTTTCATTTGCTCTTGGATGAGGCAGAATAAGTTCAGGGGTATGACAAACCTGCTGTTTGAAAAGAATCAAATCCAGATCCAGTGTCCGAGCTTCATTTCTAATACCACTTCTTGTTCTGCCCGCAGCATTTTCAATTTCCTGTAGTTTATGCAACAGTGACAAGGGGGTTTCTGTTTCAGCCGAAATAATACCAGCCATGGCATTCAAAAAATCAGGGGTTCCTTCAGGACTGTCTACCGGACTGGATGCATACAATGAAGATTTCAGAATGGGAAAAGTTGAAAGTTTCTCAAGACACTGAAAAGCAAAGGCAATGGTTTCTTGCGGTGAACCTGCAGCGGAAGGCAGATTGGCACCGATGGAAATAAAACTATAAACAGAGAACTTTTGTGGATCAGTCATGATCAGCAATATTACATGCTAGGCATGGTATTGCGCTGATAGTTCATGAACCGCATCAACAAAAAATGATACATGATCGGGATTCACATGCTGGTGAATACCATGGCCAAGATTAAAGACATGACCGTTACCATGACCAAACTGCTCAAGGATCAAACCAACTTCGCGTCGAATGGCGTTAGCGCCGCCATATAGCACAGCAGGATCCATATTGCCCTGCAGGGAAACCTTGTCGCCGACTCTGGCTCTTGCCTCGTTAATGGGAAGCGTCCAGTCCAGTCCTACACAATCACAATCACTGGTGATGATCTCTTCAAGCCAGTGACCACCATTCTTGGTAAACAGAATCACTGGAATCTTGCGCCCTTCATGCTCTCTGATCAAACCACTGACTATTTTTTTCATATAGTCCAGTGAAAACACCTTGTAGGCATGGGCACTCAAAGCACCGCCCCAGGTATCAAAGATCTGGACAGCCTGTACACCAGCCAGGATCTGGGCATTAAGATAATCAGTCACCGATTGCGCCAATGTGTCCAGTAACTGATGCATGACTTCGGGGGTATTCATCATCATGGATTTGATATGGGCAAATTCCTTACTGGAACCACCCTCCACCATGTAAGTGGCAACAGTCCATGGGCTGCCGGAGAAACCTATTAATGGCACGCTGCCGTTAAGTTCCTGGCGAATCAGTTTTACCGCGTCCAGCACATAAGGCAGATCTTTCTCAGCACTGGTTACTTTGAGCGCATCTACATCGGCGGCGCTGCGTACGGGTTTTCTGAACTTTGGTCCTTCACCCTGGGCAAAGTAAAGCCCCAGTCCCATGGCATCGGGAATAGTAAGAATATCGGAAAAAAGAATGGCGGCATCCAGCGCGTAACGACGCAGCGGCTGTAATGTAACTTCGCAAGCCAGTTCGGGATTCTGACACAGGCTCATGAAATCACCGGCCTGCTGTCTGACTTCGCGATACTCAGGCAGATAGCGTCCAGCCTGTCGCATCATCCATACCGGAGTGACATCAACATCCTGACGCAAAAGAGCACGAAGAAAACGGTCGTTTTTTAGTTCTGCCATTGTCTGAGCCGGGTTAAAGAGTGATTAGGTAAAATTAACTGTTAATCTGAAATCAGACTTCCAGATAATCCAGTATGGCATTTCCTGCCTGACGTCCTTCAAAGATGGCTGTAACCACCAGATCCGCACCCCTCACCATATCTCCACCGGAGAAAATTTTCGGATTGGAAGTCTGGAATGGAAACGCCCCCTGTTCCGGCGCCAAAACTCTGCCGCGGTCATCGAGATTAATATTAAAATCCGAAAACCATGGCGCAGGGCTGGGCTGGAAACCAAAGGCAATCAATACCGCATCGGCTTCCATAACAACTTCACTGCCTGGAATTTCTTCAGCACGTCTGCGACCGTTGGCATCAGGCTCACCCATGCGGGTTTTCATAAATTTGACGCCTGTAGCCTTGCCATTATTACCAATAACTTCAACAGGCTGATGGTTGAAAATAAACTCCACACCTTCCTGGGTCGCGTTACGTACTTCGCGACGGGAGCCCGGCATATTGCTTTTGTCTCGTCGGTAAACACACTTCACGGACCTGGCGCCCTGACGAATAGCGGTGCGAACACAGTCCATGGCAGTATCACCACCACCTAGCACAATCACGTTCTTGCCTTCCATACTGATGTATTCAGCCAGGTCAGCCTTGTATTTCATATGATGATTGGTATTACCCACCAGATAAGGTAATGATTCAAATACCCCATCCATATCCTCACCGGGGAAACCACCCTTCATATAAGTGTAGGTACCCATGCCGAGGAACACAGCATCGTATTCATCATTGAGCTCCTGAAAACTGATATCCTTGCCTACCTCGGTATTCAGCCGAAACTCCATCCCCATATCTTCAAAAATCTGCCGGCGCAGGTGCATCACGCTTTTTTCCAGCTTGAACATGGGAATACCAAATGTCAGCAAGCCACCAATTTCAGGGTACTTGTCAAAAATGAACGGTTTAACGCCAGCGCGCACCAGAATATCGGCACAACCCAGACCCGCAGGTCCGGCGCCAATCACTGCCACACGTTTCTCTGTGGGCACGACTTGAGACATATCCGGACGCCAGCCCATCTCAAAGGCTTTATCAACAATATACTTTTCAACATTGCCTATAGTCACTGCACCAAAGCCATCATTGAGCGTGCAGGCACCTTCACATAACCTGTCCTGGGGACAGATTCGTCCACAAACTTCTGGCAGGGTATTGGTTTGATGACATAACTCGGCAGCCTCAAGAATATTGTCTTCCTGAGCCAGCTTTAACCAGTTGGGGATATAGTTATGGACCGGACATTTCCATTCACAATAAGGATTACCGCATTCCAGACAACGTTCAGACTGGGTCTCGGCATCTTCTTTTTCAAAGGGGTTATAAATTTCCACAAACTCTGTTTTGCGAACATCCAGCGGTTTCTTTTTTGGGTCCTCACGGTCTTCTGTCAGGAAACGAAAAGTATCTTTTGATCTAGCGATGATATCTGACATGGTCTAGTTCCCCGTCACTGTGACATCATTGAGCAGCATTTTAAGACTTGCCGCCTTGGGTTTAACAAGCCAGAACTTGCGTGTGAAATCCATATAGTTATCGAGAATATGCTTGCCCCATTCACTACCGGTTTCGATGACAAACTCTTCAATCACCGAGCGTAAATGACTGCGGTATTCTTCCATGCCTTCCATACGGATACGGTGCACTTCAACCAGCTCATGGTTGTACTTGTCGACAAAATCCTTATTCAGATCAAGAACGTAGGCAAAACCTCCGGTCATGCCGGCGCCGAAGTTATGGCCAGTTTCGCCAAGCACCGTAATATGACCACCCGTCATATATTCACAGCAATGATCACCGACACCTTCAACTACAGCATGAGCTCCGGAATTTCTTACCCCGAAACGTTCGCCCGCGGTACCTGACGCAAACAATCTGCCGCCAGTGGCACCATAAAGACAGGTATTACCTATGATGGAGGTATCCTTTGTTTTGAAACTGCTGCCCGGCGGTGGCACTACAACCAGCTTGCCGCCAGCCATGCCTTTACCCACATAATCATTGGCATCACCGCTGAGATGCATATGCAAACCACCGGCATTCCAGACACCGAAGCTTTGTCCACATGAACCACTCAGACGCAGATTGACAGGCGTATCAGCCATGCCCTGGTTGCCATAGCGTCTTGCTATTTCCCCGGACAGACGCGCACCAATGGAACGGTTGAAGTTCTGTACCTTATAGTTAAATATGCCGCCACTCTTGTTCTCAATAGCTGGAAGAATATCTTCTACCATCTCCTCGGCCAGCTCACCCTTATCCTTGGGTTCATTTTTCTCACTGACACAAAAGCGATCCATGTCTTCTGGAATAAGGTCATTATAGAAGAGACGGGAAAAATCAAGATTCGCCTGCTTTTCAGTTTGCGGTGGCAGTTTCTCGAGTAGATCAGTTCTACCGATGACATCGGTCAGCCTGGTAATACCAAGACTGGCAAGCCACTGCCTTGTATCCTGGGCAACGAACTTGAAGTAGTTCATGACCATTTCTGCCTGGCCGATAAAATGCTTGTCACGCAGGCGCTTGTCCTGGGTTGCAACACCGGTTGCACAATTATTCAGGTGACAGATTCGTAGATATTTACAACCCAGCGCTACCATTGGAATAGTGCCAAAACCAAAACTTTCTGCGCCAAGAATAGCGGCCTTGATAACATCAAGTCCGGTTTTTAAACCACCATCAGCCTGGAGTCGAATACGTCCACGTAAATCATTGGAGCGTAATGCCTGCTGTACTTCACTCAAACCAAGCTCCCATGGTGTTCCCGCATAGCGAATGGAAGTCAGCGGACTGGCTCCGGTACCGCCATCATGGCCTGAGATGGTGATTAAATCTGCATAAGCCTTTGCCACACCGGCAGCGATAGTACCGACACCGGGTCCTGATACCAGTTTCACACTCACCAGAGCGTCCGGATTAACCTGTTTCAGGTCAAAAATAAGTTGTGCCAGATCCTCGATGGAATAAATATCGTGATGAGGTGGCGGCGAAATAAGGGTGACCCCCGGGACCGAAAAGCGAAGCCGTGCGATCAGATCATTCACCTTTCCACCTGGCAACTGACCACCTTCACCAGGTTTCGCTCCCTGGGCAATTTTGATTTGTAATACTTCAGCATTGACCAGGTAATGAGGGGTCACACCAAATCTACCGGAGGCGATCTGTTTGATCTTGCTGACCTTGTCAGTACCAAAACGGGCCGGATCTTCGCCACCTTCACCTGAATTTGATCTGCCACCGAGCCTGTTCATGCCCTGTGCCAGTGCCTCATGGGCTTCCGGTGAAAGCGCCCCGAGAGACATGCCGGCGGAGTCAAAGCGTTTCAGAATGCCTTCGATAGGTTCAACCTGGTCTATATCGACAGGTTCCTGATCTTCGCGTAACTTGAACATATCCCTTATGGTAGACAAAGGCCGGTTATCAACCAGCTGGGCAAACTTGCGATACTGTTCGAAATCACCGCTTTGCACTGCATCCTGAATGGTTCTCACCACATCCGGATTGATCATGTGATATTCGCCGCCATGGATATACTTCAGGAGTCCACCCTGCATGATCTTCTTTCTGGAGAGCCAGGCATCGCGACTGAGAATTTCCATATCATGCTGCAAATGCTCGAATGTCGCCCCTCCTATTCTACTGTCCACATCAGGAAAGCATAGAGCCATAATTTCATCGGCCAGACCGATAATTTCAAATAGTTGTGCGCCGCGATAGGACGAGATAGTACTGATACCCATCTTGGACAGAATCTTCAGCAGGCCCTTGTTGATTCCCTTGCGATAATTCTTGTGCGCTTCCAGCGACCCCATACGCAACATGTCTTTATTGATCATGCGATCAATGAGATCAAAGCTAAGGTAGGGATAAACGGCAGTGGCACCATAACCAATTAGACAGGCAATCTGGTGTGAATCACGGGCTGAACCAGTCTCAACAATAAGATTGGTGTCACAGCGCAGACCCTTTTTACTCAGGCTTGAATGAATTGCCGCAGTGGCCAGCAATGCATTAATTACCAACTGGCCTTTTTCAGGGAGTCTCTCCGAAAGAAATAAAAGCACCTTGCCATCGCGAACATGCTGCTCGGCTATAGCCATGACATTTTCAATCGCCTGCTTGAGCCCAATAGCAGGTTCATAGGTCAAACTGATATGGGCAGATTCAAAACCCGGTCTTTCGACATGCTGCAGGGTATAAAATTTTCTTGGTGACAACAGTGGTGAATGCAGAATGATCCGGTCAGCATGGGCCGGAGTTTCCTTGAAAATATTAAGCTCCCTACCCAATCTGGTTTCCAGTGACATCACGATGGTTTCCCTGAGTGAGTCAATAGGAGGATTGGTTACCTGGGCAAACTGCTGTCTGAAATAGTCATAAAGGGGGCGTACATGCTTCGAAAGCACAGCAATCGGGGTATCATCGCCCATTGATCCGGTGCCTTCTGCACCCTTCTCGGCGAGAGGTCTGAATACCTGATCAGTTTCCTCAAAAGTCACCTGGAACATCTTCATATGCTTCTCACCCTCTTCATCAGACAAGGGCAATAATGCCGCAGTGTCTTCAGAGAGTTTTGATTCCAGATAACTAGTATTTTCCCTTACCCATTCAGCATAAGGCTGCCTGACTTTCAGATAATCGGCGACATCATCGGAATGCAAGATCTTGCCTTCCTGGGTATCAATGACAAGTATCTGACCTGGCCCTACCCGGCCCTTGGCAATCACATCTTCCGGTGAATAATCATTAACTCCGATCTCGGACGCCGCAGTTATATAACCATTTTTGGTCATCACCCAGCGTGATGGTCGCAGACCATTGCTATCAAGAACACAGGCGGCAAAGCGGCCATCAGTCAGAACAACGCCTGCGGGGCCGTCCCAGGCTTCCATGTGCATGGAGTTATAAATATAGAAACTGCGCAGATCTGCATCCATATTCTCCATATTCTGCCAGGTGGGCGGCATGATCAGCCTGATAGCCTGATACAGATCCATTCCACTGGTGGTCAGTAGTTCCAGCATATTGTCCATTGAAGAGGAATCAGACCCGTTGAAATTTACAATCGGGGCTATTTCTTCAATATTCGGAATTGCTTCAGAGCGGAATTTGTTTGTTCTGGCTACTGACCAGTTTCTGTTACCACGAATCGTATTAATTTCGCCATTGTGGGCCAGCATTCTGAACGGCTGGGCCAGAGGCCACTTCGGCAAGGTATTGGTGGAAAAGCGCTGATGGAAGGTACACATCGCGATTTCAATTCGCGGATCTTTTAGGTCCAGATAAAAGTTTGGCAAGTCTACCGGCAGCATCAGCCCCTTATAGGAAATAACTGAATTGGAAAGGCTGCATATATAGAAATCTTCATCACCCGCCAGACGGTTTTCAGCTTTGCGCCTGGCAATGAACAACTTAACAGTAAGATCTTTTTTCGAAAGCCCCGGCGCATTTACAAAAACCTGCTCAATGGTCGGCATATTGGA
Source organism: Gammaproteobacteria bacterium (assembly GCA_024644515.1). Taxonomy (GTDB): domain Bacteria; phylum Pseudomonadota; class Gammaproteobacteria; order Pseudomonadales; family Pseudohongiellaceae; genus Eutrophocola. The sequence goes on from JAHEHN010000024.1 coordinate 62,042, forward strand.
TAGTGCCATACGGCCGCAAACCGAGTCATCACACGGCACCATGCGCCATCCGGCAATATCAAGGCCCTGGGCCAGTATTTCTTCATCAAGAACAAATTTAGCTTTAGTGGCCTTGACCGGATCCTGGCTAAGAAACACCATGCCAACACCATAGGACTCGGACAATTCAATACTGAAAAGCTCCCTGGCAATTTCACGCAGGAAAGAATCAGGCAATTGCATGAGCAAGCCGCAGCCATCGCCGGTAACACCATCCGCTGCAATCCCACCTCGATGGGTCATGCAGGTTAGTGACTTAATGGCGGTTTCCAGTAGATCATGGCTGGGTTTGCCCTCAATATGGGCGACTAGACCAAAGCCACAGTTATCTCTGAACTCATCTGGATGATACAGACCCGTCCTCATATTCCTTCTCAAATCAGTAAGTTAAGGGGGACTACAAAAGGAAGAAAAACTACCTTGAATTTTTCGGAAAAACAGCCGGTCATTTTACACAAATCAATCCTGTCGAGCAATTAGGAATATGATTAACCTCAATTATTATGCGGGCTTCAGCTGATATGGGATTTAGTCACTTGAACGAAAGGCTATCCGGGAGAGGGTTTTAACTGGCAAACTGCATCAATATTGATCAAGACCCACGAGCAAAAAACGCTGATCGTGGATCGTTTTTACTGTAAAACCGGGCTGCTGACATCAATGCACGCAGCAACACCATAGAGGTATTTGGTAGTGAGCGGAATATAACCTGAAAGCCAGAAACAGGAACCGGGCTAATGAGGAAAAGCAGTTATAACCGGGATTCCAAAGAGGCTACCAACGCCCCATGACTAACCTGCCCCGAAACCCTGGCCTTACCCAGTGCTTCAAGCAGAATAAAATTGATCTTACCCTGCTCGGCTTTTTTATCCCTGCTCATCAGAGAAATGAAAGTATCAACATCCATTTCCTTTGGTGGAGTTGTTGGCAAACCAGCACGCTGAATGATAGAACGCACTCTCTTGACATCATCAGGGCCAATTAGATTTTCCTGGCATGAAAGCTCCGCTGCCATGACTATCCCTGTAGCCACTGCTTCACCATGAAGCCAGTTTCCATATCCCATTGCCGTTTCAATGGCATGACCAAAGGTATGTCCGAGATTTAATATGGCGCGAATGCCAGCTTCCTTCTCGTCTTCTGCCACAATAGCGGCTTTTTCCTGACAACTGGTGCCAATGGCATAAGCCAGTGCCCCGGCATCCAGTGCAAGGATGTTTTCAATATTTTCATCAAGCCAGTCAAGAAACGACAGATTATTAATCAGGCCATATTTGATCACTTCAGCCAGACCCGCTTTTAATTCTCTCTCTGGCAGAGTACGCAGTGTAGAGGTATCTGCCAGTACGCAATTTGGCTGGTAAAAGGCGCCAACCATATTTTTTCCAAGCGGCCTGTTGACTCCAGTCTTGCCACCCACAGATGAATCTACCTGGGACAGCAAGGTAGTAGGAATCTGAATAAAATCTATACCGCGCTGGTAGGTGGCAGCAGCAAAACCAACCATATCACCTATAACACCACCACCCAGGGCAACCAGGGTTGCCGATCGGCTGAACCTGGCTTCAAGCAAGCGGTCATAAATGAGGCTTATGGTATCCAGTGTTTTATATTCTTCTCCGTCAGGCAGAATTATTGACAAGGGATCGAATGCTGACAACGTGTTTGAAAGTGTCTCGAGATACAGCGGAGCAACGGTTTCATTACTGATAATACATACTTGTTTGCCGTGTATATGAGGTACCAGCAGCTGAGCATCTGCAAGTAATTGCTCGCCTATGTGAATCGGATAACTTCTATCACCAAGATCAACGGTTACAGTCTGGCGATTATCGCTATGGGCACTATTATTCTTCATGAACTTCTTCATCAAACAGCTGCTTTATAATTTCACTGCTTACAGACCGGGGACTTCGTCTGTTGGTCATCACGACATAGTCAGCAATTTCCCGGTAAAGCGGATCTCGAATATCCATAAGCTCTGTCAGCTTTCCCTTAATATCAGTGACATTCTGTATTAATGGCCGACGCTGATCATGCCTTGTTCTTTCTTCCTGCTGACCAATGGTTGCCATCAGGTATACCACTGTGCCACGGCTTTGCAAAAATTTACGATTCTCAGGTGCCAGCACGGCACCGCCGCCAGTTGCCAGCACTATATTTTTGCTCAGCGTGAGTTCCTCAATTATTTTCTTTTCTCTTTCCCGAAATCCCGCCTCACCTTCAACATCAAATATCCAGGCAATATCAGCACCGGTTCTTTCTTCAATTTCCTGGTCTGAATCGACAAAATCCATTTTTAAGGATCGGGCAAGCTGACGCCCAATAGTAGTTTTGCCTGCGCCCATAGGACCAATCAGGAAAATATTATCCACTTTTTTTTTCATTATTTTTGGATGCTGTCGCTGAAAATAGTTATTGAGTAAATACGAAAAATCGAGCATGCCATTGTAAACGACATGCCCGAAATTAGTCCTGACAAATCAGTAAACTTTTTAACTAAAGAAGTTCGTTGATTATAGACGGCGTTATGAAAATGAGACGAAACTACCGGAATAATATCTTTTAATATTCATTACAGTCTGACACGTTAATCAGTTTAATCATTAATATCAAGCAATTATCACATTTTTTTACAAATTACATTAATTTGCTATCCAGTTCACAAAAGCAGTGACGAGCACTTCACATTTTCATCAAAGTGGCAGTATGTATATTAAACAGGGTTTTTCAGTGAAAAAGTGAGATATATCAAGCAGAACTCCGATTTGACGGGGGCTTACGGCCAGTTTCGCAATTTCTTTTCAGTGCTAACTACCCAGGCCAAAAGTGTTTAAAATGGCGTGTCAATAAGAGCAACCGGCCTTAACCATGCAAAATCTCATGCCTAGCAATGACTAAAATAAAGAAAATAGGTATTTTCCTCACCTGGTGCGGCTTCACCGCCGCTATCGGGCTGGTTATGGTTGCCGCCAGTATGTACCTGTATATCTCACCAAAACTGCCTGACAGGGAAACCTATACTAATTTGCGCCTGGAAAACCCCTTACGCATCTACTCTGCTGATAACAAATTGATTGCAGAGTTTGGCAGTCGTCGCAGCACCCCGGTCAAGTATGAGGAAATACCGCAACTGATTCTTGACGCACTGATCTCCAGTGAAGACAAACGCTTTTATAGTCACCATGGTGTTGATCCACTGGGACTACTCAGGTCTGTCGCGGGTATTTTCACAGGTAACGACTGGGGTGGTGGCAGCACCATTACCATGCAGGTAACAAAAAACTTTTTCTTTGAAGGAGAGTCTCCCCACACCCGCAAATTCAAGGAAATACTGCTGGCCCTGAAAATGGAGGGGGAACTCACCAAGGAAGAAATCCTCGAGCTTTACCTCAATAAAACCTTTTTTGGCATCTCCGCTTACGGTATTGCTGCTGCCGCAGAGCAATACTATGACAAGGGTATAAGCGCGCTGACTCTTGCAGAAGCAGCGACCATGATAGGTTTGCTACCAAGACCCAACGCTTACAACCCCCTGTCCTCAAAAGACCAGGCAAAATCAGTCAGGGAGCGTGTACTTTCCCGAATGTTTGCCCAGGGCATGATTACCCGGGATGACTATGAGCTGGCAAGAAATGCGCCAAATACAGCTTTCAGACATGGCAGGGAAACCGAACTCGATGCGCCCTACATTGCAGAGATGGTGCGTCAGGAAATGATTGAACGTTATGGCGATCTTGCCCTTACCGATGGCTTTGAGGTTTTTACCACTGTCGACAGTAGTATGCAGAGAGCAGCCAACTCCGCGTTTCAGCAAGGACTTGAAGACTATGACCGGCGCCATGGCTATCGTGGCAGGGAAAACCATCTCAGACCCTCTGCTGACGGCTCTGTAAAGCAGTGGCTCGACGTCTTGAACAATACTCCGGCAATAGCATCCCAGCTGCCTGCATTCGTGCAGGCAGTCGAAGAACGTTCCATTACGGCAATTCTGGCCTCAGGCGAAAGCATCACCATTGACTGGGATGGCATTCGCTGGGCTAAACGATTTATTACCAGCGCCACCTGGGGCTCGACGCCACGCTCTGCCAGTGATGTCACCGAGCCAGGAGACCTGATTCGGGTTAAACGAGACGCTGAAGGGCAATGGATGCTGGGTCAAATTCCGGCGGTGAATGGCGGCCTGGTTGCATTAGACCCCAATAACGGCTCTATAAAGTCCCTGGTTGGGGGCTATGACTTCTATGATCGCAAAAATAACGGTCAATTCAATCGCATAACACTGGCCGAAAGGCAGCCAGGATCCAATATCAAGCCTTTCCTGTACTCTGCGGGTCTGGAAAACGGCTACACCGCTGCCAGTCTGATCAATGATGCGCCTCTTGCCCGCAGTGACTACCGTCCGGAAAATTTTGGTGGCGAATTCATGGGGCCTATTCGATTCAAGTATGCACTTACTACCTCTAAAAACCTTGTTTCTCTTAGAATTTATGATGCACTTGGATCAGACATAGTGCTTCCCTACATCTCCCGCTTCGGTTTCAATACCCGGGAATTTCCTCAAAATGATCTTACTGTAGCCATTGGTTCTCACGCTGTTCACCCCCTGGAAATCGCCACCGGCTACAGCGTTTTTGCCAACGGTGGTCACAAGGTAGAACCCTATCTTATTGAACGAATTGATAACTTTAATGACGGTGAAATGTTCCGCGCTCAACCCTACACCGTTTGCGACATCTGCGAAGATATGGCTGTAATTGACTCCTTACTGGACCAAAACCAGGTTCCTGAAATTCCTGCAGTTACACCGGCGCCACGAGTGATTGATGAGCGTACAGCCTACATCATGAATACAATTCTACGCTCTGTTATTACCAATGGCAGCGGTCGACCAGCAAACCGGGCGATGCCGGAGAGAGAAGATCTGCATGGCAAAACCGGCACAACCAATGATAATAATGATCTATGGTTTTCCGGCTTTAACGGCAATCTTGTCACCACGGTATATGTGGGATATGACCAACCCCAGTCACTTGGTGGCCGCGAAGAACAGGCAGCAACGGTTTCTTTGCCAATCTGGATCAGTTATATGAAGGACGTGCTGGAAGGCACCCCGCTGGCCACTATGGCCCAGCCTGACGGGCTTGAATTTGTCAGAATTAATCGCGACACCGGACTCAGGGCAAGACCCGATGATGCCAATTCATTTTTTGAAGTTTTCAGAACCGAAGATGTGCCTGGCTATGAAAATACCCAGGGCAACGAGGGTGATTCAGGGAAAGAACAGGAAAATCCTTTTTAGCTCTGCGACACAAAGGCTAAAAGCAATGGCAGGATTTGAGTGAATTACCGGGTACTGGTCGGGCTAATGTTTTGTTCAAGCTTTAGCAAACAACCAGTACGGATTCGGCAAAACAGGATATTCAAACGTATACTCGACGACTGCCTTAAGGTGTGTGTTTTCTGAGAGTTATACCATAGCTATGTAACAGCCATCAAAAAACCGTCAAAAGGGCTATCAGACTTTACGAGCGCCGCCAAAACGTTTCTTGAATCGATCGACACGGCCACCGGTATCAACAATTTTCTGTTTGCCGGTATAAAACGGATGACACTGTGAACATACGTCCACACGAACGTCTTCTTTCAGGGTTGATCGTGTCTGGATCACGTTACCGCAACCGCAGGTAACACTGATGTCCTGATATTTGGGATGAATGTCTGCTTTCATGATCTGTCTCTCCGAATATCGCTACCTGTCGTTAACCGCGCTGTCTATCTGGTTACTAGCTAAATGCTTCCCAGAAGCCGGCCGTTACAGGCACCATATCCATAATTTGGATTTTCAATGTAGCCAGCACCAAAGCCGACCAATCTTTTTTCCCAAGGAAAAAAGAGGGCGCATTCTAACAGAAAATAGTGCCAGCACAAGGGATCAAGGCCGCACAGAGTAATTCAACCGCCCCTGAAACAGTCATAGTCGGTCGTGAGTTTACTGCTTGGGCATGGATAACAGGCAGGGTAAAACGTTGGCCAGCGGTCTATTTCAGGTAAGAACGGTGATTCTTCACAACTTCATCAAAAATGGCCTGGAACAGTTCCAGAATGAATTCGCTGTTCAGGGATTTATCCTTTGCCTGTTTTCTGAGGCGTTCAAGCTTTTCCTGCTCCCTCACCGGATCTACAGAATCCAGCTTTTGACTGGCTTTAAGTTCACCCACCTTGGCGGTAACTTCAAAGCGTCGTGCCAGCAGAGTCAGCAATTCATCATCAATACTATCTATGGCGTCTCGCAGCTCCAGCAATTGGGCAGGCACTTTTTGGCTTTGCATAAGTTTAAACACTCCGCAGGCGTGATCCGTAAAAACAGCAGAGTATAAACCAAGATATTATGAATCTCCTCTACTGGCTGATATTTGCTATATTCCCTTTTTCTTCTTCGTTAAGCTGGCATGGACAACTGTCTGCAGGCGGCCTTACCGAATGCTTTCAGCCTGGGTTCCTGCTTATGCGCCAGAACAGATTTAATTAGTGACAACAGATTTTTTCATACAGGTTGCCGTTCCCTCCCCCTTGCGCCGGACTTTTGATTATCGGCCACCGCCGGGCTGTGATCAAACCTACTTAAAGCCCGGAGCAAGAGTTCAGGTGCCTTTTGGCAGCAGACGCATGATTGGCCTGATAACCGGAACCAGTAGTAACAGCGATTTCCCTGCTACCAGGATAAAAGCTGCCTATAAACTCATTGATCAGGATCCCGTGCTTGATGACAAGCTTATGCAGCTCTATCAGTGGGCAGCCAGCTATTACCAGTTCCCGATCGGCCAGGTTTTGCAAACCTCGCTACCGGCCCAGATACGCAAGGGCAATGCAGCCGAGGAAAAACAGGCACATTACTGGCAATTAACAGACGCTGGTATCAGCATTGAAACTACCTCTCTGAAAAATGCCCCCAGGCAACTTGAATTACTCAAGCTCATCGGAAGCCGAAAAACAATGACCTCGGCAGCGCTTAAAGAAGTGGTCGGCAAGGAAGTATCCAGTGTTCTGAAAACCCTTCTCGAAAAGGATCTGATAGAGCAAGTCCCGCATCAACCCGTTGCTGAAGGAAACAGGCAAAAACTTTATGGCGATGATGAGCCACTGCAACTCAATCCTGAACAAGAGATTGCGCTAACAGCCATCAGGCAAAACAACGATCAGTTTAATGTTCATTTACTTGAGGGGGTCACCGGCAGTGGCAAAACAGAAATCTATCTGCAAGCCATCGCTGACGTGCTGGCCCTCG